>WRFS01000004.1 GCA_009778695.1 Oscillospiraceae bacterium
CCTGATATTGTGCTGTGTGTGTACCTTCAGTTCCTAAATCAAACCATTCTACATTAAAAAAAGCCTGGTCTAATATTCGACACAAGCTTGATAATTGACTTTGATTTAATACTCCTATTTGTAATTCTATTTCTGGAAAAATTCCTATTAATGTTGACCTTTGTGCTCCTTCCATGTTGCATCCTGTGTCCTTCCACTTTTTATTACGACCTACTTTATATGAGACAATTTGTGGAAGTGCACTTCCATTTATTTTTATTAATTCACCCATGTATGTCATACACTAAACACCCCCTCATTTCTTTCAAAAGATTTTTGTTTGATTCCTTCTATTATTTTGTTGAATATTGTGTTTTCGCCGAGCTGAACTTTACAATATATATTGGTATCTTTTTGTGCAAGTTCATTTATTTTATCTATTAATCCATCATCCTCGGTATTTACTTTATGTTGTATACTAGACGTTATTGTGCTATTAATGTCTGATAACCCATTTATATCTGCCAATCTGTATGAACCTCTTTCAGCTGTTTTGACGGTTTCATCTATCATGTTTTGCATACTATCTACAACATTATCTGCATTATCTTCAATTCCTTGCATATATCCTAGTGCCGTATTTTCTCCAATCATAGCAAATACTTTTGAAGGTGAACTTATTCCCAATGCACTTTTTACACTACTTATAGCACTACTGAAAAGACCAGTTGTTTTACTTATGAAACTTTGCCTATTATTGCTAATTCCTTCTGAAGCTCCATCAACAATATTTTTTCCTATTCTAGCGAATACCTTTGAAGGTGATTGTATTTCTAAATCCCTTTCAATTTGCCTAATCGGACCTGTAATAAAAATATTATCAGAAGTTGTTCTGAATGTCCCACTGTGACTATCAATTCCATCAGATGCACCATCTACCATACTTTGTCCTAGCCTCATGTATTCCCTATACATATCTTCAGCATGTTTTTTTGCTTCGTTTATTTCTTCATCGCTTACCATTTTCTTTTTTTTGCTACGAAGTAATTCTTTTTCTTCTAAGATTCTTGCTGCATCTTCATATTGTTGCTTTAATATTCTATTTTGTTCCTCTGAACTTAACTGAGCAATATCTTTGCGTGTAACATAACCATCCATATCAGCTTGCAGGATTGTCATTGCTTTTTGGCTATCCCCTTCTAAGTTGGCAACCATAGCTGACTCATATCTGGAAATATCCCTTGTTGTCCTTTCGTATGTGTCACTGCGGCTTTGATAAGCTTCCATTGCTGATTCATAAGCTTCTCTAGTAGCCTTATTATTATTCTTTTCCAGATTAGCCCTGGCATTGTCAAGATCCATTTCAGCTTGAGTCATTTCTTTTTTTGCTTTAGATTGATTTATAATGGCTTCCCTATATTCAGCTTCTCTTGCATCAAATAAAATTTGTAATTTTTTCTGTTCTATCTGCTCGTCAATTTTGTCTTTTAATAATTCATAATCTTGTATTTGATTCCCAATCATTTTAGATTCAGTGCCTAAAGCATTATTTAACTCACCTAAAATAAATTCAGCTCTAGCCTTATCTTTGTCTGCTACAATACCGTCTTTATCTGCTAAAGTTTGTAACTCTTCATTAAGTTTTTGTGTATAGGCAACTTCTGCCATACCATTATCAATAGCATCTTGCTGAGATTTTTGCATATTTTTGTAACTTTCATTAACCTCATTTGCAACTTTCGCTTTTTCCTTCATTGCTTCTGCCATTGCTTGTTCTTCCTTTGAGCCCTTTCCTAACCAACTTACAAGAGATGTTATGGCAGTAACTAGTCCAACAACCGCTAAAACAATTGCTCCTATAATTAATCCTGCCTGAATTGCATTTAATGTTACACCAAACAATGTTACTGCTGTTGTGCACTCCATTACTGCTTTTTGGACGGTAACAAAGGCTGCCGCCACACTGGCGACACCAGCTACTAATCCTATTGTATCAAACATATCTTTTGCATTAAACTCATTCTTTAACTCAGTTATTCCTTTCTTAATTTCTTCTAGAACTATAACCACTGTTTTACTGTTACTTATAGTTCTTACTAATTCACCCATTGCTTTATTTAGTTCTTTTAGTGAATCTATGATATCACTGCCACTAAACGAAGTTATTAGTTTTCCTATGTCTACACTTTCCATTTATTTGTTCTCCTTTCAATTTTTTGATGATATTATAATTATCTTCATTTTATATATACTATATTTTGTTTAGGACATGCTAGGACATTTTAGGACTTCTTTTTAATTTAAAAAACAAAGCAATAAAAAACCTATATAAGCGGAAACATTCCCCGTTTACACAAGATCTTTTATATTTTGTTAAATTGTAAATTATTTTTAGTTGAAAACCACTGAGAATCTATTGCTTTTCTTCAGTTCTATAACTATTATCTATTAGTGGTTTCCCGTCTACATTTAATAATACTGTTGCCCATTTATTATTACTAGTTAAATATTGTACTCCTGTTTCTGTATCTACAAGAATTTGAAATCCAAGCGAAATATTCTCTCTTCTAAACCTGCCTTTTTTAATTTCTATTATTTTCATCTTCATTATGCCCCTTTCGTTTATCACCTTTTTATAAATATATCATATCCTCTTTTATCAAGCAATATTTTAATATAAATTTATTTAAAATGGTTAAAATGTGTGATCAATTTTTTAATTATCGTCATTTTATATATACCATATTTTGTTTAGGACATGCTAGGACCTTTTAGGACTTCTTTATAATTTAAAAAAACAAAGCAATAAAAACCTTATATAAGCGGAAACATTTCCTATTTACACAAGATTTTTATATCTTATATCTACATTAAAGTTTAGTTAAAAATAGTTACAAAGTCACTCCTTTTCTTCTATTTTATAACTATTATCTATTAATGGTTTCCCGTCCGTATCTAACAATACTGTTAGACAGCCTTGATATCCACATAAATAATGTAAATATTGTACTCCTGTTTTTGTATCTGTAAGAATTTTCATACTAACACCAATGCCCTTACTTATAAATCTTTCTTCTTCCTTTTTAACTATTGGTTTCAGTTTTACTACACTCCTTTCATTAAGTTTATTAGCTTCTTATAAATATATCATATCCTCTTTTATCAAGCAATATTTTAATATAAATTTATTTAAAATGGTTAAAATGTGTGATCAATTTTTTAATTATCGTCATTATATATATACCATATTTTATTTAGGACATGCTAGGACTTTTTAGGACATTTTTTTGTTTTTTAAAAATAATGTAATAAAATCTTATATAAACGAAATATTTTTTCGCTTATACAAGATTTTTATATCTACATTAAAGTTTAGTTAAAAACAGTTGAAAACTTACTCCTTTTCTTCTGTTTTATAACTATTATCTATTAGTGGTTTCCCATCCACATCTAATAATGCTGTTGCCCAACCTTTGTATATAGTCATACAACTTAAATATTGCACTCCCGTTTTTGTATCTATAAGAATTTGCAAATCACCACCAATAAGTTTTTGTATAAACCTTTCTTTGTCCTTTTCAACTATTGTTTTCACTTTTATTTCCCTCCTATCCCTTTGTTTAATTTTTTTTAAAATATTGTTAAATATATAATTTAGTTGCTATACCAACTATTTTATCAACTTGTTTTTTGCAGATAATTCCAATTAACTAACCCTATCATTTCCTACTGAATCACATTTATTTGTGTCCTTACATTCCTTCGTTCTGTTTATTAGAAAAAGTGGAGTAGCATAAATGCTCATATACTGGGTAGCTTATTGTCACCTAATGGAGTCGAACTCCTTATTCCACCTCATCTACAAAATTTATATATCTTCATGTAAAACTTACGCTGCTTTCATTAGTTCTTCTTTTATTTTTAATGTTATTATTCTTTTTCTATCATAATTTTGATTATTTCTTGCAACAGCAAATATTATTGCTATTATTTTACCTATTACTGCTTGTTTTTTCTTTAAAAGAATGGTTTTGTTATTATTTGATTGGTATTTGTTATTAGTACAGCACAATGTTTGTACTCATATAATTAAGTTTATTACTTTTCTATAAATATATCATATATTTTTTTATCAAACAATATTAATATTGAAATTTTTTTATATATATGATATTATTTTACAAATACCAATAATTGAATAAAATTGAAAGGAGAAATTTAAAATGAAAAAAACATTAACAATAGTTGCAGTAATAATAATTGCAATATTAATGTTATTTACATTAACTGGTTGCGGAAAACAAAGTGAGAAAACCCCTCAAGACATAAGAAAATATTTAGAGGATAATGGCTATACGTTTGATATTGGTTCTAGCAATTATAGTTATTATAAAGCACAGTATGTTATAATTCAAGATGCTGATGAAACACTAGAATTTGGGAAAATCAATGATATTTTAAAAAATACTACTGAATATTACTGGGGAGATGAAGGTATTGAAAATGATGTAGATTTACTTAATAATACAACATTTTCGACAGCATATAAAGACTGGTTAAATAAAAATAATCTAACTAATGAGCAAATAATTGAACTATTAGATTACTATGATACCAATAGAACTCAAAATCCGATACAAAGTAATAATCAATCAAATGATCCAATTTTACAAAACGCATTAAATTTTCTGAATGAAAATAATTCGACTAATTAAAAATTAACCAACGATTTTCCTACTTTTGAAACATTTTAGGCTAATTTAAGAAATCGTCTTAAATTAGCCTTTGTTTTTTTATTTTTCTTTACTTTGTTTCATTCTAGTTCTAAATAAATCAAATACATTTCGCATTTCATCGTCCGTCATGTTTTTTTCTTCTTTAACATCTTCTTCATATGAAAAAGGTCTTTTGGGATATTGTTTCGGATCATTAAATGCAAAATACATATACTGTCCTAAAATATGATTTAAACTATCTAATTTTTGAGTTTCTTCTTTCTGAATCCTATTAAATGCTTTTATATGTTTTTCAAATTGTTTTGGCGTTAATTTCCAAAAATAAAAAAGATTTAGTCCAATAGTAATTGCCTCTTCTTCTAATTTTCGCCATCTGTCACCAAAAAATTCTATATTGCTTTCTACATCTTTTTCATCTGTGCTACTACTTCTTTTGCTTTTTTCGCTTTCAGTTCCCTCATTGCTTGAACATCCAGCGCTCTTGATAAAAAACCGTCATTTACTAATTGCTCTGTTATATCTAATAACAAATCATCCTTATCATTTTCTTTTAAATACTCGTCTATCTTACTTAATGCTAGATTTCTGCTTGTTCCTTGCTTTTCGCCTTCCACCAAACCCTTTGAAATAAACAAGGCTAAATTGTTTATTGTATTATCTGCTATACAGTTTTCAATTGTTAATCCTTTTGTTTTTTCTATTTCGTCAATTATACTTGCATTATATTTTAAATTCAATTTCATAATTATATTTTCCTTTCATTTTCTATAATAAATGCAAAAGGTGTCCTAAAATTATTATTCTTGGGTCGCCGAGGACGTTGACCCCTACATTTTCGTAAGGCTGACGTCCTCGACAGTCCGCAAATTTACATCCTAGAACACCCTTATTATTATTACTATTATTGTACTACTGAATATGCTGGTAAACCAGATATTTTTAAAGTAGCTTCAAACCCAAGTAATCCATCTGTTGTTGCTTCTGTTAACTTAAATGCTTTTACAAATCCGTCAAATTCTTCTTTTGTACCATTAGAATATGTTATTTTCCACTTTTCAGTATCTCCAGATTGTATTAGAGCCATCATTTTTACTACTGTTTGTTGATCTTCTTGTTTCTTTATATAGCCACCTAAAGCAAAATCTCCAGCTGTTATATCTCCAGAAATAAATTCTTTTGCCCCATTTGGACTATCCAAAGTAGTTACATCAATTTCTCCTACTTCAATTGATATTTCTCCTATTTTATTTAAGCTACCTATTAACCAGTCAGAAGATTCAGTACCTTTTTTTACTTTTGTTAAAGTTGTTCCCATTGCTTTTACATCACTCATTTTAATTTACATTCCTTTCTTTGAAGGCACAATTCATTATGAAAATATTTCGTATTTTCACTCTAATTTCCTTCTTAATTTTTTTTGATAATGCATACAAAATCATTTACCCCAGTTTTATTTTTATTTCCATCATTTGAAATATATATATATGGGGGTTTATTTTGTTCTTTAATAAATCTTGAAATAATTTTTTTATACTTTATTTCAAGGGCTTTATATTTAGCTTTGCTAATATACTTACCGCTCCCTAAATTTGCAATTTTTACTTTGTTATCTTTATTGCTTTTTTTAGAATTATAAGAACTGATTTTTTTTGCAACTTGTTTGTACAAGTCATCACCTAGAATATCTTTTAGAAATTCCATTTGACCTCCTAGTTTACGTTTTTATCTCTGGTGTCTCCCAGTAATCGTGAAAGTTTATATCCCATTTCACAAGGGTATTTTCCAGCCAGTTTATATGCCATAACGGTTTTGGGGCAATAGTTATTTCTTTTTTATGATTCTTGCTCTATTGAATTTTCGTCTAAATATTTTAAACCCTTTAATGTGAGTTTTATTTCCGATACATCAATAATCTTATCGCCATCCAATTGTTTCTCAATAATTACGCCCTTTATATATCCTTCATCGACTAATGCTTCAATATAATTATTCCAACGAGCCTTTGAAATTTCCAATGTTTCATAACTAATTTGTTCTGTATCAAATTCTTCTTCATCTATAAAGTCATGTATTCTTTTTAATACGTCATAAATTATTTCAAAATCATTTATTTCTTTCATCTATTTCTTCCCCTTTCTCATTTTTTTAATCGATTTTTTAATTATCGTTATTTTATTTATAGCATATTTTATTTAGGACATGCTAGGACTTTTTAGGACTTCTTTATCTAATTTATCAAATAACCCTAATGCTATTCTATTAATTCTGCCTATATGTTTATATCCATAGCCCATTTCCTCAGAAACATCTACTAAACTTTTTCCTCGTATATATGCTTTATCCAATAATAACCTATATGGTTCTTCCAGTTTGTTTAATTGTTCTAATATCACTTTTTGCTTTTCTTGTTCAGTTAATATAATTTCTAATAATTCCTGTATAAAATCATTTAATTTTGCTATCTCCTCCGCCATTCTATCTGAAATTCCACCTTTACCGACTCGGTCCATCTAACAATATATGTGTAACTTTTTCTACTCTAGCTTTGTATTCTTCTATATATTCAAGCCTTTCCTCTATCCATTTTTGAGTGTTTTTATACTCTTTTAAATCTTCTTTGGTCATGAACATTCCCCCCTTATCTTATTTTTTTTAATTAACATTAGATAGTTCTTTTATTTTTCTTAAAGCCAGTTTTTCATTATTATATGTATTACTTATTGCTATTTCGTTTATTGCAATTAATCTTTTCCCATATTCAAGCTCTTGTTCACATTTAACTGTAAGTATTGCACTAAGTACTGCGTTTTTTCCAGTTAACACAATGTGTTTTAAGATAAAAACTATGATTATAATTATCAATAATATAAATAATATGGCACTCACATTTTTCCCTCCTTTGTTTTTAAACTAAACTTTTATTAGTTGAACATTTTTCAACTTTATAATTAAAAAAATTTAATAGTTTCCGTCTTATTTAATCATAAGTGTCTTTTAGTTTGTTACTTTTATATTTTGTTAATATAATTTTTTGTTGAATTATTTTCAACTATTCTTATTATATACTATAAAAAAATAATGTCAATACTTTGTTGAAAATTTTTCAATTTTTTTAAATTTATTTGGTTTTACTTGAAAATAATTCAACTTTGGTATATAATATTTATATCACATTCGGAGGTGATTAATTGTTAATAGAAAGTTTTGCTAATAGATTAAAGAAAGCAATGAGTTTAAATAATATAAAACAGACAGACTTAATGGGAAAAACAAAAATAGATAAAACACTTATAAATAAATACTTGGCAGGAGTTGCTAAAGCAGGCCAAGATAACTTAACAACATTAGCTGAGGCATTAAATGTTAGCGAACCCTGGTTACTGGGATATGATGTTCCTATTAATAAAGAAAACAATAATGATGTTCCTGATGACCTGCTAAAAACAGTCATGTCTAAAGACGCATACCAGAAATTACCAAAAGAAGCTAAAGAAGAAATAATAGATTTTATTAAATTTGTAGAAAAAAAATTTAATAAACAAATTTGAAATAATAGACTTCTTTCGAAACATAAAATGTGATATACTTACAAAAAACAAGTAAGTGTCATTCTGAGTGCTGCCACAAAGCTTTGCTCACGAAGAATATTACTAAATGGTCGGTATAAGTTTGAAAATAGATAAAGTAAGATTCTTCGTAAGTTTGGCTACGAAGTAAGGCTCAGAATGACAATGCCTGAAATCCACATGGATTTCGAAAGAAGTCTAATATTCAAATATTTGTTCTAAGTCCCAATAAAAGAGAGCTTGTGGGTTCCACATGAAGCTCTCTTATTTTATTTGCAAAACTTACTTCTTCTCCTCATCTGCTACTTCCGTTGCTGTCTCTACTTTTTCTTCACTTACGGTATCTACTACTTCTTGAATTACTTTTTCTCCAGTTGGTGCTCCAGATTCTGGTGCTACTGCTTCATCGTCTTTCTCTGTTGCTGACTCTTCTTTGACTTCTTCTATGGCTTTTTCAGTTGTTGTATCTTCAGTTTCCTTTTTAACTGCTTCTGCCACTTCTTCAGCTTGTTGTCTTAACTCAGCTACTTCTTCAACTGGTGGAATTTCAACAGTTTTTTCAGTTGCCACAGATTCATCTTTCACTTCATCTACTTTTGCTTCTTCAGTTGTCTTTGCTACTTTGGTTTCTTCAACCGTTTTAGCACCTTCAGTTACTTCAACTTCTTTTGCTTCCTTTTCCGCCACTGTTTCTGCAACTTCCGCAACTTCTTCAGCGGTAGCTTCTTCTGCTACACCTTCTTCTGGTACAAATATTTCTTCTTTTAATGTTATTTCCTTAGTTTCAATTCTTGCTCCTGCCTTTTCTTTGGTTTTAGCAGCCTTGCCTAATCTCTTTCTTAAATAAAGTAGTTTAGCACGTCTTGCCTTACCAACTCTAACTACTTCTACCTTTTCCATTAATGGAGAATGTAGTAAAAATGTTTTTTCAACACCCACACCATAAGAAATTTTTCTTACTGTAAATGTAGCATTTACTCCTCCACCTTGTTTTTTAATAATAATTCCTTCAAATACTTGAATTCTTTCTCTGTTACCTTCTTTAATTTTAACAGAAACTTTAACAGTATCACCAATTTTCAAATTTGGTATTTTTGATTTTAACTGTTCATGTTCAATAGATTTTATAATATCCATTTGTTTGTCCTTTCTGGTGCAATCATGCACCCCTACAACCCATACATTGGGCGGATATGGAATCCGCCCCTACATCGTGGGCACAATCATGTGCCCCTACTTTAATAAATCTGGGCGTTTTAACTTGGTTTGTTCTAAGGCTTTTTCTTGCCTCCATTTTTTTATATTTTCATGGTGACCAGATAATAATACATCCGGTACCTTTTTATCTAAAAATACTTCTGGTCTTGTATATTGCGGGTATTCTAATAAGTCATTTGAAAATGATTCCTCTGTAGTTGAACTTTCATTTAATACCCCATCTATGTATCTGCTAATTGTATCAATTAATACCATTGCTGGTATTTCTCCTCCAGTTAATACATAATCGCCTATTGAAATTTCTTCATCTACAATTTCTTCTAATACCCTTTCATCTATACCTTCATAATGTCCACATAACAAAATTAAATGATTTTCTTTACTTAAACTTTTTACCTTGTTTTGTGTTAAAGTACTTCCTTTTGGCGTTAAGTATATAACCTTTGCTTTTTCCTTATCTTTAATTGACATATATGATTCATATACAACGTCTGGTGCTATTACCATTCCAGAACCACCACCATAAGGATAATCGTCTACTTTTTTATGTTTATTTTTAGAAAAATCTCTAATATTTATTAAACTTATTTCTATTTTTCCTTTTTGTTCAGCTCTTCCTATTATACTTTGTTTAATAGGTTCGAACATTTCTGGAAAAAGTGTTAATACATCAAATTTCATATCAACCCTTCAATTACATTAATTATAATACGTTTCTTTTCTATGCTAATTTCTTTAATTACTGTTTTTATTGCTGGTATTAGAATTTGTTTTCCAAGTTCATTTTTAATAACGTATACATCATTACTTTTTGTTGAAAAAATATCTTCTACTTTGCCAAAATATTCGTTCTGGTTTGTATATACCTCTAACCCTATTAAATCTGCTATAAAGTATGAATCTAACGGTAGCTTTACCGCATCTTTTCGATGAATTTTTAAGTAAGCACCTTTAAATTTTTCTGCTTCGTTTATATCATCAATGCCTTTAAACTTTATTTGTACCAAGTGTTTGTAATACTTTACTTCTTCAATTAGATACTCTTCTGTTTTTTCGTTTCTTACTATTAAAACAGATTTTAAATCGTCAAACCTTTTTACGTTATCTGTAAAAGGAACAACTTTCACAAATCCTTTTATGCCAATGGTATTAACTATTTGACCAATTTCAAAATATTCTTGCATATATTCACCTTAATCAACAAATTCTACAGAAATTCTTGTTTTTTGTTTAGTAGCAACTGATTTCATTAATGTTCTTATTGATCTAGCAATTTGCCCTTCTCTTCCTATAACTCTTCCCATGTCTTCTGACGCTACTCTTACTTCAAAAACGGTAATCTGATTTTCGTTTTTTTCAGTTATTGTAACTTTATCTGGAAACTCTACTAAATACTTTATTATTGTTTCTAAAAGTTCTTTCATAATTATCCTCCTTGGGTTCAATCATGAACCTTTACTTTTACGCCTTCTGCTCTCCAACTTTTGACTTGTCTATCAAATACCTTACTGTGTCTGTTGGTTTTGCTCCATTCTTAATCCATTTTTCTACCTTTTCTAAATCTATTTTAATTTCAGCTGGATTTGTCATTGGATTATAGTATCCAATTTCTTCTATTATTTTCCCATTTCTAGCTGTTCTAGAATCTGCTATTACTATGTTGTAGAATGGTGCTTTTTTTGCGCCAACTCTTTTTAATCTTATTTTTACCATACTTTCACCCCTTTGTAATTGTCATTCTGAGCCTATCTACAAAGACTTTACTTGCGAAGAATCCCATATTCTTTAGGAAATCCTTCATAGAAAGGCTTTGTAAGAAGGGTTCAGGATGACATTTATTTTTTACATTTTCATATTTTTCAATGCATCCATATCTAGTCCTTTAAATGCATTCTTCATAGATTTTTCATTTTTCATTTTTTTCATCATTTTTTGTGTTTCTTCAAAAGAGTTCATAAATTTATTTATATCTTGAATTTTAGTCCCACTGCCACTCGCTATTCTACTTCTTCTTTTACCATTTAAAATATGTGGTTTCTTTCGCTCTTCCTTCGTCATTGAACAGATAATTGCTTCTATTTTTTCGAATTCTTTTTCATCAATTTTTACATCTTTCAACTGACTTAAACCTGGTATCATTTTTAAAATTGATGAAAACGAACCCATTTTTTTCATTTGTCTAAGTTGTACTAAATAATCATCTAAATCATATGTTTCTTTCTTTAGTTGTGCTTCAAGCTTTTCCGCTTCTTCTAAGTCAAATGATTCTTCTGCCTTTTCTATAATTGAAAGTACATCGCCCATTCCTAGTATTCTAGATACCATTCTATCTGGATAAAATACTTCCAAGTCACTTAATTTTTCACCAGTTCCAACAAATTTTATAGGTCTACCTGTAATTTGTTTTACCGATAATGCTGCTCCACCTCTTGTATCTCCATCTAGCTTTGTTAGTATTATGCCATCTATCCCTAAATTTTGATTAAAACTTTCTGCTACATTTACTGCATCTTGCCCTGTCATAGCATCTACTACAAGCAATATTTCGTGTGGTTTCACATTTGTTTTAATGTTTTTTAACTCTTGCATTAGTTCTTCGTCAATGTGTAAACGTCCTGCTGTATCTAGTATTATACAGTCGTATAATTTTGAAATTGCCATACTCAAAGCTTGTTTAGCTATTAATGGAACATCTTTTGTATTTTCGTTACTATAAACTGGTATATTCAATTGTGAGCCAACTACTTGTAATTGCTTAATTGCTGCAGGTCTATATACATCGCATGCGACAAGTAGTGGCTTTTTGCCTTGTTTTCTTAATAGGTTTGCAAGTTTTCCAGCTGTTGTTGTTTTTCCTGAACCTTGTAAGCCTATGAGCATTATTATTGTTGGCGGATTTGGTGTAAAGTTAATTTTGCTTGTTTCTCCACCTAGAAGTATTTCTAACTCATCTTTAACTATTTTTACTACTTGTTGTCCCGGAGTTAATGATTTCAAAACATCTTCTCCTAGTGCTTTTTCTTCAACTTTGCTTACAAATTCTTTAACTATTTTGTAATTAACATCTGCTTCTAAAAGGGCAAGCTTAACTTCTCGTAAAACTTCTTTTAAATCTGATTCTGAAATTCTCGCCTTGCCTCTTAACTTTCGTGTTATACTTTGGAGTTTATCACTTAAACCTTCAAATGCCATGCTTTGTTTATACCTCCAATTCTTCCTTATTTGTATCGAATAAGACGTCCTCCTTCAGAGGTTAGGGTATGTATTTTTAAAATAAACCCTCCAAGCCTCTGCGGGATTCCATGGCCAGCAGGGGTGTCGGGCTTCATTTTAAAAATACATACCCTAACCTCTGAAGGCTACTTTATTCTATACTGTTAGATTTTAGTCTATTACACCAAACAATTTAGTTCATGTTTTACTTCATTTAAAATATGAGCCACTTGTTTGTCTGAAGATTTTTCTTTTATTTTAGTTATTTTATATAATATTTCTGCTATCTTTTGTTCTTGTTGTAATGTCTTTTTCATAATATTTAGCTTTTCTTCAAATTCAAAAAGCTTATGTTCTCCTTTCTTTAGATTGTCTCTTGCTGCTTGTCTTGTAATGTTGTTGTTTTCTGCAATTTCAGATAGAGATAGGTCATTGTTGTAGTAGTCGTTTATATATTCAAATTGCTTTTTAGTTAGTAGTTTACCATATATTTGGCAAAGCATACTTATTTCTACATTTTTATCCATGGTTACCTCTCTTCTGTAATGCTATTATACTTTACACTATTTTTTTGAGTTTGTCAAGTATTTTATTGATTTATTGTAATAAATATGATATTATGTATGCATATTTGATTATCTGTAGTATGCAGAATTCTCTGCAAAAAAAACGGAGGCTACCCTATGAATTGTCCAAAATGCGGTTCTTTTGAAGTCGATACAACAGAGTTGTTTAATGAAGTAGATGGAGCAATTCGTTCTAGTGTCTATAGCTATCATTGTTCAAAATGTAAATATGAATGGTATGGGAATTGCCTTGTCTTTGTTGATAAGGAATTCGTTGAATTAACAAGGAAGTTCGCTAATTCCCCTGATGATTTACCTAGAATATCTACTGAAGAAGCCACTCTTCTCGAAAAATACAGAAAGAATAAAGATATCTAATTTCCAACGAGGGTGTTTTATAATAAAACCCCTCGCTTTTATATTCTAATTTTTGTATTTGTTAACCTTTTTTATTTCCGATTAAAACTTTAAATTACCCAATCGCTCCTCTTGCTAATTCATCACAACGATTGTTTAACTCATTATCTGCATGTCCTTTTACTTTAATAAAGCTCACTTTGTGAATTTGGCATAAAGAATCTAATTTCTCCCATAACTCCTTATTTTTCACATCTTCTTTCTTTGAATTCTTCCAGCCATTTTTTTTCCATTTTTCTAGCCAGTTTTTTTCAAATGTGTTTACCACATATGCACTATCACTATAAACTTCGACTTCACACGGGTATTTTAACAATTTCAAAGATTCAACTACTGCAGTAATTTCCATTATATTATTTGTGGTTTCCTTACTTCCTCCAGAAACCTCTTTTTTTGCATTTTCATACATTAAAACTGCACCCCAACCTCCAGGACCAGGATTCCCCGAACAAGCTCCATCTGTGTATATTACTACTTTTTTCATATCTTCTCACTCCTATTGTTTTTTTTATATGTTTGTGATATTATATCACAAATATATAAAAAATGAAATTAGAATAAGAATAAGTAGCTCTTAGAGGTATTACAAGTTAACACTTTTCAGCAAAGTAGCTTGAGGTGGTTAGTATATGCTTTTTAAAAAGCGTACGACAGCCCTTTGAGGCATACGGATTACCCCTTGACTTGGAGTAGCTTTTTAAAAAGCATATACTAACCACCTCAAGCGGATGTTTTATAAAAAAAATAATACTATTCTTTAAGAACGAATGTCTTTTTCTATAATAATTTTTGGGAGGAACCATGAAACGTAATGTATTAGGAATAATTGCTGAATATAGCCCATTCCATAATGGACACTTACAACACTTAATAAAATCAAAAGAACTTACTAACTCTGATTTTACAATATGCGTTATGGGTGGAAACTTTGGACAAAGAGGTACCACCTCTTTAATAGATAAATGGACTAAAGCAGAAATGGCAATTAAAAGTGGAATAGATTTAGTTATTGAATTACCAGTACTATATAATTTATCTAGTGCTGAAAACTTTGCAAGCGGTGCTATAAAAATTTTAGATAATTTAAAAATTGTTGACTTTTTATCTTTTGGTAGTGAATCTGGCGACATCCATATCCTAAATAATATCGCTCAAGTTTTAATTGATCAACCCACAGAATACGTTACTATGTTAAATAGAGAACTAAACCAAGGAAACTCTTTCCCAAAAGCCCGTGAAAAAGCCTTATTGCTGTATTTAAATAATATCAGAAAATATGCCAACGTTATATCTTCTCCAAATAATATTTTGGGAATAGAATACATAAAGGCATTGGTTCAACAAAAAAGCAATATAAAACCAATTACAATAAAAAGAACCGCTGTAAATCACAACGAAATTCACGTAAAAGATAATATAACAAGTGCTACTTCTATCCGTGAATATGTCAGAAACGGCAGGCTAAATGAAGTTATTAATACTATGCCTGCTGAAGTAGTGAAAATTTTAAAATTTAAATTAGAACATGGTGAATGTGTCTACGAAATTAATTCACTTGAAAAAGAAATTTTGTTTACTTTAAGAAAAATGCCCATAGCCGATATAGCTAATTTACCAGATGTAAATGAAGGACTTGAATTTAGTATTAAAAATGCAGCAAATTCATGCAATAATGTAAAGGATTTAATATTTGCTGTAAAATCTAAAAGATATACTCATACTAGAATAGCTAGAATATTATTATATTCTATATTAGGCATTACAAAAAAAGATATGGAAATCTCTTTTAAAAGTAAACCATACATTAGAGTTTTAGGCTTTAATAAAAATGGTGAATTTTTATTGTCTCAAATTGCTAAAGAAAATAAGCAGTTACGTATTATTACTTCGCCTAAAAAGTTTTTAGACAAGAACACAAATAAAAGTTTAAAAAGAATGCTAGATATTGACATCTGGGCTACAAATGTGTACACTCTAGCATATGAATTTAATTCTTCCGCAAATTTAGATTTCACGAAAAATTTGATAAAATTATAATTTTACGGTACAAATGTAGGTAATGCTCCATTTGTAAGATTCCAAATAGTTGTATCCCATGCTGCCGTCCAGTTTGTAGCAGTTGTATAGAAACTTGCTAAAAGCATTGCAGTAAGGTTATAAGTTGTTATATCTAATTGTGTTGCCACTGTTATTTGTGTAGCTGTTCCATTTGTTGTCATTGCTGAATTAGCATAATTTCTATTAAACACTGGTGATGCTCCCAAACGATATCCAATAAATTTTCCTGTTTTCCCATACTGTGCACTAGCACTTACTTTGTTATTCATTGCTAAACAATTTTGAATTGTTACTGTTGCTACATTAGGTACCGCTCCAACAAATCCTCCTATACCACTGTTAGCATTGCTTATATTAGTATTTGCACTAGTTACATCCCCTGATGCATAACAATAACTGATACTTGCCGAAGTACTTGCTGTTGTGTCTCCAATCCAGCCACCAAATCCTCCAGTCCTCTCAAGACCAGTTGTATTTGTGACAGATGTGCTTGATACATTCCCTCTCGCATAACAATTTGTTATTTTTACACTATTCCCTTGTACTTTTCCTATAAACCCACCTAACTGATAGCCTGAACTTAGAGTTGTATCGCCAGTTGCATAACATCTTTCAATATTTATAAAACTAGTTGCAACAGTTGGCGATGTAATATCTCCAACAAATCCTCCAACGTCCTGTGTTCCTGAAACACTGCCAGAAGCATATGATTTGCTAATCATAACTGGCACACTAGATGTTCCGCCAGAAAGACTTCCTATTAATCCTCCTGTTCCTGCTCCACCATCCGTTCCTGTTGCATTACTTACAGTTGCATTAGAGTATGAGTTTATTATACTTCCTCCTTCTACATACCCTACCAAACCTCCTACTTTAGTTCCTGTTGAATTTGTAGATTTTACATTTCCACTATCTATTCCAACATTTTCTATAACTCCTTTTGATGCTCCGAATAAGCCAACTTCCGTTGCTGTACTATTATTTATTGTTAAATTTGTAATTGCAAATCCAGAACCATCAAAAGTTCCACTAAATTGAGTATCGGTACCAGTAGCATTTCCAATTGGCGTCCAACCTTCTCCTGTATTATATTGAGATAAATCTATATTGTTTTGTAACTTATAATATAAATTAGCATTCGCCATATATACTGAATAATTCATATGAGATAATGTAATACCGCTCTTAATAATATATGGATTTCCACTTGTTCCAAATCCTCCATCAAACCCTTGTGCTAATTGAGGATACCCCAAATCTGTCATGTCGCTTATATTATTATTGCTATCTTCTGTCACAATATAAATATTATACGCTACACCACCTACTAATCCAGCATCACCTGCTATCCCAAGACCCGTTAAAGTATATGTACTTTTGCCACTATCAACATCAATACTTCCTCTTGCAATATGAGCTCCACTATAATTTGCATTTTGTAAATTAACATTCGTTCCATTTTTTACAAAATTTATTAAATCCGTATTGTTTGTTGGCGTATAACCTCCTTCAGCATCTACTGCTACATAATATAGCGTATATTTACGTTTTAAATTAGATAATATTAAATTTATCGTATTTATTGTAGATCCTTCTTGTGCGTTTATTGCTATAGTATCAGTTCCTATTGCATTGCCAACTGTAGGTACATTACGAAAAATATATTTACTTTGTTCAGTTTTTCCATCTATTTGCATATTTATGGTTAACACAGTTTTTCCATTTTCCTGATCCACTTCAAAAAACTTATTGTTTGCTACACTTCCTATCCCCTCTGCTATTTTATATTTGTCCTTATATAAAATATTATCTTGAAAAACGTAGTTACTACCTTGTGAAAAGGAAATATATGTTCCATCTGCATTTACCATTTCTACTTTATTATTAGGAATGTTCATTTCGGTTAACATGTACATGTTAATCTTATTCATTTCAACTGTTTTTGTGTCATTATCATTTGCTACTTTAAAACTTTTTATTACACTTGCTGATATTGCAACTATAAGACTTATAACTATAGTTGCAATTAATAAGTACATAATCGCCGAAATTAAAGTAAAGCCTTTTTCGTTTTTCATGCTATTATTCCTCCTCCAACAAGGATATCATTGTTATAAAACACTACCGCTTGTCCACTTGTAATTGCTCTTTGTGGTTTAATAAATTTTACTTTTACTGTGTTTTTATCCATTTTACATATTTCTACTTCTGCATCTTTTGCAGAATATCTTACTTTTGCAGTTAATTTTTCTTGTAAATTTATATCAATTAAAAAATTACAGTCTTTGGCAATTAATTCATCATTGTACAAATCATTTTCTTCACCAACAATAATTTCATTTTTTTCATTATTTAATTTAACAACGTATAACGGCGTCTTGTTTGAAATTCCTAAGCCTTTTCTTTGACCAATAGTATAAAACATAAGTCCATTATGTTTTCCTAAAATATTTCCTTGTTTATCTACAATATTGCCTGCTTTTGGCTTTATTCTTAAGTCTTCGGTTAAAAATTTCCCATAATCATTATCCTGTATAAAACAAATTTCTTGACTATCTTTCTTTTTGCTTAATACTTCCAATCCTTCATTTTCTAATATTTGTCTAATTTGATTTTTATTTTCAAATTCTCCTAATGGAAACATTAGTTTAGAAACTTTTTCTTTATTTATTCCATATAAAACATAGGTTTGATCTTTTAATCTGTTCTTTGCTTTTTTTATTACGTATGTATTATATTTATTATCAAACTCTGTTCTAGCATAATGTCCTGTAGCCATGTAGTCACAGTTTAATTCTTCAGCAAACTTAAAAAGCTCACCAAATTTAAGAAAAGTATTACATTGTATACATGGATTTGGAGTTTGTCCCTTTTTGTATGTTTCTTTAAAATAATTTATAACATAATAGATGAAGGCGTTTCTACACTCTAATACATGATGTGGAATGTTTAGTTTTTCACATACATTTTTTGCGTCGTCGATTGCAATTAAGTTGTCGTTGTTCCCGATTTCTTCATCTAATATTCGCATTGTAACACCTATTACTGTAAATCCGCGTTGTTTAAGTAATATTGCGGTTGCACTACTATCAACTCCACCACTCATTGCTACTAAAACTTTATTATTCTTCATTATTTTACTCCACTCATACAAAAAAAGGCGAGACCATCCCCCACCATTTTTTAATCACATTTTAATTAAAATAAATTTTTATTTAAATTTAATTGGTTTAAACATAAAATTATACATATCATCTATCGTTACTTTTTGTGTCCAGAAATCAACAAATTTTTGCTCTCCTGGCGTCATTACCAATTGCATTTCTTCTACATCTTGTAATAAAAAGTTTTTAAACTTTGACCATATGCTTATCTTTGCTGGCAAAGCTGAACTTTCTTCTTGAATTTTTCCAAAACTTGATTCTGGCATTCCACTCTCTTCCATACCAATTATATTAAATTCATCCATTTGTGTTTCCTCCTTATTCCTTTTACATTTGTATAGGAACATTTATATTCTTCTTATACTTTATACTATAAATGTAATTTTTTCAAGCTTTTTTGTCAAATTTTATATTATTTTTTTGTTACAGTTATGTTACAGTTATGTTACAGAATAAACATCAGCATTTTGCTTCGTTGTTTTTTTATTTCGTTTTCTACTTGATTTTTCATGTTTGCAGCAATTGTTCCTTTCCTTTTTGAATAAGGAAATACGTGTAGTTTATTGAATTTAATCTTTTTCAAAAATTCGTACGTTTGTGTGAATTCCTCATCTGTTTCTCCTGGGAATCCCACTATAATGTCTGTTGCTAAATATGAATTTGGAAAAGCTTGTTTTAGGTTATTAATATTTTTTTCTAATAATGTTACATTGTATTTTCTGTTCATTCTTTTTAGAGTTTCATCACATGCACTTTGTAAAGATAGATGAAAATGTGGAGATATTTTATCTAATTTTGCTAGTCTTAAAATAAATTCTTCCGTTAATATTGTTGGAGATAAGGAACTTAATCTAATTGATTTCAAGCCTTCTATTTTATTAATTTCTTCAAGTAGTTCTATTAATCCATTTTCATTGTTTATTTCTTTTTCGTAGTTTGAAATGTTTATTCCTGTTATTACTATTTCTCTTTTTTCTTTTTTCGTTAGTTCTTTTATTTCGTCTATTATGTTTTTCCTTAGTCTACTCCTTATTCTTCCACGTACGTAAGGGATTATGCAATATGTGCAAAAGTTGTCGCATCCGTCTTGGATTTTTATGTTGGTTCTAGTATTTGGATTGTATGTAATTGAGCCGAAATCTTGGTAAGCAATAGGAGATTTTGTGTACTTTAGTGCTCTATCATAAGAATTCGCTCCCACTGTGAGATATGTTTCCTCCTCGCTGCTCGGACAACATATCTCTCCATCACCTGTCATCCCTGAGAGCGAGCTATTTGGTAGAGTTGCCATATACTCTTCTACTAACTGAACAATGTTTGCCTTATCATTATTACCTATAACCAAATCTATCTCAGAAATATTCTCAATTTCAGCTTTAGCACTTTCTACATAGCAACCTACAGCTACAACTATTGCGTTTTTGTTGTTTTGTTTTGCTTTTCTTAAGTACTGCCTTGATTTTCTATCTGCTATACTTGTTACTGTGCAAGTGTTTACAATGTAAATAGAAGATTTATTATCAAAATCTTCTATTGTGTACCCCGCTTCTATAAATTTTTGAATCATTGCATTTGTTTCGTATGTATTTACTTTACAACCGAGTGTATGAAATGCGAGCGTCTTTTTACGTTTGTTCACCATTCCATTCGTTGACATCACTCATGTTCCTCCGTTTCTGTCGTTTCATAATCCTTTTTATTTTTCTAAGTATACTTATAATTATTTTTTGACAAAGTAAAAATGAAACTTCTATTTTGGCAATTTCTTGTTTCTTGCTATCCTTTTTTCTTCTGACTTAACTCTTCTTTCTAATTTCTTTAAATCTTCTGCCGGTTTTAAATTTTCTGGCTTTATACCTCTTTTGCCTAACATGCTTCTTACACTTAAATTATTCTGAATATGTTCACCTGATATACTTTCTTCTCCATATAAGTTTTCTTCTGTTACATTATGATTAGTCATTTCTGTTGCTAGGTTTTTAGCAACAATTGTTAATGTTGGCAAAAAATCTGCTAATGGCCTATTATCTTTTACTCCGTATTTCGTTTTCATTTGAGAAGTATTTAGCCCTCCAAATAATGCTGAATCTCCTTTTGAGCGAATAATAGCAAATCCTTTATCATCTACTCCTCTTTCATATATATTTTTAGATAATTGTTTTTCTGATTCTCTTAATCTATCTCTTGCTTCTAATCTATTCATTAATTTTATTCTATCTTCAATAACTTCTTGTTTTCTAGTTTGAACTGCAAAATATGTTTGAGCAAATGCAATTTGTGGTTTTTGGGAGTCACCATTTTGTGCTATTAAATAACATGCATAACGTGTTAATTTATAGTCTTCTATTTTTCTTTTTGCTTCTGAGCCTATTTCTACCATTTTGTTGACCTTAACAAAATGGTCAGTCACTTGAAATCCCGAGTTTTTGCATGCTATCATAGCTTTGTTTATTACATCTTCAAAATTTCTCCATTCAGTATATCCTAATTTCCCTTGTAAATCTCTTGCATACCAAAATTCCACATTTTCTTCTACATTTATAATTAAATCAAACTGCTCTTTTAACATTTTTATTGTATCACTTTTAAATTCCAGCTACAACATCTCCTTTTTTATCTACTTTCTATACTTTTTATCCAATACATCCAAATTATCCAATGCTTTGCCTGTTCCAACGGCAACACAAGAAATTGCATCTTCTGCTACCATTACATTTACCCCTATATGTTCTTGTAAAAGTTTATCTAATCCATCAACTAAACTTCCTCCGCCCGTCATGTATACGCCTTTATCACTTATATCTGAAAGTAATTCTGGTGATGTTTTTTCTAAAATTGAATGTACTGCTTCCACAATTTCTAATGCTGGTTCACTTAGTGCTTCCATCATTTCACTAGAATACACTGTAATTGTTTTTGGTAATCCAGTCCCTAAATCTCTTCCTCTAACTTCCATTTCTACATCTTGAATTTTTGGATATACACATCCTATATTCATTTTTAAATCTTCAGCTGTTCTCTCTCCTATAATTACATTGTGTTTTCTTTTTATATATTTTACAATTGCTTCATCAAATTTATCTCCTGCTACTTTTATTGAAGTGCTTACTACTGAGCCACCTAACGAAATAACCGCTATATCTGTAGTTCCTCCGCCAATATCTATTATCATATTTCCACGTGCCTTAGATATGTCTATGCCTGCACCAATTGCAGCTGCAATTGGTTCTTCAATTAAATATACTTTTCTGGCTCCAGCTTGTGTTGCTGCATCTATTACAGCTTTTTTTTCAACTTCTGTAACAAGTGACGGTATACAAATCATTATCCTTGGTGAAAAAATAGTACGTCCGCCTATTTTTTTTATGAAATTTTTTAGCATTTTTTCTGTTACCGTATAATTAGATATAACACCCTCCTTCAAAGGTCTTGTTGCAACTATATTCCCTGGTGTTCTTCCTAGCATTCTTCTTGCTTCATTACCAACTGCTAAGACTTCGTTTGTTTTGCTGTCAACTGCAACTACTGAGGGTTCTCTTAATACTATTCCTTTTCCTTTTATATACGCTATTACACTAGCTGTTCCTAAATCTATTGCTATATCTTGTCCCCACATGAATTATATCTCTCCTTTTGTTACAATTATATTACAAGTTTGTTACAATTATATTACAAAGTTATATGTATTGCAAGTACTTTTTTAAAAAAATAATTGTAAAAAAATTAAAGAATCCTAAGATATATAAAAACTTGAATATATCTTAGGATACCCATTTTTTTCAAAATTATTTAGTTATTATAACACATAATATAAGAATAATACTACTCCTGTAATCGCACCAAACCAGTACCATGTGGTATAATCTGAATCATTTTCAGATAGTATTGTAGGTGTATCTTCAAAGCTTACTTTATAACTTGCTATATTTTCATATTTAAAATTAGCTTTAAACTCTAATGTTTCTCCAGTTTTAAAATTGCTTAATTTAACATCTTTCGTTCCCATATAATGTTCACTTTTATTATAAAAATCAATTTTAATATATTTTTGAGTAATGTCACTACCTGTATTATTTTTTACTGTACCTAAAACATACCCATTAATATATGTTCCTTTGCTTTCAAGAATGGTTATTTCTGGCGAATTTGCAAGTATTTCATAATTGGTTATATTTTTATATGTATTTGCTATATATAGGCATGCTAAAAAACTAGTTACAACATATAGTGCTATGATTAATATTATATATATTCCAAATTGTTTTAGTCTTTTCATATTAATTTAACATCCCTTTCACACAAAAATCAACTCGAATAATCCGCTTCCGTGGTTGGTGTATCTTTTAAAAAAACTCCCTCCAGGTCAAGGGGTAATCCGTATGCCTCAATGGGCTGTCGGGCAGTTTTTTTAAAAGATACACCAACCACTCACGCTATTCTACATACTTAACTTTTCTATTCCTACATTTATCCTCCTAAGTGTTTCTTCTTTACCCAATATATAGCTCCACTCAACTGCTCCGCCTGGTGTAAATGCCTTGCCTGATATTGCGGTTCTTAATGGCCACAATACTTGACCATTTTTCATATTCATTTGTTCTGGAAGTTTCATTAATTCGTCATGTATGTTTTGTTCTGTCCAATCGTTGAGTCCTTCTATAACCTCTTTTATTTTTTCTAAAACTATTTTTGATATTTGTTCGTCTGTTTTCATTTTTTTATGAATATACAATTCTGTGCTATATTCTGGCAATTCATTAACAAAGTCAATCATTTCTGGTATGTCTGCTAATAACTCTACTCTTTGCTGTAATGTTTTGCTTACTGCTTTTTCGTCTATGTTCTTAGTAAAATTATAGTATTTTTTTGCTTTATTATGAAACTCTTCTAATGATAAATTTCTAATATATACACCATTTAACCATTTTAACTTTTCAATATCAAATATTGCTGGTGCTTTGTTTAGTCTTTCTATTGAAAATACTTCTGTTAATTCTTTTAATGAAAATACTTCCTGCTCTGAGCCTGGACTCCAGCCAAGTAAAGCAATGTAATTTATTATTGCTTCTGGTAAATATCCTTTTTCAATCAAATCTTGAAACGATGCATCTCCATTTCTTTTACTTAATTTATGTTGTTCATCCTTCATTACAGTTGGTAAATGCAAATATTTTGGTGTTTCCCAACCAAAACTTTTGTATATAAGATTATATTTTGGTGTTGAAGATAGGTATTCGTTGCCTCTAATTACATGTGTTATTTCCATAAGATGATCATCTATTACATTGGCAAAATTATATGTTGGATAACCATCTGATTTTAATAATACGCTTTCATCTAAAATTGCGTTTTCGACTTCTATTTTCCCATACACTTCATCATGGTATGCTGAAACTCCTCTTGGGTCAATTGTTTGACGAATTACATATTTTTCACCCAAAGCTATTCTTTTTCTTGCATCTTCTAGTCTCATATTTTTACATGGATCGTTATACTTAAATGTAATTCCTTGTTTTTCTGCATTTTCTCTTGAAGTTTCAATTTCTTCTTCTGTGCAGAAACAATAACGTGCTCCACCTAGTTCAATTAATTTTTCAGCATATTCTTTATATATTGGTAGTCTTTCTGATTGAATGTATGGTCCATAGTTTCCACCTACATTTGGGCCTTCATCATATATTAAGTTTACACTTTTTAATGTGTCGTATATTACTTCTAATGCTCCTTCAACTTGTCTATCTTTGTCAGTGTCTTCTATTCTTAATAAAAATTTCCCATTATCTTTTTTCGCTATCAAATAAGCATATAGTGCTGTTCTTAAATTTCCTATATGCATGTATCCTGTTGGACTTGGTGCAAAACGTGTTCGTATCATATGTTTATCCCCTTTCATAATTTACAATGCAGAAATCGCTTACAATAAGTTCGCTCCCGTTTCGAGAGGTATTATCTGTCTCTATCTAATTTATTGTATCCTTTATCTTCCTTTTCTAATGCTTGTGTAATGTCTTTTTTCATATCTTCTGTAGCTTTTCTTACTTCTTCTTTATACTGTTCTCTCGTACAATCTCCATTAGGGTATCTTTTCTTATGGGCATAAATTATTCCTCTCGATGAATTAACTATTGCTCCTAATCCATCTTTATCAAATGAATTAGTAACATCTTTTGCAGTTGCTCCTTGTGCACCATAACCAGGTACTAAGATTATATTGTTTGGCATTATATTTCTTAATTTTAATGCTTGTTCAGGATATGTTGCGCCTACTACTGCACCAATTGGTGAATATCCAGTTTTAATTTTAAGTCTTTCAGCTTGCTGAGCCACATATTCTGCAACAGTTTCATATATTGTCTTTCCTTCTTGATCTACTTTATCCTGTATATATCCGCTACCGAAATTAGAAGTTTTTGCTAATACAAATATACCCTTATTATTCTTTATGCACTCATCAATAAATGGTTGCAGAGTATCATCACCTAAATAAGGTGAAACTGTTAAAAAGTCTACATCAAATATTGGTGCTTCTTCACCATTTCCTATATCTACTTTTCCTAAATGTCCTTTTGCATATGCTTGAGCTGTATTTCCTATGTCTCCTCTTTTTGCATCTCCTATTACGAGCATCTCTTTAGATTTAGCATATTCTACTGTTTTCTGATATGCAAGTACACCTGCCCAACCATACATTTCATAAAAAGCCATTTGTGGCTTTACTGCTGGTGCTATATCTTTCACACTATCAATAATATCCTTATTAAAGTTAAAAAAACAATTTGCTATTTGTTGAATCCTAGTTGTTAAATTTCCGTCTTGCTGATAAGTCACCTTTTATTTCACGTTCAAGTAAATACTTATAACAATTTGGAATTTCTTTCAATACAGGGTCTAATCCTACTACGATTGGACTTTCCATTGTTTTTATCTTTTGATTAAGTCTGTCTGCAATATTTTCCATTCCTTTTTATTCCTTAATCTTTATATTTTAGAAATATATTTTTTCATTGTTTGACCGAGTATATCATAAATATGATAATTTTTCAATATATTTGGCAAATATTTTATGTTAAGTGTTGCTGTTTAATGGTTTTCTCTAAAATTTCCGCTTTCGGAGGTTAGTATATGTTTTTAAAAAGCTCCTCCAAGCCTCCGAAGACTCCATGGGCCTCAAAGAGCTGTCGTTCACTTTTTAAAAACATA
This sequence comes from Oscillospiraceae bacterium, assembly GCA_009778695.1. Taxonomy (GTDB): domain Bacteria; phylum Bacillota; class Clostridia; order TANB77; family CAG-508; genus WRFS01. Next base: position 26,118 of record WRFS01000004.1, read on the forward strand.
TACTAACCTCCGAAAGCTATTTTGCTGAAAACCATTAACCAATAACTGTTAAGTAGTTAAGTTTTCTAATTCTTTTATTTTATCTCTTAATTCAGCTGCTCGTTCGAATTCCATGGCACTTGCTGCGACAAGCATTTCTTCAGTTAGCTTGTCTATTAATTCTTCTACACTTTCATTTTCCTTTATTTCATATTCAGTTTTTATATCTTCGACAATTGTTGCCTTAATTGTGTCTCTAACTGATTTTTGTATTGTTTGCGGTGTTATCCCATTTTCTATGTTGTATTGCATTTGAATTTTTCTTCTTCTATTTGTTTCGCTTATAGCCTTTTCCATTGATTCTGTAAGTTCATCTGCATACATTATTACTTTTCCTTCCGTATTTCTTGCTGCACGCCCTACTGTTTGAATTAAGGACCTTTCTGAACGCAAAAATCCTTCTTTATCTGCATCCAATATTGCAACAAGTGAAACCTCTGGCAAATCTAATCCTTCCCTTAAAAGGTTTATTCCAACTAATACATCAAATTTACCAATTCGCAAATCACGTATTATTTCCATTCTTTCTAAGGCAGCAATATCTGAATGCATATATCGTACCTTTATTCCTACTTCTTTTAAATAGGTCGTTAAGTCTTCTGCCATTTTCTTAGTCAATGTAGTTACAAGAACTCTTTCATTTTTATCTGTTCTTTTATTAATTTGTGTGATTAGGTCATCTATTTGGTTTTCAACAGGTTTTACTTCTATTTCTGGATCTAACAATCCTGTTGGTCTAATGATTTGTTCAACAACATTTTGAGAGTGTTCTGCCTCATAGTCTGCAGGTGTTGCACTTGTAAAAATACAGTTGTTTATTTTTGATTCAAATTCGTTGAATTTAAGTGGTCTATTATCGTAGGCTGAAGGTAGCCTAAAGCCATAGTTTACCAACGAATCCTTTCTTGCTCTGTCACCATTGTACATTCCTCTAACTTGTGGTATTGTAACATGCGATTCGTCTATTATAAGCAGAAAATCTTTTGGGAAATAGTCGAACAATGTAAATGGCGGACTTCCTTCCTCTCTTCCACTTATATATCTAGAATAGTTTTCTATCCCTTGGCAAAAACCAGTTTCTCTTAGCATCTCCATATCGAAATTGGTTCGTTCTTCTATTCTTTGTGCTTCTATAAATTTATTTTGATTTTTGAAAAATTCTACTCTTCCTTCTAATTCCTTTTCTACTTTTTCAATTGCAGATTGCATCTTTTCTTTTTCTGTTACGTAGTGTGAATTTGGGAAAATTACTACGTGATTCCTTACTGCTATTGGTTTTCCTGTTAATGGACTTATTTCTGAAATTTTATCTATTTCGTCACCAAAAAATTCTATTCTAATTGCACTTTCTCCTAGGTTTGAAGGATATATTTCTACTATATCTCCTTTTGCCCTAAATGTACCCCTTTTGAAGTCTATCTCGTTTCTTGTATATTGCATATTTATAAGTCTTTTTAGTATGGCATTGCGAGATGCCTCTATTCCTGGTCTTAGCGAAATCACCATGTTTTTGTAATCAATCGGGTCACCCAGCCCATATATGCATGATACCGATGCAATTATTACTACATCTTTTCTTTCATATAATGAAGCCGTTGCAGAGTGTCTTAGTTTGTCTATTTCATCATTAATTGAAGCATCTTTTTCTATGTATGTATCTGATGAGGCTATGTATGCCTCTGGTTGGTAGTAATCGTAGTAGGATACAAAGTATTCAACTGCGTTTTCTGGGAAGAACTCTTTGAATTCGGAATAAAGTTGTCCAGCGAGAGTTTTATTGTGTGCGAGAACAAGGGTAGGCTTTTGCACCTGCTCTATTACGTTTGCCATTGTGAAGGTTTTTCCTGAACCTGTAACTCCCAGGAGTGTCTGAAATTTCTCGCCTTTGTTGATGCCTTCAACTAGTTTTTCTATTGCCTGTGGTTGGTCGCCAGCAGGCTTGTATTCGCTATGAATTTTAAACATTTTGGCTCCTTTTTTCATTTTTATTATGATTACTATCAACCATTTTTTGATCGCAAAATAAATAACACAAAATGTGATAAATCTTATTTTACGGAAATAATAACACAAAATAACAATAAAGTGAAACTTTTTTAATTTTTATCAATAATTTCTTTGCTTAAGTAACCGATAATATTAAAACACATATAAAAACAGCTGATATTATCAAATATTTTTTCCAACTAATTTTTTCTTTTAACATAAATCTTGAAGCAAGAATTGTAATAATTATTGAACTTGTGCCAATTACAGACACTGTTGAAACGTTACCATCAACTAAGGCCAAACTTAAAAATATCACTGAAGATACATCTAGTACAGATTGTAATATAAAGTATTTTTTTGAATTTATTTTTCTTATATCTATTAAATCCCATTTCTTTGTAAACAAGCAATACATTAATATTCCAAAAAACATTATCACTGCATAATTAAATAAAACATACATTGGATCTTTATAATAATCAATATATAATTTATTTACAAATCCTGAAACACCAAAGAATAGTACAAATCCAAATGAGTATAGTATTGCCTTTATCTCTGATTTCTTATCAACATTATCTCCGTTTTCTCTATTACTTGCCAAAATAATTGTCAAGACAATCAATATTATAGAAATAAATAATTGCAAAACTGTAGAATTTTCTCTTAATAAAATTACTCCTAACAAAAATGTTATTACTACGCTTGCTTTTTGAATCGACGATGTTATAGCTACTTTTCCATATTTTAAAGAAGCAATCCAACAATAGAATCCTAATGATTGTAATGCAATCCCTGGCACAAGTTTCCCAATATCTATTATATTTAGTTTAGTAATAAAACTCGGATTTATAATTAATGCAATTAGGATCATAAAAAAATGATAAAATAACATTCCGAGGAGAGCAACTCTCTTTGGCTCATTATTAGAACATTTCTTAATTGCAATTGCTATGAATCCACTTACAAATGTTGATAGTAAACACCAAAAAAGCCACATGTTAGTCTCCTTTTATATTATTCATATATTTTCCTTCTTCCATACTTCATATATATAACTTGGACTTTCTAAATAATACCCTGTTTCTAAATCTTCAATTTTTTTTGAAATTTCTGTTGAAAAAAATACCTTTAGTGCTTCTTCCGGAGATATATTTCTATCTTCTGCTATATAACTTACTACTTGCGAAATTATATTTTGTATTAAAAAGTCTTGTTCTTTACTTCTATTCATATTCTTTAACACCAACCTTTTTTAGTAACGATATTTCTTTTTTTATCTCCATAATCTCACCTTCGTTTTAAATCTTAAAATAAATTATAACATATATTCTACAATTATTCTATGTGTCAATTAAAAAATTTCATTACACGAACTTTACACGAATAAGGTCACAAAGTTTTTTGGTCTGTTTAGTATTACTTAGTTTTTATAAAAAAATTTATTTTTTTCGTTTCAACTCTCCTGCTCTAGTTATCATTCCGTAGCCAAATTTATCCTTGATTTTATCTACTGCATTGTCTAGCCTTTTTTGCTTATCTCTATTTTTAATATCAAAAAAACTGAACTGAACTTCGCTATTATCTACTAAACCATCTACCCTTATCCCAATTAATCTTATATCCTTATTTTTCAATACTTCCTGTAATAGCTCCTTTGCTGTGTCGAAAACTTCTTTTGTACTATCTGTTGCTACTTGTAGTTTTCTTTGTTTTGAGAAAATTTGAAAATCTTTTGTTTTTATTTTTACCGATATTACTGTTGCAGACATATTTTCTTTTCTTAATCTATACATTGTTTGTTCGGCAAGTGGTAGTAAATGTTCGCAGATTCTATCATAATCAGATATATCTTCAGCAAGGGTTGTCTCATTGCTTACGCCTTTGGGTTTTTGCTTTGTATAAATGACTTCAGAATTATCTATCCCATTTGCATAATTATGAACCTGTAATCCAAATTTTCCGAATTTCTTAACTATCAAGTTTTTGTCAGACTTTGCTAAGTCTCCTATTGTATTTATGTGCATTGCTCTTAATTTATCAACACTTTTTTTGCCTACCATAAAAAGTTCATTTACTGGTAATCCCCATATCTTTGTTTCTATCTCATTTTCATATAAAGTATGTATCTTATTTGGTTTTTCTAAATCAGACGCCATTTTTGCTAACAATTTGTTATGTGCTATTCCGATGTTTACTGTAAATCCTAATTCAGCAAATACCCTTGCAGATACTTCTTTTGCTATATCCATTATACTGTTATAGTTCATCGTACAGCCAGTCATATCCATAAAGCATTCGTCTATTGAAAATCGCTCTATTCTGTCTGTATAGTTGGTTAAGATTTCATATAAAGCATTTGAATATTTTTTATATACTTCAAAATTAGCAGGAAATATAAGTAAGTCCTTGCATTTTTGCTTTGCAAAGTATATTGGGTCTGCTGTTTTTATTCCAAGTTTTTTAGCAGGCGTTGATTTTGCTAAAACTATTCCGTGCCTTTGTGCCTCATCTCCACCAATAATACTAGGAACAGTCCTAATATCAAAAGTTCCGCCTTTTGATAATTTATCAACTGCCGTCCACGATAAAAACGCATTATTCACATCAACATGTAAAATTAACCTTTCCATATTCCCACCTAGAAATATTATAGAATATACGTTCGTATTTGTCAATTATTTTTTATGATTATAAAAACTCAATCAATAATTTGTCATTCTCTATTTTTGCACTTCTTTTTCCATCCCTATTTACTGATACAATCATACCTACTAAATTTGCTTTTGCATCCAATTTAGCACTACTAGGCTGAGTTATTGGATATTCTAGATTTTTTGTTAAATCTAAACTCATACCCATATCAGTATTTTTATCAGATAATATTATAATGGCAAAATATCTCTGAAAGTCAGCTTCTGTCAAATCTCTAATTTCAGGCATAATTTCTTTATATTTTATATACTCTTGATATGTATTTAATACTTGATAATAATATGTTGTTGTTTTATTCATATCCTTTAAGAAATCTGTGTTAATATTTCTTGTTATATTAAATGATTTATATAACATCCCATCAGTATGACCATCTAAATATCCAAATCCTTTAGAATATTGAACATCTATCAAAAACAAAGAATTTACAATACTTCCATCATTAAAATATACTGTTAATATAAGTTTATAAATTCCCTTTTCACTCGGTGTTAAGAAACGCTCTTCTGGGCTTGTTACTGACTTCGAACTAATTTCATTATTATTAACATCATAATATTTGATTTCATACTTTGAAAAATATGATGCCCTTACAATTACATTAGTTTCTGGAATAACTTGTACTTTATCAGAAATGTTAGAAATATCTGCTTTTAATAACTCATTTAAATCAGGATTTTCATAAATTGCGTATGCATCTTTTCCATTGCCATATTCATCATTATATTCAATGTATACGTTGTTTTTTGTAACATTATTTATTGATTCTCCCGCAATAATTTCTTGATTATTATTAGCATGCTTATTCCCCGAAAAATTCAAAACATTTGAATAAACAAGTAATAATGTAATAGCTATTATTATAACTATTATTATAACTATTATAATCCAGTATTTTTTTAAAAAACTCATAATCGACCTCCATATATTCTTTTTTATCAATTATAGTATAGTACCTGCTCTATTACGTTTGCCATTGTGAAGGTTTTTCCACGAACCTGTAACCCCCAGTAGTTTATAAATACTTCGAACCTTCAGTTATACTTAACTTAGTCATTTTATCTTTGTATTTATCCATAAAATCTTGCACCCATTTTTTGTTATATTTTGAATATTCTCTTAAACTCCAGCCAATAGCTTTATTAATAAAAAACTCATCGCTACCAAAATTATTAATTATTATTTGTTCTAATAATTTTGTATTTGTCTTTTCTTTTCTTGACAATTGGTGGTCAATTGCTATTCTTCTAATCCAAAAATCATCATCTTTAGACCACTCTAGCATTAAGCCATTAACTCTATCATCAGTAAGACTTATTTTACCAATTATTGCATCAATTCCGTCAATAGTATCCCACCATTGTTTAGCTTTTATATAGTTCTTAATTTGGGGAATGTCTTCATATTTCACATATTCTTGCATGTTAGATAAATAATCAATAACTAAATATTGGAACTCTCTATAATCGCTTTTATAACATTTATCTAAAAACTCCCAATTAATAGCTTTTTTTGATTTTTCAGTTTTTAGGAAGTCCTTATAAATACTTCTTCTTTTGGGCGTTGGGATACCATAAAATTTAAATTTGTCTCGCATGTAATTGGCCATTTTGATGGCATTTTCGTTATCTCTATTTATTTCGAATTGTTTTTCTATTTCATAGTACATGGTTAGCCCTCCTTGTATGATTTGTTTTGTTGAAAATGATTGTTTTTTCTTGTGCTAGTTTAACTGATTTCGTATATGCTCGTATTAGCCCGCCTTTGCCTAATTTTGTGCCACCAAAGTATCTTGTAACGATAGCTAGCGTGTTACATAGGTTGTTTTGATTTAGCAAAAATAAGATTGGTCGACCAGCAGTGCCACGTGGCTCTTTGTCGTCGCTGTATTTGCTTATTATTTGCCCGTCTTGGTCTTGAATTATGTATGCGTATACATTGTGTGTTGCTTTTTTGTGCTCTTTTTTGGTCGAATTTATAATATTTACCGCTTCTTGTGGTGAGGTTACTTTGTATATACTTGCAATAAATTTGGATTTCTTTTCAATTAGTGTGGCTGTGGCGTTGGTGGCGATTGTGTTTGGCATGGTGGCGAGGCACCTCCTTTTACTCTAATATTTGCTGTACTCTACCTACTATGCCAGATTCTAGTCTTACTTTAATTCCTCTAGGATGAGTACTACTATTAGTTAAAATATCTTTAACAATTCCTTCAGTTAATTGCCCTGTTTTTTGATGTGCTTTTTGTACAATCATAACTCTTGTCCCTCTTGGAACATTTTTTCTAATTGTTGGTTCCATATTACTTGTCTCCCTACATTAATTTATTATTGAATACTTTATACTTCTTTAAAAATAACTGTTTTTTCTTTTAATGAAATTTTTCCTACTTCATATCCATATTCTTTTAATTCTTTTTTGTATGTCAAAAATGAATGGTCTATTTCAAAGCCCAGAATATTCTTTACTTCTTCAAAAGTTAATTTGAAGCTCTCTTCTTTTTTATTTTTTTGTATGTACTCCCATAATGGATTGTATTTACTCATATGTTTGTGCCTCCTTAGGACTTATTTATTTTACTTACCATTTTCCTCAATTGATTGTTCTATTAACGGAATAATTTCATCAATATCTTGTTCTTTACTAACAAATACCTTATAATCCCCATTGCATCTATGTCCTACTTTACTTATATCTTTTGTTATATTCTGCTCATCGTTTAATGTTCCTACCTTCATATTTATAGTTATTACAATATATTTTTTATATAACTCTATATCAATGATGTTAGTTCTTCCTTTAAACGCAATATAATATTTCTTATAATCAATATCTATATCTCCTAATTTTAAAACTTCATCCTTTATTTTTAAATATAGTTCTCTAATATTTTCTCCAAAATTATTTAAATGATATTCTTCTGTATATTCTTCTTTTTCAAGAATAGGAATATATGATCGATCATCTTTGTCCGTTTCACAAATATCTAACATTTTTTCTATCTGTGATATTAAAAATTCTTTTCTTTCTTTTATCTTATTTATATCCCATTTTTCACCAGTAACACTATAGTCTGAAACTATCTTTATTGTTGTCTCAAAAGTAGTAAATCCACTCTTTATTTCTCCATTTTTATCTAACCCTTTATATGTTTTTATTTTTTCACTAAATCCTTTATTTAAAGCTTCTTTATTTTTTACATCCGATAATAATGCCATATTCCCTAATGTATCCAATACTTCCTTCCCTTCAGCTTCATTAATATAATCCCAATCCTTTTCTGATTTAAATGCTTTGGGTAATATATGATCCATATGCAATTTATTATCAATATTAATAAAAGTGGTATTCATATTTTCTCTTAACTCATAATCTAACGATAACATCAATGGCTTTAACCATTTTTCCCAATAAACATATTCCCCATTTAAAGCTTCATACACTGCATTTATCATTCTTTTTTCTTGTATCATCCTTTCTAACATTTGCTCTATATCGTTTAGGTCCTTTTTATTAACTATATCTGCAATAACATTAAATGACATTTGCTTTATCTGGTTTAATGTTTTTCCAGAAATAAAAGCTATATAGAAAAATCTTCTCAAAATTTCAAATAGTTTTTCTTTATTTTCATAATTTATATGGTATACAGATGTTAATGCCGTAGTTATATATGCTCTCCATGGTAAATATAATAAACTATAAATTACATTATTTTCTGATTTTAACACTTCTCTCATTGATTCCGCAAAAGTTTTCATGTCAGAAATGATATCTTTTACTTTACCCTTATTAATTATAGCTCGTAATTCATCTGTCATTTGTTTAGTTGGATTAGATTTTAATTTATAATACTCATAATTAACCATAAATTCATCTAGTTTAAAATCATATTCATTGGCTATATTTTCAATAGCCATCCAATCTGATTCAAAAGCTTCTTTCCCATCAACATCTTTTTCATCATATTCCCCTAACATATATGCTTTTATTATATCAGAAGGTGATAAATTCAATCCCCTATCATTCATTACTTGAAATAGTTTTATCGCAAACGATTCTTTGTTGCATACTATTTTTATAATATTTACATTATAAAATATGTAATTAACAAATTCTCCTCTTTCATCTTCAGATAAACTTAATAATTTATCATAAAAAAATTTAGCAGTATTTTTATATTTATATTCCGGTTCATCCTTTTTTAATTCTTTATCTGTTGGCTTTTCTAAATTGTTAAAATTGTCGACATTTATAATACAATTTTTAAATGTTGTATTATAATTTTTATATGATTGCAACTGAAGCCTTTCAAAACCATTTTCATTGTTTATTCTACTTTCTATTGTAGCTTTTCTAACAATTTTCTTCTCGGTTGTCAATTCTACGCTTGCATTTATATTAGGAAAAGATTTAGAAAGAACATTTAACAAAATCATTAACGTTGTTATTCTTTGTTGCCCATCTATTAAATCGTGATACATTTCTCCGTTATTAACAACTACTATAGAACCTAAAAAATAACAATCATTTCCTTCACTTCTTTTATAAAATTCATTATATAAATCTTCCCATAATTCTTCTAAATGTTCATCAATCCAACTATACTGCCTTTGATAGTTTGGTATTCTATAAATTCTATCACAACTAAAAATTTCACTTATCGTTAAATTTTGTGGATCAAATGTATCTGAATTGCTTGCCATAAATATTCCTCCTAATTTATTCTACCCTACACATTTTCTTGCATTTTCATTTATTTCTTCAATATCTTTTTTTATTGCCATAAATGTATTTATGTCATCTTCAAACACATCTGCTGGCGATCCTAACACATTAAATGGCTGCTCCATCAACTCTTCCATAGATATAATACCATTTTTACTCACATATTCTATAAGCAATTTTACAAACTCAATTTGCTTTGTATTTAATCTATTATCATTTATATATTTCGCAAATATTGAATTTGCAGTTTGTTTATCAAGTCCAACAATCTGCCTAACTACTTCTATAACACTTGTACTGCCAAAGGTGTTATTAAAATCTTCTTTACTACCTAATTCTTCAAATAATATTCTTTCTATATCTCGTTTTTCTGATTTTGTTAGTTTTTTATTTTCTCTTATTTTAGTAATTGTTAGATTTTCCATATTACTTTCAAAATATTTTCTTACCTTTTTTCTATAATCAGAAAAATCATAAGATTTTGGCTTATATTCTTCTTTCTCGTCCATTACAGTTACTGCTATCGTATCTGTAAAGTCTGTGTACATAGCCTTTCTGCCTTCATCTTCTATAAACTGTATTAGACTTCTAAGTTCTAAACGTGCTTTTTCTATTTCAAAGAAACTTGATTCTATCCAATACCCCACTTCACAAGCTTTCATAATTAATTCAGATTTTTCTTTTATTTGTGGTACTGTTCCAATTTTTTTAAGTTGTTCTACAAGAGATGCTATTCCTCTTGCCTGCATATTTATTGTGAATCTTTTAATTTTTCTCGTCTGTAATGAAAATACTAAACTATCAAATCTTTTAGCAAACTCATCCGGTTCATTTGAGATAAATAATGGTGTTAAGTTTTCTTTAATTTCAGATTTTGATATTTCTGTTATAGTGTTCCAATTATCTGAAATTTTATATTTTTCTATATATTCTTTTTTAGCTTTAACAGCAAAACTTTCTGTGTTCAATTCATTAACTGCATCTATGAATTCTTGAATTAACTTTTTTCTATATTCTAAAAATTGTTCATTTGATTGATATTCCAGACTTTGTAATTCTATAATCAAATCTAATTTATAATTATATATTTTCTCCGTTAAACTTTCTAATAATCCTGTTTCAATTCCTTTTTCATTTTCCGCAAAAAATTCAAAGTTTTTACAGCAATCAAAAATATAGAAACCCGTTTTGTCTTTTCCTAATCCATATAAATCTGGACATAATCTTGTTCCTCTGCCTATCATTTGCCAAAACTTTATTTTAGATTTTATCGGTTTAAAAAACACTAAGTTTACAACCTCTGGCACATCAATTCCTGTATCGAGCATATCTACTGAAATTGCTATCTGTGGAAATTTAGAAGTAATTTGAAAGTCTTCTATTAAGCTACTGGCATATTTAACTTTATTATCTATTAACCCTGCAAATCCGCCCTTATAATGCGGATATAGTTCATCAAATACTCTTACAATTTCTTCTGCATGTTTGTGATTTTTTGCAAATATTATTGTTTTGCCTAGCTTGTCTCCGCCTTCTACCTTTAACCCTTTTTCCATAACTGATTCTAATATTTTTGCAATAGTATCTCTATTAAACAGCCATGAGTTTATACTGTTAGAGCTTAAATTATCTGGCATTTCATCTTCATCTTCAAATAAGTTTTCATATTCTTCTTTTTCTTCATCTGGTAGTTCGCTATAGGTAATTCCTCTATCTAAAAAGTCTGTGTTTAGTTTGATAGTATTGTAATCTACTAAATAACCTTCTTTTACCGCTTCATCATATTCGTAGACAAATGTAGGAACGTCATTCTCTATCTCAAAAAATCTATATGTATTTTTATCTACATCGTTTCTAGGTGTTGCGGTTAGGCCAACTAATAGTCCGTCAAAATATTCAAATATTGCTTGATATTTTTTATAGATGCTTCTATGTGCTTCATCTATTATGATTAAGTCAAAATGTCCTGCACTAAATAATTTATTGCCATCTTTAGCCATTCTGCCATCAATTTCACTCATCATTGTTTGGTAAGTAGAAAATACTATTCTGCTCTCTTCAGGATTATCTTTAGAATTTAATAAATTACAACAAGACATGTCTAGTAATAGTTTAACAAAATTCTTTTTAGCTTGCTTTACAAGTTCAATTCTATCTGCTAAAAATAATACGTTTTTTATCCAATTATTGTTTGTTAATACATCTACTAAGGAAATAGCTGTTCTTGTTTTTCCTGTTCCTGTTGCCATAACAAGTAAAGCCTTTCTATGTCCACTTTCAAATGCTTCACATACACTTTTTATCGCCTGTTGCTGATATGGTCTATTTGTAATATTTTCATTAATATATATTGATTTTAAGCTTCCCAGTGTATTTCTTCTATTTATTAAAGTTTGTAATTCAGATTGTGAATAAAAACCTGATACAGTTCGTGGCGGATATTTTGTATCATCCCACATGTGTACGGTTCTTCCATTTGTATAATAAATTATAGGTCTTTGTGCAAATTGTTTTTCTAAACAATCTGCATATAGTTTTACTTGTTGCTTTCCAATTTTAGGGTCTACACTTGTTCTTTTGGCTTCCACAACCGCAAGTGGTTTTCCATCGTTGCCAAATAACACATAGTCTGCAAATCCTTTTTCTTCATTGTTTGGCATGCCTTGCAATTCTAATTCTTCTGTGATGTTTTTATCAAAATCCCAGCCTGCAAGTTTTAAGTCTAAGTCTATATACTGCTTTCTCGTTTGTTGTTCTGATATTGGTAATTCTTTATATAGCTCTTCTACATAGTTTTTATCGTAACGCTGAGCAAGCCATTTCATAAAGTCATGTAAGTATTTTAATGTGAGTATTGCTTCTTCTTTGCTGACTTTTTTATTATTATGTACTGCAAAGTTACCAAGTTTTATGATATATGTAATTTCTGTAAATATGTCTTTGTCTATTATGTTTTTAAATGAAATATCATGAACTAAACTAGATAGTGCATTTTGGTATGGCATGCTTAACTTATTATCATTTTCGTATATCCATTTAACTGCTATTTCTAATGCTCTTCTAGACAGAATAGCACATGATACAGGGCTTGTCTGCATACTTTTTTCCGCTTCAATTGTTGGCTCAGTGAAACTTTCAAATATATTATTATTTTTTAAAAATTCAAAATTTGACATCTATTTTCCCCTATATTGTTTCGTTTTTGTGATATTTTATTATATCTTCATCTTTTATCTTAGAAAAATTTTTCTTCCTAGGTGAAACGTACCATGGCGTATTTTTATTATGTGTTAAATCAACTAATTGGCTTGCTGTCATATCTCCATATTTTTCTATGGTTTTATCTATTATATTAATTTTATTTGAACCATCTTCTGTCGCCATTATTCGTTTTTTTATTGATGATGCTAACTTTTGCGATACTGAAAGTTCTTTTTTATCATCTGATTTTTCTTTACCTCTACTTTTATATCTTTCATTTACAGTCTGTACTACTGGCCCATATCTAAAAGCATATATATCGTCTGAAAATAGTTTCGCATTATGCTTTACCAAGTACTCCGCATAACAAAAATATGCTAATTTTTCCAGCTTTAAATGTGTGCATATAACTTTGCTTAGAATATATTTAGCTATATCTATACCTTCTAATCCTATAAATATTACTTCTTCTTGTGTCTCTTTTTCTATACCAAAGTATTTATTCATTAATGCACCTTGGCATTTTTTTAGTTTTTCCAGCGATGATTTCAGGTTGGTTTTTAGCTTGTCGATGTGTTGTACAAACGAAGCAAATTCATTTTGTAATTTTATTGGTGGAATAATAATATTAATATCCTGTAACTCTTGTGCATTTATATTAGCTTGTCCTATAATTGATTTGCACATATTTTGTAATGTAGTTTTTCCATATTTAGAATTTAAAACTGCTGATAAGTATTCTGGAATAGCTTTATTATTAACTCTAACTCTAATTAAATACCCTGCCATAATCATTTCTGTTTTTTCTTTGAATACACATGTTTTCCCAACCAATTCTTTACTATTAGTTCTATTAAATAATATGTCTCCTTCTCTTACTACATATTTTTCAAATTCATTATCCGCTATATTTATATATTTTATATCTGTTAAATCTAATTTTCCATCATAAGTTATGTTATTCATTCTCAAGTAAATATACTTCCCATGTTCTGTTGACTTTGCACTCGTTCCGTATTTCACATCTCTTACCACATCTCTAATAGTACCAGCTTCAAACCCTCTACTATTTTTGGCAATATCACCGAACATCTCAACAAATCGAGCTTTAACTAGCTCGTCTAAGTTATTTAATTGTTTTTGTTTGATTTCTATAATATTTTGCATTTTATCTAATATATTTACAACTTTTATCTGTTCTTTTATATTTATATTTGGAATCTTAATATCTGTTAAATTATTTAATTTAATATATTTTATCACTCCACCAATAGCCTGTTGTCTTAATTTATCTATTTTATTTTCTAAAAAGTAAAATAAATATTTGTTGGAAAGTTTATCTGTGTTATTACTTTCAATTATATAAGTCCTTTGATATGCATCAAATCTTCCATTATAATATTTTACATTTAAATCTCCATTCCCTGCTACTAATACACATTCACAATCATATGAATATGCGTCTATTTTCAATGGTTCTTTTGAACATGTAAAAAATAAATACTTTCCATTTTCGCTTGAAGCATTTGCATCTAATTTTCCTGTTTTTATTGTTACTAATTTGCCTAGTTTACTCATTACAAAATCCCATCCAATTCTTTTAATTTTTGTTGAAGTTCGCTTTCTAAATCTATAATTTCTTTGTAAATTTCCTTTGTATCTCTGTATTCTACTACTTCATGCTTAATTTCTTTATACTTATTTATAGACAAATCGTAATCGTTTTTTACAATCTCATCCTTATTTACAAAAAATGACTTGTCCGTTCTCTTTCTTTTTAATTCTTTTCCTAAATCGTTATATCTTTTTATAATATTTGGTATATCATTTTCCTTAATTGGATTTCTTTGATCGTCCAAACTAAATCCATCAGCTGTCATGTCATAAAACCACACTTTATCCGTTGCTCCAACTGTGGTTTTAGTAAATATTATTATAGCCGTAGAAACACCTGCATATGGCTTGAATACACCGCTTGGCATGCTTATTATCGCCTTCTAATTTATTATTTTCTATAATCTCTTTTTTAATAGCTTTATGTGCATTAGAACTGCCAAATAATACTCCGTCCGGCACTATTGAAGCACATCTTCCACCTGTTATTAATATTCTTAAAAATAGAGCTAAAAATAATAATTCTGTCTTTTTAGTTTTCGTAATTGCTAATAAATCTTTTGAAATTCTCTCATCATCTATTGAACCCTTAAATGGTGGGTTTGCCAATACCAATGTATATTTACTTCTTTCTTCGTTATCTTCTGAAAGTGAATCTTTATATAATATATTTGGATTTTCTATACCATGTTGCATTAAGTTCATTGCACCGATTCTAAGCATAGTTCTGTCCATGTCAAAACCATAAAACATTGTATTGTTAAAATGCTCTCTTTTATTTATATCATTAAATAAAGATTTGTTATTATCTCTTAAGTATTCCCCTGCTCCTACCAAAAATCCTGAACTTCCACAGGCAGGGTCCACTATAACATCATTCGACGTTGGTTTCATTAATTCTACCATCATTTTTATTATGTGCCTTGGTGTTCTAAATTGACCATTTTTACCTGCCGTACTTAATTTAGAAAGCAAGTATTCGTATACATCTCCCTTTGTGTCTCTATCTCTCATCTTTATGTTATCCATTGCGGTAACAATTCTTTGCAATATAATTGGTGTAGGAATAATGAATATTGCATCCTCCATATATTTTGCATATGTAGAATTCTTATCTGTATGTAAGTTCTTTATAAACGGAAATACTTCTGACTGTACTGTTTTATACATTTTCGAAGCTTCAAAATCTTTGAAAATTCCCCATCTGCAATTTTGATGCTTTTTATCAAATATTCTTTTAGTTTTTATTCCTAAAAGTAAGTCATTCTTTTCCCTTGCATTTTCTATTTCATCTAAATCTTTTATAAATAATAAATATGTTATTTGCTCAATAACAGTTAAAGGATTTGTTACTCCTCCAGTCCAAAATGTTTCCCATATTCTATCTATTTTAGCTTTAGTATCCGTATCCACTTATTATTACCTCTTCTTTTTTATATTTATATCACAAATTCGACGTTTTTCATAGTATTTTTACAAAAAAATACTATGAAAAAAGATAAAGCAATATTATCAATTTATCTTACAATCATACAAAATTATAATTTATTTAATCCAGCTGATTCCAATATTTAATATATAAATCTTCATAATTTTCCTGTATTTCATCTGTTGTCATTCCAATATTTCTATACTCTTCTAATACTTTATTCATAACTAAAAATTCTTTATCTAGAACAATATTTAAACATTGTCCAAATTCTTCTGATACGATATCTAAATATTTATTTTGGTATTCATCTAATATTTTTTTATCCTCATCTGTTATAATACTATAATTAGATTTATAATGAATGTTATTTCTAACTTTACGATTTACAGAATAAAAATTTTCAGGAATAACTGAATTAATCTTTTTGAGAACTCCTTTAGAAAAATTTGTATTTAGTTCCATTAAATCATTACCTACAATATCAATAACAAGAGATTTAAGTTTTCTTAAATAATCTTTAAAACTAAAATTTAATTCTGGGTGATCTGAGTATATCATTACCAAATCTCCAAAATTAAAAAAAATTATACATACAAGAATAATAGACTCTATAAGTCTATATCTATATAATATTAAATTTTTATCTTCATTATCCAAATTACTTTTTTTATTAAATAATTTATATGTAGAATATGCATAGCATTTACTTGATATATTTTTCTCCAATAAATTAGTAATTACGTCAAAGTTCTTTGTAGGTTCTTCAAATATTTCATCTAAGTCTTTTTTTAATATTATTTGCAACACCATTTCTGGCACTACAAATAATGTATCCCAAAACAAAAAATCTTCGTCTTCAGCAAACTCTTCAAAATTAAAATATAATAATTTATTACTACTATTTAAAAATATATTTATATCATATGTTAATGTATTAAAGTCGATTCCCATATTATTAGTTTTATTTTTAATTGTATCAGAATCTTTAATCTTTAATTTAATCTTATTGCGTTCATTTTTCAATTTTTGATTATATTTATCAAATTTTTTAAATATATCTTTTATATTAACACCCTCAAATTCTTGTAATACTCTCATCAGTTCCAATAAAAACAAACTGCTTAACTGTTTCATAAAAAGAGATAAATATGATTTAGCAGAAATATCTTTCATTTCTCTTTTCATTCTTAAAAATAAACTGAAAAATAATGCATCCTGTGTTATTTCTTTTATATTGTCCAAAGGCATATTTTTATTCATAAATATTTTCTCCAAATCATTCACTCCACTCCTTCATTCCCCACTGCTCCACTCTCATTTATTTGCTCAACTATCGTTTCCGTGCTACCCTCTACACGTCCCTCTTTTCGCACGGCTGAAAAAACAATAACAGAAATTATCGCCAAGACTATGCTCGCAATTATCACCGCTCCTAGTATTTTCAATATCACAATTAATATACCTGCTAGCTTTTGCGTATTAGCATTATTCGGTACAACTAACATTATATATCCGTCTCGCTACCTTTGCTTCTCTTATACTCTTTTTTAGCCTCTTTCATTGTTTCAACATTTTCTTTAGTATACCCAACAAGAATATTTGAATTTTTGCCAGCAATTATATCCATAATCTCTAAATGAACATTTCTACTTTTCCCATAAGGTACAATTGGAATTGAACGGTCTTTAAACTCATTGGTAATTATATTAATATAGCGATTAGATAAAACCCCGCTTTGTCTAAGGTCAGTGTGATACACCCAAACAATGTCGCTATATTTCGTAATGTCTATGCTTTTTCCTAACGAAATAACATAATTTTCTGTTAAAAATACATTCACCTTTTCATAAATAATTGTTCCTTCGTTTTCAACTTCAACTGAAATTAAATCTGCTTCTTCAGGGGATAAGTTTTTTAATGTACGTTTTATTTTGTTTTCAATAAATATAATTGCAATAGCAAAAGGTATCGCAAAAGCAATAAATATGCCGGCAATAAAATAGAATACCATTTCATTCGTTAATTTTTCTTTGGTATATATATATACATTACCAACATTATCGCTAAAATTATTTACTGTGAGTGCTTCCATATCCAAATTTTTATATGAATTATATATCTTAATTGCCTCGTCTCTATCCTCGTTTGTTATTTTTTTCGTTGTCCCTATAATCCTTATAGGATTATCGACAGTTGCACTTTCTAGCTTTTTAGCTAAACTTGGAAGCAAGTCCACTAAATACAGTTTTCCATTTTTATCCCAAACAAAATACAAACTGATATAATCACCTTCTATAAATTTGAATTGCTTCTTAACAACGTCAATATATACATGCTCATTAGCCCCTATTTCTTGAGTATTGCTTATATCTTCCAAAAGTATAACTCTTTTACTTTCAATAAACCCTATAATGCCCAAAATAATGGCAATAACTACAAATATTGCAGTACATATGTATCTTGTTTTTCTTGCTTTTTTAATGCCCTTCCAAAACTTGTTTGAATTAATCTTTTCCATTTATTCTACTCCTTTTTTTACCTCAATTTTACAGTTATTATTATTTTATATCACAAAGCGTCCTTTTTTCCTATACTTTCCCTTCAAATTTCCTTAAAAACTTACAAATAATCCTTGATTTTCAAGAAACATTTTTATATAATATATTCATGTTTTAAAAATGAAAAGAGGAACTATGAACTTATACATTGATGAGTCAGGAAGTATTGATATTAAAAAAAATAATTTTAATAAATATTTCATTATATCGGTATTAATGACAAATGATAAAGATAAACTTAAAACTATATATAAAAGATTTGTTAGTAAAAATATGAACAAATTAAAGCAATTAGATGAAGATTTTAAAATGTTTTCAAAAGATGGATCTTTTACAGAATTAAAAGGTTCTTGTTTTGATAGAGAATTAAAAAACGAATTTTTAGATTATTTTTGTAGAAATAATCTATTACAAGTAAGATATATTATATTAAATAATGATAATTTAGAAGAAAAGTTTACTAAAAATAAAGCTCGTACATTTAATTATTCGATGAAAATATTTTTGCTTAATTCTATACATATGAAAATGATTACCAACACACAATTATATCTACAAATAGATGAACGAAATATTAAAACAGATTCTAAATTTTCCCTTGAAGATTATTTAAATCAAGAATTAGTTCTTGATTTAAATTTAATAGAAGATATAAAAGTCGATTATTTTAATTCTGAAAATAATGCTCTAATACAGATTTCTGATGTTTTTGCCAATATTAAATATTCTAATTTAAAAACTAAGGGAAAATATAGTGCCAAGTTACATCAATTAGAAAAAGAAGGATACATTTTAAAAGATTTTAAATTCCCTAAAGCTTTTATCCCACCCAAAGTATTAAAAAATAAAATATAGCATATATTTTTATCAATTAACTCATATTATTAATAAGTTAGCATAACAGTAAATCTAAAAAAAGATCTATAATATTAGTAAGTACTATGTAATTAGTATATCTTTTTTAGTAATTATGCTAACTTTTATTTTACAAAATTAGTTATTTTTCGATAAGAATTTTTTCATTTATTTTTACAAAAATATTACAATTTTTAAAAACTGTTGACAAATTCATAAAAATAGTTTAAAATGTAAATAGCTAACAATAAGTCCTTTGAATATGCCGTTATCTAGGTAAGTGCTATGTGTTAGCATCATATTAAAGGCAATTAGCTATTTTTTTTGTAATTATAAGTAATTTTAAATTGCTTATTTTTTTGTATCAACACGGTTTTATTCCACCCCAAATTACATTTTTATTAAATATCAATCTTTATTTTTCCTATTAAGAACATTCCAAGCTATCGTTAATACAATACCTATAATTATTAATACAATATATACAGGTACGGCATAAGAACGATGGGTTGGAGTAATTATAAAATGTACTGTAACAATTATAATTGTTACTACATCAATAATAACTAATCTAAGAAAATTAAGCTTTGTATTTTTAGACATAAAAACACCTCTTTCCCATATCAATCTTCTCTTCCATCTATTGATATTGTATGAACCTGCCATGGTATTATTTTATCACTTCTTCTTAATGCCTCTTTTGTGGCTGCTAAAATCCCATTGCAACATGGCACTTCCATTTTTAATACAGTAATGCTATTTATGTTGTTATTTTTTAGTATTTCTGTGAGTTTTTCTGAATAATCCACTTCATCTAATTTAGGGCAACCAATTATCGTTATTTTATTCTTCATAAATTTACTATGAAAATTTGCATATGCATATGCTGTACAATCTGCTGCAATTAATAAATCTGCGTTTTCAAAATAAGGTGCGTTTATTGGTACCAACTTTATTTGAACTGGCCATTGATTTAGTTCAGATATCGTATTTTCAACCTTTGGCTCCTCTTCTTTAACAATTTCATTTTTATTAATCATTCTTGCATGTGTACCAGGACATCCACAAGGTAAATTGTCTTTTGCCTTTTTATTTTCTTCTACTAATTTTTCATTATATTCCAATGCTTCTCTTTCTTCAAAAGAGATTGCCCCAGTAGGGCATGCAGGAAGGCAATTACCTAATCCATCACAATAATCATCTCTAATCAGTTTTGCTTTCCCGTTTACTATTTCTATGGCTCCTTCATGACATGCATTTGCACATAGTCCGCAACCATTGCACTTTTCTTCTTCAATTTTTATTATTTGTCTAATCATATTTTCCTCCTTCTTTTTCAATCAATTATAGTATAGTATAAAAATAATGTCAAATAAACGTGAAAAAAAATGAGGGTGTCCTGCAATATCATTCTGAGCCTTTCTACGAAGATTTTACTTGCGAAGAATCTCGTGAAATATAAGATCCTTCATAGCAAGGATTTGTAAGAAGTGGTTCAGGATGACAATTCTAGGACGCCCTCATTTTTATTCAATTAATTTTTATCGTTATCATTCTATACTGGTGATGCTGTTAATACTAAATCAAGTCTTATGCTTGAACCTGATGCTGAGTCAGCACAGTCATAATCTTGTCCTTCAATCCAGAAGTAAATTCTCATTTTTGTAACACCAGCTTTTAAAGTAATTCCTGTAGATGTTGGTGAACTATTTTCTCTTTTTGTAGTAAGCATATTTAGCACACCAGGGCTTGATGTCATAGGACTAAAAAATGATGCATTTGCTGCTGCAGTTGTATTCGTTAATAAAATAGGGTCTGTAATGACTGTAGCAGGGCTTGTAGAATTATCTAGAGTTGCTGCTTTAACTCCATCATAAGTTACTGTCTGATAATTAATTTGACCTATTCCAGTTCCTGTCCAATTATCACTAGCAGCTGTAGGAACTGTTGCTCCTGGATCCGTACTAAAATCTTTTCCATACAAGTTACGTGCAGAGGCTACAGCAGCCGCTGTATGTGCATCCGCATTTGGTTCCCAAATTGTAACTAACCCTGTAGAATCTACTAATTGTTCAATATTTTTTGTTGAATCCTCTGCTGTGGTATTTCCTTGATCTACAAAAGCTATACGAGCTGCATCTTCCATTCCTTTTAATGGCTTATTCGGTGTTCCATCTTGACCAATATCCTTTACACCTGCACTTGAATCTAATTGTAGATATATGTCACTATTTGTTTTAAAATATAAATCAAATGCTGCATAAGAAACTGTATCGGTATCATCTGTTGCTGCTGTTGTTGTTAATACATATTCACCATCAGAGTTTACGTCAACTGCTCCATCAAACATGTCTAAATACCCTGTATCCGAATCTCTATCCCCTGCTGTTGAAACAGGTGTCATTAGTGATGGTAAGTGATTATTATATAAATCTAGATTACCAGCATCCGAATAAGCACCGCTTGTCACGCTACCAGTTATATCCGCTGCATTAATTAATGATTTCCAGTTAATTCCATCTAACGATATTTGGAATCCTGCTGATGCTTGTACATTGATGTCCATTGAACTCACCATAACTAATTTGTTTGATGTAAACCATGCATATGTTGACATGATTAAAAATACTGCTAATAATAATAAAATGATTAATGATCTTTTTGCATTAAATTTTTTTGTTTTTTTCATTTGCCTTCCCTCTTCCTTTTTTTAAATTTATCCTCATTCTATCATTCGATTTTTTGATAGTCAACATTTGTACAGAAATGTCACATAAATGTAAAATTCTATATCTTTAAATGTAATATTAAGTCGTTTTCTGTAATATTTGTAATATTACTGCAATATTTTTTCTTCCTGAATTTCCATATGCATCTTCATCTCTCCACCTATAATATTATCAAGGCATTGCGGGTCATCTCCTTCAACCCAAATAACAACTGTAAATTTATCAATATCTCCAGTTTTCATTCCTGCTCTTTCTTGCATGCATACATATTTGTCTGAATAAAAAGGTGTTGTTCCTGGCTCTGGTTGTCCATTTACTCCCATTTTTGCATACACCGTACTCTTTCCGTTTAGGAAAATCTCTACCCTTGCTGCATCATCCACGTTTTTTATTACATCATCTATTACAATACTATACCAATAATTCGTGTCCAATCCTAAGTTTTCTATATAAAATGTATATGCTATGTAATTTTGTCCGTTATGGCTTCCATCCGCTTCGTCATTTATGTTTTTAGGTAACCAATTTATTGAAATATTATCCATAGTATCTGGTCTTGCTGCTTCCAAAATCATTCTATTTACTTTGTCTTTTGAATTTTCGTACATAATAATACCTTTATCTCTAGCAAAATTTTGATCTAATATTATTGTAAAATCACCATTGTTATAAAATAATTTCAATAGAAAATATATAATTATAAGAAACAAAGTCGTGGTTAATAAGCCTATTTTTAGGACTTTAATTCTCATTTCTCTCTTTTTTAACTTATCTGCATGTGTTTCTATTTCCTTTTTATTCTTTGCCATTGTTTTCCCCCTTGATTTTTGTAAACTAATGTGATAATATCTATTTCAAACGAGGTATATTATATATGAAAAATTTTAAAAAAGTTGTTTTTATTTTAAGTTGTATTTCTTTGTTGTTTTCTATCACATTTATAGTTCAAACTTATGCAAAATATGCAACATCTATTAGTGGTTCATCTGATATTAATATTGCCAAATGGGATATTATTGTAAATGATGAAAATATAAAAACCAACTCTAATTTAACTAATGTAATATCTCCTGTATTCCCTGGCAATTCAAATATCGCAAGTAATGTAATTGCACCTACCGCTGAAGGATATTTCGACCTAGCCTTTGATTTTTCTCAAGTTGACGTTTCTTTTGATTATAATATATCTATTTCTGTTAATAGTAACAGTAGCGTAACTGATTTGGTTGCCACTGGATATAGTGTTGATGATGGATTAACACAACCTTTTGACTCTAGCCAAACTATTTCTAATCATGTTAATTATTCAGATGACCATTCAGCTCCTGTAAATATTAGAGTATATATTAAATGGGAAGATGGAACTGGTGCCATGATGAATAATACAGATGATACACTAGCTACACTTCCTGATGCATCTTCACAAGCAAGACCTGCTATATTTGATGTAACTGTTTCTTTCACTCAAACACCAGTTTAAATTTTATTGAGTAGCTGTGGGCAAGCTACCCTACTACTCAACTTGTGTTGCCTTTAGTTCTAATTGCATACTTATGCTTGGTGTGTTTGGATTAGCTTGGTAATAATTTGCTGCCAACTCACCCCAATATGTATCTAATGCATCTTTTTGTTGTATATCTGTTTCATTATCTCCCTGTTCAAAAGGCCACGTTATTGCAATAACAATATTTGATGAGCCATTAGTTGCCGCCATAGTAGCGTTGTCAATCGATACGGAAATATGAAATGGATATGTTTCACTTGCAATTAACGCTGATAAGTCAGTTCCATCATCATCTGTATAAGTTTGACCCAATATAGTTATTGATTTTATCGTATATGTTACATTCGCTTCTTTTTCTCCATCGTTATATGCTGTTATTTGTTGCGTATAGTCTTCCATTCCGTGGGAAAATTTTGTCTACATCAAATTCAATATTTGAAACAGTTTCTTGATTGCCCGCTCTAAATACGACACTCCACGCTTCTATATGTGCAGTTATTTGTCCTGATACTCTTGTTTGAAAAACGAACCATGCATAAGTATTAAACATAAGTAACAAAATTAATATAATTAAAGTTCTCAATTTTACTCTTTTAAAAATCTTTTTTAACACAATCCTTACTCTCCTCCTCCCCCTAAGAGGCTACCATTATTCATCTATTCATCATTCTTTTTGAAGCCTATTACCATTTTTCTTATTTCAATGAATATAAGTATTACAAGTGGTATAAATACTACAAAGTAGAATGCGTATACATTACTAAGTATTTTTGATATTTGGCTAAGAACTGGTACCTTACACACTACTACTCCAAATATTTGACTGCCCGATATTGGTGGATCTTCTGTATCATTTGCAATTCCTTTTGTGTGAAATATTTTCTGCCCATTTACATCTTCAATTGCTACTAACTCATGTGTTACTATCTTATCTTTAAAATCGCCATCCACTCCCATATATGTTACGTCATCGCCTACTTTTATTTGGTCGGTATCCATCGATTTTGATAATAATACATCACCTACATTGTATTTGGGCACCATGCTTTCTGTAACTACATTAAATATTCTAAATCCTGCTAAACTAAGTGAATTATTAGAAAACCTTTGTATTATTACAACCAATAGTATTAGTATTGTAAGAACAAATAATATCCAATATAATATATTTCCTACTATTTTTAATGTTTTCATATTATTTACCTATTCTCCTATCCGTTAATTTTTTCAATATATTTGTTTATATGTTTTTTAAATATTTCTTGAATTCCCGCAATTGTTGCCATGTTTTTATATTTTATTGCGGTATACTTTTCTCCTACCATATCTTGTAAATTTTCTTTACTTAAATTTGGATTTAAGTTTACAAGCTGATCAAGTAATTGTTCTGTTAATTTATCTTTAGCTTTTTGACGATCTTCTGCTTCTTG
The DNA here is from genome assembly GCA_009778695.1 of Oscillospiraceae bacterium. Lineage (GTDB taxonomy): Bacteria > Bacillota > Clostridia > TANB77 > CAG-508 > WRFS01. The sequence continues at coordinate 50,912 of WRFS01000004.1, forward strand.
TTCGCTTAAATTATCTTCATAGTCTTTATCCAAAGTATTTACAACTAAATAATTAAGTAAAAAGTTTTCGTCTACAAATTTTTTTAATTCACCTTGATCTATGTAATCTTTATTATCCTTAATATCTTGAGTTTGATCTTCAAGAAAATCATTTAAATAATTCCATAATTGCATCGCATATTGGAAATTTACATTTTTCAATATCATATTTGTTTTCTTTATCGGTGACGTAATTAGTGCAATATGTAGCTTGTCGATTACTTTATAAACTTCTGAACCTGTTAATGCTAATATTTTTCTCTCTAATTCTTTAATTCTTTCCATTATTTCTTCTATGTCTTCTTTATTTTGGTATTCATCATTTAAAGAGGTGTTTAACATTATACTTATATTTACATTTTCTTTCAACATTTTGCAATTGCCTGTGTATTCTATTTTTTTATCATTTTTATTTTCTCCAAGATTTTGCTGTTGTAATATTTGCTTTTTCTTAATAATAAAATATTTCATATTTTGAATTAATGTATAAATAACACGGTTTTCATAGGTATTATAACTTTCTTCTTTATTAATGTTTAATATTTTTGAAGGCGTTACATCACCTGTTTTCTTATCAATATCTTGTATTAAGTTTGTATTTCTAGATAGATGTTTTATGCTTTCTACTGTAATTTTTTTTGCTTGTTCTATTTTCACAATATCTTCTTCGTTTACAATGAATCTGTTTGGATTTCTTAAAATGTTATCTATGTATGGTATGGCTTCATCTATCATATCAATCCAATCAATATCTCTTACAACTTTTTCATAATTTGTTTTTACCCTTAATGAAGAATCTACCGTGTTAGAAAATTCTTCAACTGTTTTATTGTTCTTTTCGTATAAGTCTACTACTCCTAAATCAGTTTCCATGCCACTCGCAAGCTCCTTTCCCTCGCATTTTTATGTTAATTTTTTCAATCTCAACATATATTCAATACATTCTTTCATTGCACCTCGTCCAAATGTTTTATTTAAGAATTCTACGAATGGATCTATTTCGTCTCTAATATATGCTACATTTAATTGTTCAAATTTTCTTAAAACTTTTTTTGCCATGAAATAGTCAACCCCTGAAACTTCCGTACCACCACAATCAACATATACTGGTACAAATTTTCTCATATGTGCAACAATACGATTACCAAAAGCAATTCTAAAATGTTGAATAACGTAGTTGTCCATTTCTTCTACTTTATCTAATATTTGCTGTGATAGCTGATTTTTTGTCATTGCGGATGTAAATAATCCTTTTAAATATGTATAATTAACATCCATAGGTTCAATATCTTTAGCTTTAAATACTTTTCCCTTTTCGTTAATGTCAATTGGCATTGCTCTATCATAAACTTTATCCGTAACAATAAATGTAGAGTCATCATTATTAATTGTTCCTATATACCATAAATTAGCTGGTACTTTCAATTTTCCATGATTTAATCTAACAGGGTCGCTTTTCCAATGACTTGGTACTAACTCAATTATCCACTCATCTTCATTTGGCATTTCAAGAATAGATAACATTTCTGCAAAATAGTATTCCACACGAGCTATGTTCATTTCGTCCAATATTATAGTGTAAATATCGTTTGTGTAATTTGCTCGATATAATTCTCTTAATACTTCTGTTTCGTTAAACTTTTTGGTAAACTCGTTGAAATACCCAAAAATTTCTGTTCTATCTCTCCATGACGGTTGAACCGATGCAACACAAGAATCATTCTTCAAAAATTTTCCCCAAGCATATGCTAAAGAGGTTTTACCTGTACCAGAAATACCTTGTAAAATTACTAATTTTGTTGAAGACATTGCTGAAACAAATAATCTTATCATTTCTTCTGAGTAATATAATTTTAATTTTCCAGCTGAAAAGTTCCTAAAACTATCACAAAATTCTACCAAACTGAAATTGTTTCCGTAATCTTTAACTTTATAGTTTTTATATTCTTCGTCAATTTCATTTAATTTTGCAAATCTAATACCTTGTCCTCCAACATCTTCCTCTTTCTCTTCTTCATGTGCTGTTTCTTCAACTGGAGATTCACCAGGTTTTAATCCTAATTGCGAAACCTTCATTGCCATAATTTCATCTTTTTGTTTCATTAATGTAACTACTTGATTGTTTAAACTAGCAACTTCATCTAACAATTCCTCCTGGTTTATTGATTTTTTCCTAAATTTTACGTATTTTCTTATAAGAAACAAAATGATTAAAGCAGCCATACCTACAACCATAACAGTCATAAATATAGATAGTCCGACTAAAAGCCATTCTGGCATAGATAAATCGCCTTTATATTTTTCAATTATATCTTTGTAGGCATTTATATTAAATATTTGAATAAATCCTGTTCCTATGCCTTTAAACATTTCTAATATTCCGCCAACAAATTGTGATAAAAATTCATACAAAAACTTTGTAAAAGTTTGCATATTCCCTCCCTTTAAATAACAATCACATTATTCAGGTTTGTATTTCCTATAATTTGATAACTCCATTTTGCTTCTTCATTTACTAAAATATACTTAAACATTTTTAATTTTTCTAATGTTTCAAGTGAACTTTCAAATGTATTATCAACTATAATTGCAAATTTAAAGCCTCGTTTCATAAGTTCATAAATTTTTTCCTTATTTTTTAAAAACACTTTATATGTTAGTTTTAAACTGATTTTGTCTTGCACAATTGAATTATCTATTAAACTTAATAGTCTTTCTAATTTTTGATTTTTTTCAAATAAACTTTCAGCAAATTCTATAATGTAGCTCTTCTTTAAATTTCCTTTTATTACATCTTGTACAATTTGCAGCGATACCAAATTATATTCTATGAATAACTTATCCTCGTTCACTGTTCCCGTACTAAATGCCTTCTCTGTTGCCATATTACTATATATCATAGGTATTTTAAAATTATATTTTAAAGTTACTTTATATGTATTGCTTAATTTGTAATTAGATATTTTAATATAAAATCCTGTACTATCATATTTTTTATAAAATTCTTCTAATTCTATGTCATTTTCATTTAAGATGTTTTTTAAATTTTCTTTGAATTTGCTGTCCGTCTTATTAAGTATAGTTTTTCTTAATTCATCTATATCTTCTATATTTCTATCTAAATCTTTATTTGGTACGATTTTATCAAAATAAATTATTTTAGTGAAAAACAAATACATATTTTCTACAAGTTTTGTTTCTTTTAAATCTTCTTCTAGAAGTTTATTTTTCCCTTTTTCTAATTCAAATAGCGTACTTCGTTTTAATGTGCTTTCATTTCTGTCTTCGCTAAAATCATAATATCTACTGTTTGCATATATTTCCCAAAACTTTTCAAAAATATTTTTTTTAAAGTCATTATCAAAGATAAGTTTAGTAATTTCGTGCATATGTTTTTTTGTAATGTTTAAGTATTCATTCATTATATTAGTTGCCATGACTCCTCGTTACGCTCCTTCCTTATTGACTGGATATTCCTATTATTGAAGTATTTGTATAATTCTTACTTGAGTCTACTTTATAAAATCTTATTTTTGTACTTGTCATGCTTTTTAAATTAAATGTGAACCCATTAACATAGTTATACGTTCCTATTACTGTATTTGTTGCATTTGTTGCATTCAAATATGTATCATTTGTCATATCCAATAATACTGTGTTTGGATCAAAACTTAAGGATACCTGTGCATTTACTGATAATGTATTGCTTATTTCTAATTCCAAATATGGACTATTTGCTGAATCTGTAATTTGATATGAAACTTTTTGCGAGCTTATAGTCAAATAAAATTTGGCACCAAGGGTCTTTTGGTATGGATCCGTTGATGTCGCAGTTACTTGAAAAGAAACTACATCCCCTACATTTAATGGGGTATTCGGTCGTACTGTTATAGTAAAATCATCTGTCCCAATACTAGAATCAATTGTGCCAGATGTTTTACTTAAACTGCAAAGTATTTCATCAGATACATTAGAAAGTGAAATGCTGTAATTTATATTATATGGTGTATGTAACAATTCATTTGCCCAGCTACTCATATTTACATTTATTGTGTACATATTTATACCGCTTTCCCAATCTTCTATTTTATAAGTCGGCATGTTTGTCGATAATTTATCACTGGAAAAATAAAATTCCTTTGATTTACTGAAGAAATCATTATATTTATCTAATACATATCTTGCAAAGACAGAGGCAAAAGACAACGCAATAACTAAAACACATACTAATATAATTTTCTTTTTAATTGACATGCGTTTTTTCATCATACGTTACTCCCCATCTACAATCTGACTAGAATTTATGATAATTTCTAAGCTTTCAATTATATTTTGATAATCTGGCGAATTATTAGCTGCTGGAAAATAAATCGCTAGTTGATAATAATTTGTTTGGTTTTCTACATAACCAAAATCCTCAGGAGCAGCTGTAATAGTTCTAAAGTATGTGCCATCACTATCTGCAGAAATTGTATTATTGCCTAAAGCAATATCTATTGCACCTTGAGCATCATAAGTTTGATTTTCATATAATTTATATATTAACGGTAAATTCGTTGTTGTTTTTATACTTAACGTGTACTCTATATTTAAATCTGTTCTGTTAGTTTCATTAAAATTTGAAATAGAAAAATTATATATGTATGGATCCTCTCTTGGTGTTAGCTGGTCTAAACATAGATTCATTGTTTGAGTATCTTCATTTAATACATACAAAGCAACATCTATTTTCCCTATAGAAGATGTTTGACTTTCGTACCTTGATGTAGTATTAAGTACTAACTTTATCACTACAACAACCAACACTAGAAAAGCTATCAACTTAATAATATTACTAATTCTTCTTTTCTTTTTCATCTGTTCCCCATTCTCTAGTCTCTAGTCTCTAGTTTCTAGTCTCTAGTACGATATGAAAGCGTAATTCCCCACAACAATACTGTTATTAAAACGGATATATATACTTGTGGAGTCATTATAACACTCTCCCATATACCAACTTGAGGAATCGTTTTTATTACCTTCCCAATAATATCTTGTTTTTGTATAGGATTATCTTCTACATTATTTGCATCTCCCTTTGTAATAAATCCATTTTCTAATATTTGTGTAATACGGTGTGTAATAATGCCTCCATCTTGATTAAACACTATAATATCGCCTACTTTTAAGTCTCCTTTTTGTTCATCGGTTAAAATATGAGCAATAATAATATCCTTTTCTTCCATAGTTGGAGACATACTGCCAGTTGCCACCTGAAACACTGAGTACCCAAAATAGTTTGAATATTTATTTTTCAGTATTTTTGTTTGAACTGTACCCACCAATGCAATTAGTACAATAGCCACTACAATTACAATTAAAACATTTAATATTATTCCAAATATATTTTTTATTTTCATAAAAAACTCCTAAATTCCTGTAATTGCTTCTCCCAAATATTGTGTTACCTTAACTTTAATTGGTATTTCTACAATTGGGGTATTTACAGCATCTTTATCACCAGTATCATCCCATTTAAATGTAATTTTTATTGTATTAACGTAATCGTCTTTAATGTCAGACACTGGTATAATACCTGTATATGTATCTTCTGCTGTTTGAATAAGAGTATTGTTTGCCATTATCTCTTCTACAGAAATCAAATGTATATTTTGAAGTATAGCTGAAGATTGGTCAATTGTTATATCATATCTAACAGAAACCTGTGTATCTTGTGGTTCAATAGTTAACTCAAAATATCCTTCCAAACCAGGTGCAAATTTCCCTCCCATTACGCTTGCATTAGGTACAACAAAATCTCCCATATCAAAGCTTTGCTCTGTTCCAGATACGATATCCTGATTATTAACCAAGATTTTCCACCTTGCTAAACTTTCACTAACATTAGCTGTAGCTTGACTATGAAAAAGTGCATAAACACTGGTTATTTCATATATAGCAACAAGTGTTAATATAAAAGTTACTAGTACTAAATATTTTTTTATTATTTTTTTACTATTTCTTTTGTTTACTTCCATTCGTTTCTCTCTTATTTCCTCTCATTTCAGAGATCATTTCAAATACTTCATGTAGAAACGCTAATAATGCTGGTAATACTACTAATATTAAAAATCCCCATTTAGATTCCAATACGCTTAATACGGTACCAACCACTGGAATAACTTTTGCATCTGTTGAATTTCCTATAACATAGTCACTAGATATTTTGTTATCTCCTTCTAAAGTGTAAGTAATTTGTGTATCCGTTACGTTTTCTTGTTTAGTTACTCCCGCTAAACTAATAGCCATTTTGTTAGGGACATTATAAAAGAAAACTTTGTCTCCTACTTTTATTTCCTTGCTTCTATCAACAATTACAAGTTCACCTCTGTTAAAATTTGGTTGCAGTTTATCACTGTCAATAATTACTAATGAATAATTCCCAAACTCTGTAACTTTATATTCATTAAACGATAATAAACATACTGTAACAATTATGGCGACTATTGCATAAAGAATTATGATTATATTTCGAATAGTCTTTTTCATATATACCTCCTGATTTTTCTATAATATATCATAAGATTTTTTTTTAATCAACAGAATTAGACATTTTTTTTATTAATTTTTTATTAATTTTATATTGATTTTTTTTTAATAATGTAATAAAATTAAAACGAGGTGTACAAAAGAATGATAAATTTAGATAATGAAGTTATAAAAACATGTTTTAAATCCATAATTGAATCCGAAATAGACAAAATAAATTTTTCAGTAGAAGAGCAGCAATCATTAAATGCAAAGGTCTTTGGTTATTTAAGCGACCTTTCTTCTAATACGCCTCCTAATGCTGACGATTTAATTATTTCAGATGTTTCTGCTAAAATAGTTTCTGCTTCTGAATTGTTAAAAATAATATCTGGCAATATAAAAACTCTTACAGACCTTTTAGAGAATTTAAGAAAAATAAAAGAAACTTTATCTATAGCTGATAATAAAACTATTAAAAAAATTTTACAATATAACGAAACTTATACCTCTGCTATGGATCAAATTTCTATCAATACTTTAAAAATAGAAAAATTTATTAAGGAATCTAATTCCACTTATACTCAACCTATAGTTTCTACTCCAGAACCTTCAACTTCAATAGATGAACAACTTGAAGAAACTTTGTTAAAAATGAATAATTATATTGAACAAATTAAGCAGGTATCACCTGCATCAAAGATTAAACAGCCACAACCAGTTATAGGAGAACAACCAAAAGAAGAAGTAATAGCACAACAACCTACTATTCAAGAAAAGGTTATAATACAACAGCCTATTATTCAAGAAGAAGCAATAGTGCAGCAGCCTGTTGTACAAGAAAAAGAAACAATACAACAGCCTGTTGTTCAATCTATTATGCAAGAAATTCCAGTACCAAGTGCTGAAAATATTATTGAAATTGTAAAAGAAAATCAAGAGGAAGTTTTAGATGAAATTATTGAAGAAAAGTCTGCTGATTTGCTAGCCGACCTAACCAAAGACTTACAGGAAAACACTTTAATTATTTCAGAAGTAGATAAAAAAGTAATTTTACCATACAAAATAGACGATATAATACAAATTTTTAAAGACAACCTTGAAAAATTCGTATCATTACAACAAATTATTGATAAATTTTATACTATACCACTAAAAGATTATAAACATTCGTCAAATGCTCGCTTTAAAGAAGCTTTTAATTTAGTTAGAAAAAAAGAAAAAGGCTCTGTTTTTAAAGCCTTAGACTTAGCTCTTGAATTATTTTCAAACTATAACTTACATCCAGCAATTATCACCGCCTGTAAAGACATGCATGAATTAGATGTTTATTTGTCTTGTTTAGAATATAATGAACTTGATGATTTTAACTTCTTTAATATTAAATTTATTACTCCCCCAGCAAAAGTGAAAAAATCAAAACGAGCTCTTGCATCAAGCCCAGCGTAAAATCAATTTTTAATGTTATATAAAAATTTTCAAAATAACGCTTATTTTTCTAAAAATACTGAATAAACTAATATTAGCGTTAGAAAAGGATGCAATACTTTGAAAAATCTAAAATTCAATAAAATGACACTTGAACATTTAGAAAAGATTTCAGAAAATTTAGCCAAAGATTTTGATGATTTTTGGAATTATCTTACGCTTAAAGGCGAATTATTAAACGAAAACTCACATTACATTGTATTGGAAAAAGAGGAAGATATAATAGGCTTCGGTGGCATTTGGCGAAACATTGATGAAGCTCATATTACAAATATTGTTGTTCGAAAAGATTTACGAAAACAAGGTTATGCAACGATGATTTTACAAAATCTATTACAAATGGCAAGTACGGGTTGCATGGCATTAGACGAGTACGGGTTGCATGGCATGCAACCCCAACAGGTAACCATTACATTAGAAGTAAATGAACACAACCTTGCAGCAATAAATCTATATAAAAAATTTGGCTTTCAAATAGTTGGTGAAAGAAAAAAATATTACCACAACACAGATTCTGCATTAATAATGACAATATAAAAAATTAGGAGGATTATTACAAATGAGGAATAATTACGAATTAACTTACAAGGATTTAAAATTAGAATGTAATCCAAAAATGTTTAATTTTGAAACAACTGCAGATTTAAAATCACTTAATGCAGGTATTTTAGGGCAAGAACGTGGAATAAGAGCACTACAATTTGGATTAAGTGTAGATATAAAAGGATATAATCTGTACTTAGAAGGTCCATCTGGCACAGGCAAAACAATGTATACAAAAGAATATTTAGATACTATTGCAAAAAAGAAAAAGGCTCCAAGCGATTGGTGTTATATATACAATTTTGTTGACCCAAATGAGCCAATTGCTGTACCTTTTCCTGCAGGAAAAGGGAAAAAATTTAAAGAACAAATGGAACATCTTGTAAATGACATAAAAAACGGTTTGAAAAATACTTTTAATAATAAAGATTTTGAGAAAGAAAAATCTTTAATTCAACAACAATTTGAAGAAAAGCGTAATGAAATATTGGATAAGCTAAACCAAAAAACAAATAAACAAGGGTTTCAAATTAAGGCTTCTCAAACTGGAATATTCATGCTCCCTATTTTAAATGGGAAAGCCATTGAAGAAAAGGAGTTTGACCAATTAGACGAGAAAATCAAGAAAAATTTTGAAGAAAAATCTCAGGCAGTACAAGAGCAAGTATTTGAAGTAATAAAACAAATCAAAACTATCGAAAAAGAGAATACTAAACGAATAGATGATTGGCAATCTAATATTGCACTTTTAACAATTAATATGCATGTTAATGCATTAAAATCCCAATATGCTCGAAACAAAAAGATTTCAACATTTTTAGAAGATATTAAAAAAGATATTTTAAAAAATGTACAATTGTTTATTCATGATGAAACACCCCAAGTACAGGCTCCAATACAGCCAATTCCTAGGCCAGAAGCAACTGCTCCTTGGTTAAATTATAGAGTCAACTTGTTTATTGATAATAGTGAATTAAACGGTGCCCCTGTAATTATGGATTCAAATTATGCTTACCATAATTTATTTGGAAAACTTGAATATGAAAACCAGTTTGGCATGTTAAAAACAGATTATACAATGTTAAAACCAGGATTGCTCCATAAAGCAAACGGAGGATATATTGTTTTACAAGCGAAAGATTTAATTTCAAACCCAATAGCATATGAAAGTTTGAAAAAAGCTTTACTTATACATGAACTTAATATTGAAAACGCTGTAGATCAACGTTCTTCAATGGTATTAATTTCTTTGAAACCAGAACCTATTCCATTAGATGTAAAAGTTTTATTAGTTGGCAGCGGGCAATTATATTATACATTACTATCAGCAGATGAGGATTTTAGAAAGCTGTTCAAAATCAAGGTAGAGTTCGAAGAAGAAGCCATACGAAATGACGAAAATATATTTAAATTAGCCAAATTTGTTCATGAATATTGTGAAAAGCAAGGCTTATTAGAACTTGACCCTTCTGCAATGGCAAGGTTAGTTGAAATGGCTTCTAAAATGGCTAATGATAAATTAAAGATTTCTACGAAATTTAGCAATATTGTTGATATTGTTATAGAAGCTTCAACTTGGGCAACACTCGATAAATCACATATAATTACTAGGCAGTATATTGATAAAGCTCTTACTGAAAGAATTGAAAGAATAAAGAAATTCGATAAAAAATATTTACAAATGATTCAAGAAGATACACTGTTAATTTCAACTTCAGGCTCTGTTGTTGGTCAAATCAACGGTTTAACTGTTATGACTTTCGGAGATTATAGTTTTGGCAAACCTGCAAAAATAACAGCAACCACATATATGGGAAAATCTGGAATTATAAACATTGAAAGAGAAATTGAAATGTCTGGCTCTACCCACTCAAAAGGTATGCTAATACTAACTGGATACATCGGACAAACATTTGCTCAAGATTTTCCGTTAGCTTTAACTGGCAGCATCTGTTTTGAACAATTATACAATGGTGTTGATGGAGACAGTGCCTCAAGCACTGAAGCATATGCTTTGCTTTCTAGCTTGTCCGAAGTACCGATTAAGCAATCAATCGCAGTAACTGGTTCAGTTAATCAAAAAGGCGAAATTCAGCCGATTGGCGGAGTTAATGAGAAAATAGAAGGTTTTTACCAAATATGCAAATTACGTGGATTTAACGGTGAACATGGTGTAATAATTCCTGTGCAAAATGTAAGGCATTTGCATTTATCTGATGAAATTATAGAAGATGTTAAAAAGGGTAATTTCCATATATACGCTATAAGTAACATAGAGCAAGGTATTGAAATTTTAACTGGCGTACCTGCTGGAAAAAGAGATAAATTTGGAAACTTCCCAGCTGGAACTATAAATTATTTGGCTTATGAAAAATTAAAGAAGTTTGCTAAAAAAGCTATGGTGGAAAAATAACTGTTCCAAGGAAAATTTCCAATGAACGAGAAAATTTCTTAGTTTGACCACCATCAGTAAAGAAACCCCAAAAAAGCAAGTGCCTTTTTGGGGTAGATTGTTTTTCTTCAATTTTGCTCACAGATGTTCGTCTCTGTATGATATTAAAGCATTCCACATACATTTTATATCCTCGAACATATCTCGAACAACATTATCCTCCATAAACAACAAAATGAGAAAACACCCTGTAGCTATAATGAATAGAATTGTATTCAGTGGCGAATTATTGTATGACTGAATAATCAGCCAAACAACAAAAAACCAAAAAGAAATTAATAATGCTACTAAAGTTACACAAATTTCAACAATTGTTGTATCGTCTGTTTTTCTTTCCGCCTTCATTGTTTGCCACCACAAAATAGTTCCACAAACTACCGCTAACAGCAATGAGCCCATTCCTATTGGATAGCTCATAAATAGCCGCCAAGCAAGCCAACATGCGCTTGCAACTGCCACTACAAACATTGCTTTTATGGTTTTCATGGTTTCCTCTTAGAATGAAGGTTTGTTTTTTGGCAAAAGACATTCGTCAAATTGCCCCATACAGATTTTTTATAATTTTATCATATTTACATAAAAATGTAAATACAAAATAAAAAAATAATAGTGTCATTTCATCGAATATTACAATTTTGTAACAATCGATGAAATGACAGAACTGTAGGGGCGAGCATTGCTCGTCCGATTATATATAATATCAATCTTGTTCCCAATTAATAACATTGTCAATTATATATTGCTTTATAAGATATTTTTTTCATTCCTTACTATGTGCTCATAAAATAATTTTTGATTCTGAGATAACTCCCAATAAAGATATTCTATTTTTTATACATATCGTAATAAAGTAATATCCTGTACATATTGCATATTAAATTTGATTAATCTCGGACGAGCAATGCTCGCCCCTACTGTTCTGTTATTTTATGAAATATTTCATTTGCCACAAACAACAACTCCTTTGTTTTTTCTTTATCATATTACAAATTTTTACAAATTGTAATACTTTTACCAATATTTGTTCTTCTTTTATGCAAAAATCAAGGGACCTTCGTAATGTCCTTACGAAAATCCCCCCAAACTGAATTTTATTTTCTATTTATTTTGCATACTCGACTACCCTTATTTCTCTAATCACATTCACTTTAATTTGTCCAGGGTATTCCATTTCAGTTTCTACTCTCTTTGCTACATCCCTTGCCATTATTACCATTTGTGCATCTGAAACTCTTTCTGGCTTAACAATAAGTCTTACTTCTCTTCCCGCTTGTATAGCAAAAGATTTTTCTACACCTTCAAACGAATTTGCTATTCCTTCTAGCTTTTCTAGTCTCTTTATGTATGCCTCTAATGTCTCTCTTCTAGCTCCTGGTCTTGATGCAGAAATAGCATCCGCTGCTTGCACTAATATAGCTTCAACCGTTTTTGCTTCTACATCACCATGATGTGCTTGCACAGCATGAATAACTTGTTCGTTCTCCTTATACTTCTTTAAAACCTCAATACCTATTTCTATGTGTGTTCCTTCAACATCATGGTCTAGTGCCTTTCCTATATCGTGCAATAAACCTGCTCTTCTTACTATTTTAGAATCAACTCCCATTTCTTCAGCCATAATTCTAGCTAAGTTCGAAACTTCAATTGAGTGATTTAATACGTTTTGACCGTAACTTGTTCTATATCTTAATTTACCAATCAATTTTACTATATCTGGATGCAATGCATTTACTCCTGTTTCAAGCATTGCCCTTTCTCCTTCTGCTTTGATTGAAGCTTCAACTTCTGCTTTTGCCTTCTCAACCATTTCTTCAATCTTTGCAGGATGAATTCTTCCATCATCAATAAGTTTTTCCAAAGCTATTTTTGCAACTTCTCTTCTTAGCGGGTCAAACCCAGAAATGATAACAGCTTCTGGAGTATCATCAATAATTAAGTCTATGCCTGTTAATGTCTCAAGTGTCTTAATATTTCTACCTTCCCTACCAATAATTCTTCCTTTCATATCGTCATTTGGTAATGCTACAACTGAAACTGTCGTTTCTGATGTATGATCAGCCGCACATTTTTGTATTGCATAACCTACAATTTCTTTAGCCATTTTGTTAGAATTTTCTTTTAAATTAAGTTCGTATTCCTTTATAACCGCCGCTTGCTCAGCAGTTAAATTTTTTGCCAGTCTACTTAAAAGTACTTCCTTTGCCTCTAACTCCGTTAACCTAGCAATCTTTTCTAGCTCTTTTAATTGACTTTGAATAAGTTCATTTACTTGGGCTCTTTCTGTTTCTACAGTCTTATATTCCATTTCAATATTTTTTTCTTTTTGTTGTACAGAATCAACCCTTCTTTCCAACGTTTCTTCCTTTTGAATAATACGTTTCTCTTGTCTTTGTACTTCGCCTCTTCTTTCTTTAATCTCTTGATCTAATTCATTTCTAGACTTTAACATTTCTTCTTTAACTCTCAACATCTCTTCTTTTTGTTTGCTTTCAATTTTTATATTAGCATCTTCTATTAATCTTTTAGCTTCTTGTTCAGCACTTTGAATTTTAGATTCAGCAATTTTTTTCCTTATGAAAATTCCTACAAGTATTCCTATTGCTAACGAGATTAGAACGGCGAAAATTACAATAATAGTATTCATAATATTCTACCTCTTTCTATTTAATTTTCAATGTACAGTAAATATCTATAAACCTAATATTATTTTTAGAATATAAATTTATTTACTAATTCACTAGTTTATATTTTATATTTTTTATTGAAAACTGTCAAGTGCTTTTTAGAAATTTATAAAAAATCATTTTCCTGTTTAACACTTTTTAATAAAGTAGCCTCCTTAAATATAGTATAGCTTTTAAAAAGGTGAACGACAGTCCATTGAGGCCCAAGGAGTCTTCGGAGGCTTGGAGGAACCTTTTTAAAAGCTATACTATACTTTTAAGGAGGCGGAAGTTTTAGGCTAAAGTATTAATCACCTTATTACAAATTTCGACATAAGATATAGTAGCCGAATTTATAATGAGGTGTATTTTATGTTTGAAGCACGAAATGAAAAATCATATGGATATAATACAGTAACAGGAAAAATTCTACATGTTGATGGTGATAGAAAATATAGCACAAAAGCCAACCTATATTATATAAAAGCTGGATTGAATGCTATAGTAAAGAACATACCAGAAAAAACGCAACCTTTTATTATCCAAGACTTAATAAAGATATACAAACCAGATATGTTAGTAATAACTGGACACGATCGCATGCTAAAAAAAGACGAAGACTTCTATAATATATATAATTATAAAAACTCCTTGAATTTCGTTAAAACAGTAGAAAGAGCAAGAGAATTAGTTCCATCATTAGATGAATTAGTAATATTTGCTGGAGCATGTCAAAGTTTTTTTGAAGCACTAATTGAAAGTGGAGCTAATTTTGCTTCATCTCCTGGGAGAATTTTAATAGATTTTATGGATCCAATAATTGTTGCAGAAAAAATTGTAACAACACCAGAAACAAGATATGTAACTATTCATGATATAGTTCCAGAAATTAGAGAAGGACGAATTGGTATAGGAGGTACAAGAGGAAGAGGAAAGAAGAAAATTTATTTTAGGTCGTATTCATAATATGTTTCATCTCTGTAACGCAAATGTAATACAAATGTAATATTTCTGTAATAATTTGTAAAATTATTGTAATATAAGCACTTTGGGTTAAAAATACAAATAAACCTGCTTTGACTTTTATTATAAACTATGATATATTGTGACAAAAGTTGTTAAAAACCTACAATTTTTAACGTACTTATGAAATGGGTGGTAGTGTGATTTACGAAAATAGTAGTGGAATAAATATTACAAAAGTAAAATCAGATATATCAGAGTTAGTCGGGAAACAAATTATGCTTAAAAGAAGTTTTGGGCGAGATAGAGGTTATGAAAAAGTAGCTGTTGTAGAAAAAATATATCCCAGTCTTTTTAAAGTAAAATTTGAAAAAAATGATTTTGGTGAAAGTTACTCATATTCAGATATTTTAACAAGAACTGTTGAGGTCTCTGTCTATAATGGGGTTGATTATAATCCTCTTCTTCCACCATTAGAACTAAAAAAGAAAAAACTTAGTAGAATAAATACAAACGTCCTTTAAAAAGGGCGTTTTTTTATATAGTAGGAATTTTTTTGTACTTCCCTTAATATATTGTATTAATATAAAATTAAGAGGAGGTATTTATGATATTAAATACTAAAAAAGAAACGATTTGTGTAAACAAAATAATTGGACAAAAAGTAGAAAATGTGGTAGTAGAAGGAGACATTATTGTACCAGACATTAAACCAGACATATTAAGTACAATTAGTAACAATGGGAACGTTTGCGTTTATAAAAAAGAAGTTATGAATGGCGAAGTAAAAATTGATGGAGGAATCAATATATATGTAATGTATTTGTCGGATGATCAAAACAATACAATTCGCAGCTTAAATACAGTATTAGACTTTACAAAAACAATAGCCTTTGATGACTGTAAAGCAAACATGAATATTGATGATAATATAAATATAAAATCTATCGAATGTAAAATTTTAAATGGTAGAAAAATCAGCATGAAAGTAATATTAGATGTAAGTATAAAGATTTATTCCAATGAAACAATAGATATTGTAAACGAAATTGAAAATATCCCCAATGTAGAAAAGTTAGAAGAAATTTTAGAATTAAACTCCCTTGTAGGTACTGGTGAAACTAGAGTTTTAGCGAAAGATACCATAATGATAGACAGTATAGACAATTTAGCTGAAATTCTAAAAACTAATATTTCTATTGGAAATATAGAAACTAAAATCAGTTACAATAAGGTGCTGGCTAAATCTGAAGCAAATATAAAGCTACTCTATTTAACAGATGATAATAGAATAAATGTGGTTACTAATAATATCCCTATTATGGGATTTATAGATATGCAAAACGTTAATGATTCCAATATATGCAACACTAAATACAAATTAAAAAACCTAATTGTAAAACCAAACAGCGTGGATGAACATTCAATTTTTGTTGAAATTGAATTAGAACTATCTTGTTTTGTTTACGAAAAAAAGACTGTACGATTAATACAAGACTTATATTGCCCAGAAGAAATCTTGAACTTTACAAATAAAACTATTGAAACAAGAAGCTATGTTAATACAATAAGGGATGTTATCAATTTAAGTGAAATGGCTGATTTAGAAGGGCTTAACGAAGGTAAAGTGTATGATGTAGATATTAGTCCATTAATAGAATCAACGAAAGTTAAAAATGGAAAAATAAACTATTCAGGTGAAATTGTAATAAGCTATACATATGCTAGAAGTGAGACAATTGGTATAGGAACAAGGGAAATTAGAGCCCCTTTTGAACATACGATTGACTTAAATAATAGTGAAATATCTGTTGTAGAAACAAATGTAGAAGTTCAAGATGATGCTACCATAGTAAATCCGAACAATAAAGTAGAAACAAGATTAAACCTTGCCTTTAATGTAGAAACGTATAAAAATGAGAAAATGAATGTTATTGATGAGATAACTTTAGATGAAAATAAAAAAGCAAATCAATATAGTGTAGTAATTTATTTTGTAAAACCAAACGATACATTATGGAATATTGCAAAAGAACTTAGCAGTACTGTAGATGATATTATTAGGTTGAATGGAATTGAAAATCCAGATAAAATAAATATTGGAATGCCATTATTTGTGCCAAGATATGTAAAGAGAATGGTAACAGCATAAGTAGAAAGGTGTTGATATTTTTGGATAAAATATACTCCAGAACAAGAATTCGACTACCACATATAAAAATGTTTATCCATAATAAAAACCGAAAAAAACTATACTATTTTTTAACAATGTGGATAGTAGTAATAATAACCGTAACAATGTTAATGAGGTTTATAACTCCACCATTTGAAAAAAAATGTTTAACAGAAACAAATAGGATAGGTACAGAAATATTAAATTCAGAAGTTACAAATGCTTTAAATAATGTAAGTTATAATGATATAATAATTATTACAAAGGATGAAAACAATAAAATAACCATGGTAAACTCTAACGTGATATTAATAAATCAATTAAGAGCTACCATAGTAAATAATGTACAAAAAAAGTTTTCAGAATTGGAAAAGCAAAATATAAAAATTCCAATAGGAGTTTTAACTGGAGTTAATTTGTTTACTGGTTTACGGGCCTAATATAAATATTAAGATTGTTCCAGCAGGAGTTGTTTCCGCAAACTTTACTTCTAGTTTTGAAGGAGCCGGTATAAATCAAACTATTCATAGATTATATTTAGATGTAAATTGTGATGTTAGTATTCTAACTCCTTATGGAGGTATGTCAAGCGAAGTAGATGATAAAGTATTGTTTGCGGAAAATATAATTGTTGGAGAAGTTCCTCAGTCTTTCTATAATTTGGAAGGTATCAGTCCATCCGATACGTTACCATTAATGACGCAAGGTAGTGGCACCAGCCCTCTGGTGCCCTAACCATGCTTTTTTTAAATTAAAATTTCTTTAGTTCTCGTTTTCATCTTCGTCATCTTCTTCATCTTCGTCTTTGCATTCTTCAGAAAACAACTCCAACTTTGCATGAATCGCTGCTTCCAATCTAGTGATACCATTAATCAATCTAATTGCAAACTTGTTAAACTTAAGAAGCTTATTCGGTGTAATATTTTCAGTTGCAATTGCAGCCTGTATTTTTTCTCCTTCAGCATTTAAAATGTGGGCTATCCCCGCTTCTTGTAATGCCGCAGATTCAATAAGGTCTGTAATTGCTTGACACCTTGGTGGCACAGGAACTACTTGTGTTATAGGTGTAGTAACAGTTGATGTGTTATTTGCTAAATTTGGATCTGGCGTAGGTGAAGTTACCCTGGCTGTATTAACAATTTGCCCCATCGCAGTTACACTAACTGTACCTCTTATAATTACTATTACCTGTGCTCCGACTGCCAAATTTCCTAAGCTGAGACTTCCAGTCCATGGACTAAAAGATGCTCCCCCATTTGTTGAAAATTCTGGATTTAAAACAACTGATGGAATGTTATCTGTTAAAACAACATTTTCAGAAACAAATGGGCCAGCATTTGCAACAGTCAAAGTATAAGTTATCACTCCTCCAGGACTTACAGGACTTGGACTAGCTGTTTTTACTACAGATATATCTGCAGCAACAACAGCGGCAATTTGCACCGGTACTTCATTAGACATTACTTCAAAGAATGCTGGAATTCCGCCTTCAACAGGCGTGTATTCATAAGTCATTGTAGCAACGTTTATTGTAGGGTTAACTGGCGGAACAGACGTGGCTAAAGCAGAAAACATAATTGTGGCCGTTCCCCCCCCAGGAATATCTGGAACCATAAATCCTGTATTTGGATTAAATCCTGGTTGTAGAATACCATTAATTGTCACAGAATCTGGTACAAAAGTGAACCCATTTGGAACAATATCCTGGAATAATACACTAGTTAAAGGACTTTCGCAGGTATTTGTTAAAGTAACTGTATAAGTGATAGTTTCACCAACAACTACGCTTGTAGCACTTGCAGATTTTACTGGTGTAAAAACAGGCACTTCAATTTCATTAAGTGAAACATCATCTATAGCATAGTCATTCCCTACTGCGGCTTGACCCTCGCTTAAAAACTCCACTGTTAAAGTAGTATTATTTTGTGAATTAATTACTGTACCAATCTGTTTCCATTCTGGAGTATTCAAGTTAACTGGAATAAGTGCCCCAAGTGTCGCACTGTATAACGTGTTACCGTTTTCATCAAGTACTTGTACACCAAGCTCTGGATTTGGAAAACCTAAAGCTTTGAACAAGTTCAAAATCCATGAACTGAATAAATAATTAGTATTTGGATTTACGGTTACTTGTGTTCTAAAAAACACTGAACCTGGCTCAAAACCATTAACAACCATCATTCTACCAGTTTCGTTACCAGTTGTATGGTCTGCAATACGCCACCATGCACCAATTTGATTACTCATTGCATTATTCATGATGTTTTGGATCGTATATTCTCCATCTAATGGTACAAATGCATTTGGATTTGGTAATACATACGTGAAATCAGGTGCTAATCCTGGATAAGGATTAGGGTTTGCACCAGTGTTAGCAGGTGTTCCTGCTGGGAAGAATCCAAAGGTACCATTATCAGCTGCGGTAATTAAATTCGTAGTCGAAATCGTTGTACATGCATCTGTAATTACTGTGATTGGTGTATATCTAACTGGTCCGTTTAAAAAGTTTTCATTAATTAAATTTACTCCTGACACAGTTACTAAAATAGTATTTGGAATTGTGCAATCAAGATTTGTAGCCCCCGGTGGTGGATTACTTACAAAAGTAATTGGCGGTGTCACCCCCACAGGAATACTCCCAACCATTGCGTTATTAAAGTCCCCTGGCGTTGGAACCGCGGGCGTACCGAAAGATTCTACTATGCGGTAGTTTCCATTTGGAACGTTTATAAAAGAATAGCTTCCATTTGCATCTGTAAGAACAGCAAGTCTTTCTTCTGTTTGTATATTTTGTAAAACAACTGAAACATTTGCAATTCCAGCAAAAGTTTGAGAAATAACTGCGGTTCTATCTCTGTCAAATAAAACTCTACCTGATATTGTAGACATAATTTCCCTCCTAAATATTTTTTTGATAGCTTTTCTCATGTTGTATAATTTTTTGATTTCATAAAAAGCTCTCTCATTATATTATATTAACAACGTGAATTTTTTGTAACAAAAAGTAGAAATTTGACGTATATTGTAATAACAGATAAAATATGCTGTGAAAAAATAATATGTAAAGGAGATTTTTTATGAGTATGCCAGTTATAACTCCTGGAGAAGGTTCAAGGGAGCAAGCCATTACAGATTTAATAACATCTGTGGCTTTGCAAGAAACTGCCCTTTCTCATATCTTAAATGCAGAGGGAGAAAAAATGCAGGCTATTATAGCCATGCCAAATGTTAGTCCAGAAAAATTATTAAAATTAAACAGGTCGGTAGAACGTCTAATTAATGCAATTACACGTCTTGAAATGATTCTTCAAGCTAAATTAGAATTGTTTGCAGATGAGTCATTTTGCAACATGCATGATTGTTGTTAATCATACTATGGGTATATTTAAAGCCCCCTAGTTTTTTATTTACTAGCGGGCTTTCTTAATTTTAAAAAATTGATTTGTTCCGAACCGTTACAATATTTTTAGCCTTTTTATAATCAGTACTTTTATTAGCATCAAATTTTGAAAGTATCTAAATTCAATAAAATTGACGTTTTTTCATGCTCGGTTTTTAATTCTTTATATTCCATATTTATTCTTCTATCCTTTTCATCGAATCCATCATGTTTGAAACCAAAAATAATTCACTTTAAATCCAACTGCCATATATCTATTTCCTACACATAAACATTATTATTTTATTTCTTTCCCCAGATTATTTAATTTATACTGCTTTCCGTTCCAATCAGTTAATAAAATACATTTCTCTTGAATAATAAAGGGGTCCGTTCCATCAGTAGTAACAAAAATATCTGCACCACTAAAAGTCCATTGTATGGTAAAATCCTTTGACAGTTTCACTATATCAATTTCCCCATAAACAATATATCCATCATCAAATGTATATATTGAAAAATATGTACCATGACTAGGCAAACGTACATGTTTGTGTATTTTAAAGTAAATAAGATTAATTATTATGACGGAATAGTCTGCTACAACAATAAGATTGTTACCATCCAATATGCAATTATCATTGCAACCTAAACATAATCCAACAATGGCTATTTTAGTTATTATATCTCCATTATATATAACTATTGAATATGCTTTTATATAATCATTTCTAGTTATTTCGTTTAGATTATATATGTAATCATACTTTTGATTATCTGTTGATTTTAACGAAAATGTATCATCCACTTTACATTCAATTTCTATTAAATCGTTTTTAAGTTTCATTTAGCCCCCTATTTTTCTATATATTTAACTATCTATTTCATTTTTTCATGTGCAAATGCAGGTTGTCTCTTCCTTCACCTTTCCTACTCTTCAGATAATATTGTATAATTATTGACTATAACATTCCTACTTTTATCTAAAATTTTTACATGTACATGAGATACAGAATTTCAAACCATTTACATCTACTTTATTTAAATTTGGTTTCGTTATAAATTAATTGAAAAACTTGGTTTAACAGAGATAATAATATTATTCTCTCTGTTCTCTTGAGTTAATATAATTTTTTCATTATCACATTTGATATTAGTAATTTTTTCAAACTTAATATCAAAAATTGGAACTTTGAAATCTTTATATCTTAGAGATACAATACAAGTTTCCTCATAAATATTAACATATAATGTGAATTTAAATCCAAATTCGTCATTTTTAGAATAATCAAAAATTTCCGTTTCTCCTTTATATGGAAAAAAAGGTTCTTTTTCAAATAATTCTAGCAATTCATAATTATCATATTTGGTCATAATAAACTTACCTCCTATTGTGGTATTACTGATACAACACCGCCTTGAATATTTGTAACAACTAATAATTACTCCGATGCCTCCAACTATTTGAAGCCCTCCAAGAACTGGTTATGTTATATCTCCTGCTAACGCCCATGCATAATATGTATATTATTTTTTGCTATATGATTTTTTAACTAATATCACACATAATACTACTATTGCAATTACTCCAATACCAATCCCCGTGTATCTTCCTGCTGTAATTATATTTTTATCACTATTATCCATATAGTACATAGTTATAGTATCCTTTATTTCGAAAGAATCTTTTATACTTTTTAATTCTGTACTTATAAGAAAATTCTCATCATATGACGTAATGCATACATTATATATATAATTATCCGAAAAAATAACAAAAAATTGTTGATATAAGTTATTTTCATCATACTTTAGTTGAATCATAGATGCTGTATAAGCTTGATTTCCTATATAAGTAGTTTCCCTATTAATTACTTCAACTTCTGAACCAATCTCATTCTTATACTGTTCATTTAATCCTTTATATAACCCATCAACATACGCTTCTAAACTATTATTTGAAAAACTTGTCGCTTTTCCATCTGCATTACGATTTGAGACTTCTATAACTATACTAGAAGAATTATCTTTTGAAAAAGTATATAAACTCTTATCTCCTACCAAACTACTACTATTCTTATATCCTTCTGGTATATCGATACAAAAATAATCATTAGAAGATTCTAAAGAACTTGCTAAAACATTAGAAGATAATAAAGACACAATAATTAACACAAATAATAATATTTTTGATTTTTTCATATAACACTCCATTTTTGCTCCGTAATTGACAATTTCAGTATTTATACTCTATTTATACATACAACATAACAAAATCACTACTGTTTTTTCACCGCAGTGCAAATGTTGTGGTGTTGTCTTTGCTATCTTTTTGTTCTACTATATCACCTTCCTCGTTATATGTAAAGCTTTGTGATACTCCTTCTGGTGCTTGTATTCTCTTAACCAATCAACATTTTTTACTGCAGTATAAATTTATTAAGATGTTTTGTTATTAACAAACAATTTATTATTTCTTTCCAAACATTTGCTCATTTCTTTCACTACATTATCTGATTTGTCTATATTTTTCGACCAATATAATAAATTCAAATTAATAAGTTCCCATTCAACAAAAACCGTACAACTAAAATCGAATGGATTATAACTTAGTGTGTTTTTTAGGAGGTTGAATTGATTGTTTATTTTTTCTTCTTTAAAGCTAGACAGTCCAGATGGTTTAATTCCATTATATTGTTCTCCATAAAAAGCTTCGATAATTTTAATTTTATCAGTTATATTTTGATTAAACACCGCTAACTGATTTGACGGTATCCAATATTCTTTACAATTTTTATCTCCAACGCAATGAATCTCATAATTTTTAATATATTCGTCTGCTATATTGAATTCCGTAACATAACCTGAAAATCCTGAATTATAATTATCTTTATTCCATTTTTCTGCTATTTGTATTGCATAAGAATAGTTTACTACAGGATAAAATATTGGTTGTTCTGGTAATCTGTCAGGAAATCCATTTCCATCACTTTCAAGTATTTTTTCCATTTCAAACAATCCTACTGGTTTATATAGCTTCATTTATTTTACTCCTAATATCAGATCCAAATTTCTCTATCAAAACACCATCAGTTTTAAATCCTTCTATATTGTCTTCATCTATATAGTTTATCACTTCTTCTTTCAATTTAGTAAATCTAATACAATTTTATTTTTTCACTATCTTTTCTAAAAACTCTCTGAATTGATTTATTAAATCCTCCATACTTAAATCATCATTTACCACAAAATTAATTACAGGTATTATTTTATCATTAGATAATGCTCTTATTATATTGTAAAATCCCCAATATTCACTTGCAAATGGTTGCCATTCTTCATTTTGTTTATCAATACAATTTTCTAATTCTTTTAAATATACATACCAATATTTATATTCATCTATTTCTGTAGATTTAAGATTCTCTTTAAGTAATAGATTTTTTATATCACTCAAGCTATTTCTTTCAATTAAATTTAATAATTTTAATTCTAATGTTACATCTTCTTTTACATATAACATATCGTCAATAAACATTTTTATATCGTCAATCTCAAGACAATATTTTTCTAATCCTATAAGTATGCAACTATAAGTAAACTCTATATTATCTTTCTTAAATTTTTCATAAATCACTTATTTCACCTTACCTATCTATAAATTTAAAATCATCAAATTGTCCCGTAACAGGATCATAATTAAAATGTATTTCTACCCCATTAATGTTTGTCGCTCTTTTTTCCCAATTTTCCCATCTTAGATCGTTAATTAATTTATTCTCTGTTTTTAAATTTATCTTTTTCGAATTACCTAATGGATCATCTAGTACTTTTTGCATAGCATCAATCTCAGTAGAGTTATTAGCTGTTGTTCTTCCAGTACTTCCTTTTCCTGCTGATTTTGACTCTATTGATTCTTGCAATAAATCTTGTTTATATGGTGCTACTTCACCACTACTTCACTGCTACTACCGCTACCACTATTCCCACTGGTACTTCCAACAGAGAACAATGTTCCTAATCCACTTAGCAAATTACCCACTGCTTCTCCAATTTATAAGATAGCAACCAAATCTATTCTCGAAACTTCAAGCTTAACCGTTTCTCCAACTTTCATACCATTTTCAACAACTTCTTTCTCTGACACAAGAAAGATATCATTTTCGTTTTCTAATCCTAACCACTTTATTTCTTGAAGATCCTTTATTTTATCTGACCATTTATCGTTATTTAATTCAACATCGTCAACAAGCTTTCCTTTTATTTGCTGAAGTCCTTCCTTTTTATCCTCTAATGAAATAAATCCAACAACAAGCATTACATCTATTACTTGATTTTCTTTATCTCTTATGTCAAATGGTACATGGTCAAAAATTTTTATTTTTTCTTTATTTAAAGTTTCAGCTTCAATCCAAAAATCATATATTCTATTTTCATATTGTGCACCATTTTTAACTTTTAATATCTTTAATTTCATTTTTTCCCTTTCTATAAATAATTATTTCCTAAATATGTTGTAACCCAGAATTTTCATCCTCTGATTCCAACCAAGTAATATTACCATTTTTAGTTTTTGTAATCCACTGCGTTTCTCTGTAATTAAATATTTATTCAAAATCTGCTTCTACTGTAATATCACCATTTCTAAAAGTACCCTCATAATAAAAAGTAACATATACTTTTAAAGATTTTATTTTATTTTCAAGCTCTTCATCAGTCATTCCATTTCTCTTTATAATAAAATCCATACCCTGTTCTTTTTCTTCACTTGGATTTAAATGTGTTGGTGCGATTGCCTCAGCACCACTTTCTAAGCAAACATCAGCACAATTTATTTCGTGAGAAATATCATATATATTTAACTTCGTATTATTTTTATCAGTTGTGCATCTATCGTATTATTCATATTTCCAGTTCTATCAAACGGATTACCTATGGGGTTGTTGTATGTCCACTTGGGTCTATCATATTATATGGGTCATTTCCTGAAGTCTTTATGCTGTCAGCATACATCAGATTCTAGAAGGTCTCAAGGTGTCATTTTATCAATCGTTTACAGTTTTTTATCCAAATATTCCTTCAAATATAAATTTTTTTCATCTAAAGAGTATTTTCTATTACCATTTAAACATTCGTCAAAATACTCTATTTCTTTAAACAAAGTTTCATCCCCTTCTTCACTCAAGTGTTTAATAGCAAAATAACAATCTGAAATTTCAAAATCATTACTATTATAAATCTCTTTTGGATTTATGTTTTGAATAAGTTGATTTACTGCTAACTTTCTGTCTAATTTACCATCTAATATGTCAGAAATTATTTTACCAAGAATATTTTTTATTTCTTTATCTGTCATCATCTCTCCCCAATCATTTTTTATTAATTATTTGACCTGATTCTATTCTTACTGCTTTGAAAAATATAAGTAAGTTATCGAAATTTTCATTGAATTCATCCCCCATTTACTACTCATTGCTAACTCCTCTAGCTGTTTGTTTGTTAATTTATTAGTTTGGTATTCCATTAATTATTCCTCCCGGTTTAAACAATTCCACTATTTGTCCAAATCTCTATTTTGCCAGGAACTCCACTTGTATAAATTCCATTAATTCTACTAATAACATCATTAGCTTGATTCATAGTAAGTCCCGTTTTTCTTGCATCAATTATTACTGTTTCAGCACCCTGTCCAAAAGCTTTTTGAATTTTAGTAACTGGAGTATTTAAACTTGTTCCATTTAAAGTTTTTAACTCCGTTTGAACTCCATTAACTTTATAATCCACTGTTTAATCTCCTGAAACATTCGATCTAGAAACAATTTCAACATCATTCCACAAAATTTCCTAAAGAATTAACCATAACATCAGTACCAGTCACAGAATCATAATAGTGAGTTACATTATCCATTCAATATGTATATTATTTTGTGTTATATACTTTTTTAATGAATCTAAATTCTCAAACCAATTATCAAATCCTTCTCCAATAAATTCCTTACTTCGTGACTGTACTAATAAATATCCTCCTGTATTTTTTTTATCATCTATAATTTTAATAAACCAGCCTTCTGCATTAGTATTTTTTATAATTCCAACTTTCCCTATTTCCATAACACCTCTCCTATTCACCAGATAATATTATATGATTATTAACTATAACATTTCTACTCTTATCTAAGATTTCTACATGTACATGAGATATAGATGGTGCATGATTTCCTTCTAAGGAACCACTATCAATTCTAAATCTATATGTTTGATCGCCAATTTGTTTCTCAAATACACCACTTCCTGGTTTTCCTACTTCTTTATACCCAGTTCCCATAAGCTCATTTCCAAGGTCAAGTGCTTCATCTTCTGTAAGAGTATATTTGCTAGTGATATTCCCTTTGCTATTTAGTGTCTCATTTATAATATCATTAGTTTTATTAATTTCACTACTACTTCCATTACCACTAAACAACTCACTTAAATCATTTGCAAAGTTACTTGCTGAATTACCTATTGTACCTACGCCATAAGCACCTGCTGCTACTCCTGTTCCTGCTAGGGTTACTCCTCCTGCTATTGCCGGCACTCCTATTATTGCTCCTTCTCCTGTACCTGTTACAATGCCTCCTCCTGCTATCATCGCTCCGCCACTAATAATTAATCCGATACCACCAGCTATTTGAAGCCCTCCAACAACTGTTGATGTTATATCTCCTGCTAACGCACCTGCATAATATGTATTTTTATTTCCATAATCATTTCCTAAAGTAGGCTGTCCTGCAAGGTTAGTTGCTAAACTTGAAGCAAATCCTGATGTAAAAGAATATACCCCGTAATTTAATTGATTATACCATTGTGAATCTATTTCATTATCTATTGCATTTAACCTTGCAATTGCATCTTGCACTTGTGATACTGGATTACTTTGGCTTTGTATTGTACTTGGACTTGTGCACTTATTCTTTATTGCTTGCAACATATTTATTGCTTGTTGTAGCTTTGCTTTATCACTTGATGAAACA
>WRFS01000005.1 GCA_009778695.1 Oscillospiraceae bacterium
ATATCTATATTCCATTGAGCCCCCATCCTCATACATATCAGTCTGTATCTTGTTTTCTTCTGCATCTTTAACACATTGTCCAATAATATCAGACATATTTATTTTGCCTGTTAATAGTGCATCTCTTAAATCTAATGTTTCGTTATTAATTTTAATTTTCACATTACCACCATATACATATATGTTATAATCATAATTTGGCAATTCTCCTTTTTTTAATATAGTGCTTATCTTATTGTTATTGTTATCTTCATAAATTAACTCAAAAGCAGGTATATTTACGATATTATTATTATTATCATTATTTTCTATTGTTTTTTTATTATTTATAAGAATTATTCCTAAAATTAAAATAAGAATTACAATTATAACAACAATAATTAATATGATTTTTCTTTTTCCCATCTTCGCTCTCCCTCCTCGTTTGTTATATAGAAGTTTTCTTTATAAGTAAATACTACAATTGCCAATTTATTGGCTCCATACCATTTTGTACTAAGAACTCATTTGCTCCGTGAAAAATGTTTGCAACCGAAAAATCCATTGTGTGCTGAAAGAGGTGATGGATGAGCTGCCGTCAATATTAAATGATTTGGAGTTTTCTGAATGAGCTCCATTTTATTTTTTGCATTCCTTCCCCATAAAAGAAATACTATAGGTCTATCCACACTTCCCAAATATTCAATAACCGCATCTGTAAACTTTTGCCAACCACTTCCAGCATGCGAATTTGATTTTCCCATTTCTACAGTAAGAGTAGTGTTAAGCAGTAATACTCCTTGTTCAGCCCAAGGCACCAAATATCCATTTTTAGGTATTTCAAAACCCACATCATTTTTTAATTCTTTAAATATATTCACCAGTGATGGTGGATTTTTTACATTCGGTTGCACAGAAAAAGCAAGCCCATGTGCTTCTCCATAATTAATATATGGGTCTTGTCCAAGAATTACAACTTTCACCTTTTCTGGAGGTGTTAATTTTAAAGCATTAAAAATATTTTCCTTCGCTGGAAAAATTGTTTTATATTTATATTCATCTCTTAAAAAATATCTTAAATTATTGAAATACTCCGCTTCGTACTCTTTTTCTAAAATCTTATCCCAACTATTTCCCACAACTTCCTTATTCATTCCCTACTCCTTCAAATAATAAATATGTCATTTTATGCACAGAGCCTCCAGTGTATAGTATCTCTTTTTAAAAGGCTCCCGACAGCCCTTTGAGGCATACGGATTACCCGTGAGCTTGGAGGGAGTTTTTTAAAAAGAGATACTATACACTGGAGGCGGTGTTATTTAAAAATACATATTCTATTATTTAATTTTCAAATATTGCGTTAAATTCATCCCCATCTATCTTTTCTTTTTCTAACAACACATTAGCAAGAACATGAAGTTTTTCTATATTAGTTTTTAATATACGCTCTGCTGTTTGATAAGCATTATCAACAATCCTCTTAACTTCTTCATCTATTATTGTTGAAGTTGAATCACTTATGCTTTGGCTCTTTGCAAAATCTCTACCTAAGAAAACTTCATTACCGTCGCCCGCAAGATTAATAGGTCCAATTCTATCACTCATTCCGTATCTAGTTACCATTTCTCTTGCAATTTTTGTTGCTCGTTCTATATCATTGCTTGCTCCAGTTGAAATGTCATTTAATACTAACTTTTCAGCAACTCTACCTCCCAATAATGATACAATCGTTTCTTCCATTTCAGATTTAGACATAAAATTCTTATCTTCTGCTGGTCTATACATTGTATAGCCGCCTGCCATACCTCTAGGAACAATTGATATTTGATGGACAGTATCTTGCGTAGGTAAAAACCTACTTACAACTGCGTGTCCAGCCTCGTGAAAAGCTACTAATTTATTTTCTTTTTCACTTCTTACTTTGGTTTTCTTTTCTGGACCCATTTGAACTTTTACCATTGCATCTTCTATCTCTACCATGCTAATATCTTCTTTGTTTCTTCTAGCTGCTAGCAATGCTGCTTCGTTCAAAATATTTTCCAAGTCTGCACCAGAAAAACCTGATGTATTTCTTGCAATAATCTTTAAATCAACATCGTTAGCTAATCTTTTCTTTCTTGCATGAACTTCTAATATTTGTTCCCTTGCTCTAACATCTGGAGCTGAAACCAATATTTGTCTATCAAAACGACCAGGTCTTAATAAAGCTCTATCTAATACATCTGGCCTATTTGTAGCCGCTAATACAATAACGCCTTCATTAGTGCCAAACCCATCCATTTCAACTAACAATTGGTTCAATGTTTGCTCTCTTTCATCATGTCCACCACCTAAACCAGCACCTCTTTGACGCCCAACAGCATCAATTTCATCTATAAATATTATACATGGCGAATTCTTCTTGGCTTGTTCAAATAAATCTCTAACTCTAGATGCTCCAACACCAACAAACATCTCAACAAAATCAGAACCACTTATTATAAAGAATGGCACTCCTGCTTCTCCCGCTACTGCTTTTGCCAATAATGTTTTACCTGTACCAGGAGGTCCTACAAGAAGAACTCCTTTTGGTATTCTAGCACCCATATCTATAAATTTTTTCGGTGTTTTTAGAAATTCTACAATTTCCTCTAACTCCTCTTTTTCTTCATCCACGCCGAGCAACATCCTTAAATGTTACCTTATATTTATCTGTAACATTTAACATTCTTGCCTTACTTTTACCAAATGACATTGATTTGTTTCCACCTTGATTTGGATTTAAAAACAAGAACAAGAATAAAAGTAATATTACTACTAATGCGACAGGTGTTATGAAACTTAATAACGTCACTAAAAATGACTGTGGCTTTTCAGTTACAACCAGCTCACCAGAAGTCATTTGATCTTTAACAGAATTCATAAAGCTATTTAAATCTGGAATAATCGCTTGTTTCTGTTTTTTATCATCTTTAAGTTGAACGTATGCAGTTTTACCATCTGTTTGTATCTCAACAGATTGAACATCTCCTGTTTGAATTTTAGATAATAAATCTGAATAATCTATTTTATTTTGTGGATTATTAAGAATTGAAGACAATAACAAAATAAATATAACAGCTATAATTAACCACATTCCTATGGTTTTTATCCCATTTTTCAAAATATTTCCTCCTTAATATATAAAAAATCCGCTATAATAGTCCGCTTCCAGGTTTAGTATATATTTTTAAAAAACTCCCTCCATGTCAAGGGGTAATCCGTATGCCTCAAAGGGCTGTCGGGCAATTTTTTAAAAATATATACTAAACCCTTTCGCTATTCTACGTCCTTAATATATCATAATTCTTAGTCTATCATATAAAATTTTTTATTTCAACATTTTAGTAAAAGTTATTTCATTTTTTTTCAAAAATACTTTTAAATTTTTATTTGGCGTTAAAAATTTATTTCCAACATTCTTTGCTATTAAATCAATAGTATCATCAATGTGAACTTTTTCCACATTTTTGGTTGTTTTAAATAATTTATTAATAGTATATAAAATTAATCTTCTTTTTATTACGATTTCTTGTTGATTAAATAATTTTGCATCCAAAACTATTTCATTTTTCGATTCGCTTT
Source organism: Oscillospiraceae bacterium (assembly GCA_009778695.1). GTDB lineage: Bacteria > Bacillota > Clostridia > TANB77 > CAG-508 > WRFS01. The sequence continues at coordinate 3,583 of WRFS01000005.1, forward strand.
GAAGAATTTGGTTATATATGCAAGAGACTTGTTTTTCAATGTAATTCAACTCTTCTGTAGCTATTCCGTGATAACCTGCTTAATCCATCTACAATATTAGGATTGAACTCTTTTTTTATATAAGGTATCACAATATTTCTTATTTTATTTCTAGTATATGTATTATCACTATTTGTACTATCTATTCTCGGATTTATTTTGTTTTTCTTGCAATACTCCTCTATTTCTTCTCGCTCTACTTCAATTAAAGGTCTTATGTATTTTCCACTTACCTTTTGTATAGACTTAAGTCCATTTGTGCCAGAACCCCTTAAAACGTTCATTATTAGGGTTTCTGCAACATCATTCTTATTATGGGCTATTGCAATTTTATTAACATTTTCTTTATTCGCAATCTCTTCAAAAAAATCATATCTCACAATTCTTGCTGCTTCTTCTATGCCGATTTTTTCTTCTTTTACAAATTTTTCTATATTTATTTCCTTTTGAAAAAAGGTAATTTTATTTTTTTTGCAAAAGTCTTCAATATATGCTGCATCTTCTGTGGAATCTTTTCTTAAAAAATAATTTACATGTGCAACTAATAAATCAAACCCAATATCTTGCTTTATTTCATTTAAAATATGAAGTAAGCACATTGAATCTGGTCCGCCTGAAACTGCTACTAAAACTTTGTCGCTACTTAATATTAGGTTTTCACTTTTTAGAATATTTAACACTTTATTTTTTAGCATTGTATTTTTATCACCTATTATCTTTTTCTATATATTTATTGTTTATTACTTTTTATTCCTTATTTGCTTGCCCACTTTATAGATTTGAAAGTTTTCACTTTAGTGATTTGAAAATTTTCTCCATTATATATTCATTTGCACATTCTCTAATTTGCTCCATCCCATTTCTTGTCTCTTCGTTTTGAAAATCTATTTTATCAACTAGCATATTAATATAATCTTTCTCTTTAATATATTCTAATCCAGAACTAAAGTTATAATCAAAAATAAATGATATATATGAAATCCATCTATCAACAAATGTTTTTCTTTCATTTTTTACAATAGTTTTATGCTCCATAAAATCTTTAAATATTTTATCTGTTATGGTTTGAGTTGCTATAATTGATTCAGATGTATCACTTATATCTTCAAAGCCACTTATTGCTCTTCTTCTGATATTATCAGTTTTATCACTATCTCTAATTATCTTACTATGTAATAATTCTTGTTCTGACAATCCTTCTTCTTCTATTGCATACTTACTATGATTTACTATAGCTTTTTTGATAATACTATCGTATTTATCATCCTCTATAAAATCTCTAATCATGCCATCCTCAAACAATATTTTAGCACCAAAATTAGCATGATCAAATATCTGCTTGTCAACAAAATTATCATATCTTCTAATTTCTTCAAATCTTCCAATATCATGTAATAATGCAATTAATTTCGCTAATTCAATGTTTTCGTTATCTAATCCTAAATCTTTTGCTATATATTCGCTTAATTCAACCACTCCATAAGTATGAACAATTTTAGATTTAGTTTTTTTATCGTTTAAATCATAATTTTTCAAATAATCTTTGAATACCAATTTCGCCTTATCAAAATCCATTTTTACCTCCCACATAATATGTTTAAAATCATCTTTCTTTTTCAGATAATCCTATTACCCCTGGTACTCTCTGAATCCACTCACTATATACATCTTTTGGCACGGCTCTGACCATTGTCAACGGATTTATTGAATTCTTTTTATTAGTACCATGATAATCTGTTCCCCCAGACATAAGTAATTGCCTTTCATGGCAAAGCTTCTCTAAGTACTCACTTTCTTCTTTTTCAAATTAGACTTCTTTCGAAACCTATGTGGATTTCAGGCATTGTCATTCTGAGCCTTACTTCGTAGCCTGACTTACGAAGAATCTTACTTTATAATTTCAGAATATAAATCAATCCAATCAGGATTAAAATCATTTATTAAGTTAATTTTCTTTTTTCTAGTCCAACCTTTTATTTGTTTTTCCCTCTCAATTGCAGACATTGCTTCATTTGTATACCTACCATTTAGTAAGATTCTTCGTGAGCAAGGCTTTGTAGCAACGCTCAGAATGACTCCTACTTGTTTTTTGTAAGTATATCACATTTTATGTTTCGAAAGAAGTCATATTCATTGAATTACATATCTTTAGCAATGATTTAAAACTGTCCGTTCCATCAGACGAAGTAGAATGCATATGCAAATTTATTCTTTCTTCCATAACCCAACACTTCCTATATATTTATCACCTTATTTTATCAACATTATTTCTACCTTTTGATTTTTTGCAAATAAAACTTGGTTTGCACATTCTTCTTGGAGAATACCACCACACAACGCTACAGGCACCTTAACTTTATTGTTTATTTCTGCTGCCCTAACAGACTGTTTTTCCATATCTGTACCGTAATATACGGTTTTAATTTTAGTCTTAATGATTGCACTCATACACATTGAACAAGGTTCAGCATTACAAAATAATGTGTATTCACTTAAAACTAGTGAATTGAGTTTTCGACAAGTATTCCTTATAATCGTCATTTCTGCATGAGCTGTAGGATCCATATTAGTATTAACAGTATTATGAGCTTTTTCAACTATATTTCCTTGTTCGTCTACTAAGATTGCTCCAAATGGCTCGTTCCCTTCTTTTATAGCTATTTCCGTTTCTTCCATAACTAATCTAATCATTTCTTCTTGAAAATTCGTATCAAACATTTTTCTAATGCCTCCCGTTTTAAGTTAATGTTACTATTTAATGGTTTTCTCTAAAATGTCCGCCTTGTGTGATTATTATATGTTTTTAAAAAGCTCCTCCAAGCCTCCGAAGACTCCATGGGCCTCAAAGGGCTGTCGTTCACTTTTTAAAAACATATAATAATCACACAAAGCTACTTTGCCGAAAACCATTAAGTAGTAACAAGTTCATATCAAACATTATCTCTTCAAATTTGCAAATTTTGTATAATTCGGCAACCACAATAACTCAACAGAGCCTATTGCTCCTGTTCTGTTTTTTGCTATTATTAAATCAGCAATTCCCTTTTTTTCTGTTTCTGGATTATAATAATCATCTCTATAAATAAACATTACTATATCTGCATCTTGTTCAATTGCACCAGACTCTCTTAAGTCTGAAAGCATTGGCCTATGGTCACCTCTTTGCTCCACAGCTCTGGATAATTGTGACAATGCAATAACTGGAACATCTAGCTCTTTTGCCAATATTTTCAAACTTCTACTAATTTCAGAAATTTCTTGTTCACGTGTTGCTCCCTTTTTCCCCACGCCTTGAATTAACTGCAAATAATCTATTACTATTAACCCAATATTTTTTTCTAGCTTTAATTTTCTAGCTTTTGACCTAATTTCAATTATAGAAATTCCAGCTGTATCATCCACATAAATTGGAGCCTCCGATACTGGCCCTACTGCACCTGCAAGTTTTACCCAGTCGTTTTCTTCCATTTTACCACTTCTTATTTTTTCGCTGTCTATCATCGACTCACTGCATAAAATTCTAGTACCAACTTGTTCCTTCGACATTTCTAAGCTAAACACAAGCACTGGAACCTTTTCATACACTCCAACATTTGTCGCAATATTTATTGCTAAAGCTGATTTACCCATTGATGGCCTTGCTGCAATTAGTATCAAATCAGATTTATTCAAACCAGAAAGTTTTCTATCTAAATCGGAAAACCCGCTTTTTACTCCACTTAAAATGCCTTTTTGATTATACATTTTTTCAATCTGCACAAACGTATCTACAAGAATATCTTTTATAGAAAAATATCCTCTGTGATTCTTATGTTTCATACAATCAAAAATTTTCTTTTCAGCTTGATCCATTATACTCTCTATGTCTTCATTTTGACTATATCCAAGTTCAATTAACTCATTAGAAGCCTTTATTAATTGCCTTAACAAAGACTTTTCTTCAACAATTTTAATATATGTATCAACGTTTGCAGTAGTTGGAACCTTATCTGGAAGAGTTGCCAAATACTCTAGTCCTCCAACTTTTTCAAACATGCCATCTTCAATAAGCTGTGCCTTTACAGTTATAATATCTATGGGCTCTGACTTAGCATACAAATTAACTATGCTCAAATAAATCGCCCTATTATCATCCCTATAAAAGTCCTCTGCTTTTATAAACTCAGTTACTGAAAGAACCGCATCTCTATCTATTAACATACTACCTAAAACAGCCTGTTCCGCTTCTATATCATGTGGTGGAATTTTTGTAAGCTCCATAATTTGCCTCCTTGGGGACGGTCCTTTTTGTTCATTTTTGAACATTGGGGACACTCCTATATATAATTTTTATTCGATATATGATTATAGTTAATCTATCTACTTGGTATCCATTACTGATTTGAAGAAGTTTAGATGATGTGCTAAATTCCTACTACACTTATTACTACTTTTGCACTTACTCCTTCATGTAATTTTATATTTACCATATATCGTCCAGTTGTCTTTATTGGTTCACTTATAATAATTTTTTTCTTATCTATCTCTATTTTATGAATTTCTTTAAGTGCCTCCGCAATTTGACTTGAAGTTATACTTCCAAATATTTTTCCATTTTCTCCAGTCTTCACTGAAATTGTTACAGTCAGCTTTTCTAAAATCTTAGCTAATTCTCGTGCATCTTGAAGCTCTTTTGTTTTTTTATTTTCAATTGAAATATTAAGTTCTTTTAGCTTTTGTAAATTCTCAGGAGTTGCATCAATCGCCAATTTTTTTACAAATAAAAAATTCCTCGCATACCCGTCACTTACATTGGCTACGGTATTCTTCTTTCCTGTACCTTTTACATCTTCTAATAAAATTACTTTCATACTCTGCCTCCTTGGTACGGTCCTTTTTGTTCATTTTTGAACATTGGGGACACTCCTCTTTAATAATTTTGTTATTTTAGGTCTGCTTATATTCAATTCTTTCGCAATTTTTATTTTAGTAATTTTTTTATCTAATAAATATTTTATCATATCTATCAATTTTGTTTCATCATTTACAATATTATATATATTCCTTTTTTTGCAATATTTCTCTATCTCTTCCGCCACGTTTATATTACTATTTGTATAATCGATAAATTTATAATCTTCCTCAGAAATACTTTCACTTTTAGCTCCGCTTAAAATGCCTATCTTATAGCTTTTTACATATTCGTACCCAATCCCACTACTCGCAACTAAATCATTTGTATTATATATATATTCAATAAAACTAGAATACTTATACTCAATATGATTTTCTACAATATTTGCCTTCACAGGATTATTATGTATATACCTTATACAATTATATAAATGTTTTTCATCAAGTATAGGTTCACTTGAATATCTATTTTTAAAAACAAAACCCACCCTATTTTTTATACTATTATAAAATCCAGCATAACTTGTGTTGATATAATGCATGTATTTTGACATATCTTTAACATTTTTACAATGTATCAATATATGTGCATGATTGCCCATTATACAATAGGCTATTATTGAAACATTATTTTCTTCGATATATTTTTTCAACACTCCTTTGTATTTCTCTTTACACCTAGTTTCCTCAAAAATATATTCTTTGTCTATCCCTTGAACTACTATATGAAAAAACTGTGTTCCCATGTCTTTCCTTGCAATGCGGGGCATAAAAATCACTCCTCTTTATTTATTTTTATCCCCCATCCTTATTAAATTATTTTACCTTTTTACAATTATAATACTATCTAAAGCAGATTTCAACTCATGAACATCGCCTACGTTTTAACCTTACTAAGGGGTGTCCCCAATGTAAAAATTTTTACAAATAGCCCCGTCCCAGATGTTCCACAGCCTTGCTTTTAGCAAATGCTTCTGCCTGTTTAATAGTACAATAAAATGAATACTCATCGCTACTTCCATGTGCTTTTACAACAGGTCTTTTTACTCCTAAAAACAATGCTCCTCCGTATTCTCTATAATCCATTGTTTTCGCAAACCTCTTTATTGCTGGCAATGTTGGAATAGATGCAATCATGCTTAATATATTTCTTTTTAAGCTTTTCGTTAGATTCTTTTTAACGAGTTTTCCCATTCCTTCCATTGTTTTTAAAAATACATTTCCAGTAAATCCATCTGTTATAAGTGCATCTATTGCACCTGAAAAAACATCTCTTGCTTCTATACTTCCTACAAAATTAATTCCATATTTATCAGAATTTTGTTTTAATTCTTGAAAAGTCTCTTTAACTAATTCATTACCTTTATTTTCCTCGGTGCCTATATTTAATAATCCAATTCTAGGAGATTTTATTTCACATGCATCACTTAAATATATGCTCGCCATTTGTGCGAACTGAATTAAATTAATTGGTCTGCAATTTGTATTAGAGCCAGCATCAATAAGCAAAAACCCATGTGCTTCAGATGGTAACATTGTTGTAATTGCCGGTCTATCTATTCCTTTAATCCTCCCTACCAACAAAGTTGCTCCTGTCAATAAAGCTCCTGTATTCCCAGCAGAAATAAACACATCTCCTTCATTTTTGTTTAACATATCAAACCCAACAACCATGGAAGAATCTTTTTTGCTTCTTATTGCTTGTGTTGGAATTTCACCCATTTCAATAACTTCAGTTGCATGCTTTATTTTTAATTTTGAAGAAATATCGGATAACTTTTCTACATCACATATTTCTTTCACTTTTTTATTTATAACCTCTTCTTGCCCCACCAAAATTATCTCTGAATCAATTTCTTTTATTGCCTCTACTGCTCCTTTTATAACTGCATCTGGTGCATTGTCACCACCCATTGCATCTATTAATATTTTCATATTTGCCTGAAAGTTTTTTATTTTAAAACTTTCTCTCCTTCCATTTTGAAATTTCTTATTCGATTTGATTTTTATAAAAATTGATTTATTACTTTTATTATTTTACTATATATATGAAAAATAAGCAAGGTAAATACTAAAAAGTTTATAAAATAAAACTGTCAAAACATTTTTATTTCTAGTCAAAAACTTACAAATAAACAGTATAAAATTGTTGCAATTGCAAAACATACTGAAGAGGGTGGCTTGATGAATGATGTTTAAAAAATCTGCAATAGGACTTTTTGCAGGATTAATATCTGGAATGTTTGGAGCAGGTGGTGGTTTAGTACTTTTATCAATATTCGTGCATATTTTAAAATTAGAAGAAAAAGAAGCAAGAGCAACCACAATTGCAAGCATATTACCAATGGCTACGGTCACTGGTATTTTTTATTCAAGCAATAATTTAATAGAATGGAATTTAGCTATAAAGTGTGCAATTGGTGGCATTATTGGTGCAATAATCGGTACAAGATTGTTGAAGCTTTTATCAAACACAGTATTGAGAGGACTTTTTGTCGTATTTTTAGTATATATTTCTTTTAAATTTATTATGGGATAAAATATCCGCTCTTAGAGGTTAGTATATGATTTTAAAAAAACTCCTCCAAGTCAAGGGGTAATCCGTATGCCTCAAAGGGCTGTCGTTCGCTTTTTTAAAATCATATACTAACCTCTAAGAGCTACTGATTAACACTTTTTAGTAAAGTAGCCACTGGGGTATAGTATAGCTTTTAAAAAGGTGAGCGACAGCCCTTTGAGGCCCATGGAGTCTTCGGAGGCTTGGAGGAGCCTTTTTAAAAGCTATACTATACCCCAGTGGCGGTAATTTATATCTATATAGAAAGGCGGACATAACACTATGGAAATTATCGCAGGAATAATAGCCGGAATTATTGGAAGCATAGGATTAGGACGGCAGCACTGTATTAATCCTAATCCTATCCATGTTTATTGGAATTGAACAACACATTGCCCAAGCAACAAACATAATATTTTTCGTACCAATGGCAATAATTTCAGTTGCAATAAACATAAAACACAAACTAATAAAATGGAAAATTGCAATTCCAATAATTATTGCAGGAATAATTGGAGCCATAATTGGAGCTGAATTTTCAGTAAAATTAGACTCACCACACCTAAAAAAATATTTTGGAATTTTTTTAAGTCTAATTACAATTTACGAAATTTATCATTTATTTATAGAGTATAAAATTAAAAAAAAAAGAAATAATATTAATAATAAATAAAATTATTATAAAAGGTGAAATGGGGAGGAAATATGTGTATGAAATTTATAAAAGGTATGATTGTTGGTGCAATGATTACAACTGGAGTTGTTATGGTATGTACAGACATGGAAGGACATAAAACATTATTGCAAAAAGGCAGAAAATTCGCAAGAAAAATGGGAATAATGTAGTGGAAAGATTATAAAAATAATAAAACATTCTATAATATCCTTGACAATTAGTATCAAATATAGTATTATTGTAATATAGTAAATAAGGAGCAATAAGAATGCCAAGTGTGGAGAAAATAATACAAAAAATGAAAAATCAACCTAACGGAATAATATTACAAGAAGCTGAGAAGGTTCTTAAAAATTTTGGATACCAAAAACAGCGAACCAAAGGGTCTCATAATATATTTTACAACGATATGGATGAATCTATAAATATTCCCGTACATGGCAAAGGACAAATAAAACCTATATATGTAAAAAAGATATTAGATAAAATTGAAGAGGGGAGTAAATAAAATGACAGTTAAAGATTATATGAATTTACCATATACTATAAAATTAAAATTCATAGAAGATGGAAGTGGCAAATATTATTTTGCAAGTATTGATGAATTGGATGGATGTTGGGCAGATGGAGAAACGCAAGAAGAAGCATTAGAAAGTTTGAAAGAAGCTATGGAGTTATGGCTTGAAGTATCGTTAGAACATAACAATACTATACCATTACCAGTAGAAAGAAACTATAGTGGAAGATTTGTTGTAAGAATACCAAAATCACTACACCACAAACTAGCACAAAAAGCAGAGGAAGAAGGTATTTCTCTTAATCAATATGCACTATATAAATTAAGTATTTGATTACCTTGTAATGCAATTGTCACAAAAAAATAATATACTTGTAACAAATGCCTAAAATACTTAAAATTGCACACATACAGCCCACTTGGTGCGTTCCATATTCATGTACAAACAAAAAAATATATGTTATTATTTAAATGTAGAAATGTTTGGAAAATTCTACATTTAATTTTTTTTACTTTTACAAAATTAAATTCCTTTCATGTACCAAAAACGGGGGTTGTAATGATGAAAAATAATAATAATAAAGGAGTTACTTTATTAGCACTAATAATAACAGTAATAGTCATGTTACTCTTAGTAGGAGTAGCAATATATGGCATAAACAATTTTGGATTACTTAACAAAGCAGGCCAAGTAAAAAGTATGTATGACAATTCTTATAATGAAGAGGAGATTGGTAGTGTAACCGATGCATTACATAAAAGTATAACTGGTCCAACAGGCGGAAGCACAGCAATAGGAGATATAACAATAACTCCAAGTACAACAAGCTGGGCACCATCAGTAATAATAACTATAGAAACCACAACACAAGTGGATGGATATTCAATATATTACAAAACAAATGATATATTATCATGGACTAAATATACTGGTCCAATAACAATATCGAAAAATGAAAGAGTTCAAGCATGTTTACAAAAAGACTCTGAACAAGGCAATCCCGTGTATTATGATGTAACAAATATAGATACATTAGCTCCAGTAATAGAAAGTGCAACAGGAAGCACAGATACAAGAAGCGATGGAGTAATCACAGTAACAGGAATAACAGACCCAAAAGATTCCACTGGTACCAGTGGCACAAGTGGAATAAAAGGATATTATGTAGCTCAAAGCACCGTTAAAACACCACCAGATGCTACAAGTAATCAATGGATAAGTTTAAATGGAGCAGACAACTTTACATATCCTGCAACAAATGGAACATATATTGTCTGGGTAATAGATAATGCAGGAAATATAACACAAATTGGAACACAAACCAAACCAATAACAGTAAGCAATGTAGTAGGAAATGCAGTTATAACCGCATATAATGATTTAACAATAGTAGCGGGAAACAAAGCAACTCCTACTCTAAAATACTCAGGTGTAGCAAATACAATTACTTATTCAAGTAATAATACAGGGATATCAACTATAAATAGTTCTACTGGTGAAGTGACTGGTATATCAGCGGGAACAGCAACTATGACAGTAACAATGACCAATTATGATAACACGGTAGTAACAGCGACATGCACAGTAACAGTACAAACAGCAGTTGCGAGAACGGACTTACCAACAGGTTCAATTTATTATGCAAGTTTACAAGCAGCAATAAATGCAGTGCCGACAACCAATGTTCAAACGACAGTATTGTTATTAACGAACACAACAGAGTCTATAACAATATCATCAAACAATAACGTAAATTTGAATTTGAATAGTAAAACAATAAATTATAGTAATGCTACTAACAACGCTATTTGTGTAAATATTAATGGAGGTGGAACCTGCACAATAACAAATGGAACAATATCTGCAAATTCCAGCGGTGGATATGTTAATGGTATATCGAATATTGGAACATGCACAATAACAAATGTAACAATATCTGCAAATTCTAGCACTGACAATGCTACTGGTATAGTGAATGTTGGAACATGTACAATAACAAATGCAACAATATCCGCACATGTTAGTGATGTGGGAGTCTGTTTTGGTATACAAAATGATGGCTCCTGTACAATAACAGGTGGAAGCATATCGGCAACTCATGGTAACTCTTTTCAATACGATGTATGGAATGTTGGTACTACGTTAATAACGGATTGTTCAATAACAACAGGATATCTCTGTACCTATGGTAATTCTGCTAGTACGATTAAAATAACTACCACTCCTGGCACTGGATATAAAATTGAATGTTATGTAGAAAAGAATGTCACTGACGCTCAATTTCCAACATGGTGGACTGCAGATCAAACTAATACCATTTATTGGTATCAAGCTACAAAACAAACAAGTCAAATAGCTGATTCCACTAATGACTGCTGGGTATGTACAGTAAATATTGCTAATCACCAATATCACACAGGATTATATACTACTCATATTTATAACACAATACAAAATGGCACAAGTACATTCATAACAGGATTTAATGTAAACATATAAATCCCCTTAACCGGGTGGTTATCTTTAAAAGTAGCCACCCTTTTATTTTGATAAGATTTCATCTTGTTTTTTACCTTGCTATTTTTTTGTGTTTGTAGTAAAATGTACACATAGTTGAAGATAGATTAATTAAACAAACAGAAGGGAGGATTTAATTTGAAGTTAGATAAATTCAAATCAGGAATATACTTGCAACAAGACAATTACAAAAGTTTTCTACCAACTAAAATTAATGAAGACTTTGAATATGATGATATGCTAATTAATAAATTATTGGCTGAAGCAGAAAGAGAATTGTCAAAATTAAACACATATGCAAAATTGCTTCCAAATATTGACTTATATATAAAAATGCATGTTTTAGTAGAAGCAAGCAAATCCTCAAAAATAGAAGGAACAAAAACGAGCATAGAAGAAAATCTGATGGACGAAAACGATATCGACCCCGAAAAAAGAGATGACTGGGAAGAAGTCCAAAATTATGTTAAAGCCCTGAATTATGGCGTTGATAAGATTTACAATGAATTACCATTATGTAACAGACTAATTAGAGATGTTCACAGAATTTTATTGAGTGGTGTACGCGGTAAATACAAGCAACCAGGAGAATTTAGAAAAAGTCAAAATTGGATTGGTGGTTCAACATTAAACGATGCAGTTTATATTCCTCCACACGTAAACAATTTAGCAGATTTAATGACAGACTTGGAGAAATTTATTAACAATGATAAGTTATTGGTACCTGACTTAATTAAAATTGCTATAATACACTATCAATTTGAAACAATACACCCATTCTTAGATGGTAATGGCAGAGTTGGCAGACTTATAATACCATTATATTTACAAAGCAAAGGAATGCTTGATAAACCTTGTTTATATATCTCTGATTTTTTTGAAAAAAATAGAGCTTCCTATTATGATGCATTATCTAAAGTAAGGGAAAGTAATGATATAATTCATTGGATTAAATTTTTTTTAAATGGAATAATTGAAACATCAAAAACAGGTTCAGATAAGTTTGAAAAAATTGTTTCTCTGAAAGAAGAAACTGATAAAAAAGTAAAAGAACTAAATGGAAAAGTGACTAATTACGATTTAATTATGAATTGCTTTTATTCGGAACCACAGTTATCAATGAAAAAAATGAGAGTTTTAACAAATATAAATGAACCAACTTTACGAAGAAGTATAAATGAATTAATAAAAAATAATATGATAATTGAAATAACTGGTAGTGAAAGAAATAGATTATTTAGTTTTAAGAATTATATTGATTTATTCAAATAACAATATAATTAAAATTCTTATCGTCAAAAAATTCAAAAAATGACGATAACAAAATCCTTATCGTCAAAAAATCGAAAAAATAACGATAACGAAATCCTTATCGTCAAAAAATCGAAAAAATGACGATAACGAAATCCTTATCGTCAAAAAATCGAAAAAATGACGATAACGAAAATTTTTATTAAAAAAATTTCAAAAAATTAAATTTAAGGAGGAAATTATGAAAGATTATTTAGGAATTGAATCTATACATGCAATCGAAGTATTAGATTCTAGAGGAAACCCAACAATTCAAGTAGAAGTAGTAACAGAAGGAGGATTTAATGGAGTAGCATTAGTCCCATCAGGAGCTTCAACAGGGGCTTTTGAAGCAGTTGAATTAAGAGATGGAGACAAAAATAGATACTCTGGAAAAGGAGTCCTAACAGCAGTAGAAAATGTAAATAAAATAATATCAAAAGAATTAGAATACATGAATATTTATGAACAAGTAGCAATTGATAAAAAAATGATAGAACTTGACGGAACTGAAAATAAAGCAAAGTTAGGAGCAAATGCAATATTGGGAGTTTCTTTAGCCGTTGCAAAAGCAGCAGCTAACTCGCTTAATATGAGCCTGTACAAATATATCGGCGGAGTAAATGCTAAAGAATTGCCAGTTCCAATGATGAACATACTAAACGGTGGAAAACATTCAGATAATACAGTAAACATTCAAGAATTTATGATAATGCCAGTGGGTGCAAAAACATTTGCTGAATGTATGAAAATTGGGGCAGAAGTGTATCACACATTAAAGAAAGTTTTAAACGAAAAAGGTCTTTCAACAGCCGTAGGAGATGAAGGCGGTTTCGCCCCAAACCTTGAAAATGATGAAGAAGCTATAAAATTTATAATTGAAGCTATCGAAAGAGCTGGATATAAACCAGGTACAGATGTAGTGTTAGCACTAGATTCAGCCGCTACAGAAATGTATGATGAAGCTAAAAAAATTGGAGAAGAAGGAAAATATTATTTCTGGAAAACTAAAGAATTAAAAACAGTAGACGAAATGATAGCATTTTGGGAAAATCTAGTAAACAAATATCCAATAGTTTCAATAGAAGACGGACTTTCTGAAGAAGATTGGGATGGATGGAGAAAATTAACTGATAAATTAGGAAATAGAATACAAATAGTCGGAGATGACTTGTTTGTAACGAACATTAAAAGGTTACAAAAAGGTATAGATAACAAAACTGCAAATAGCATTTTAATAAAATTAAATCAAATAGGAACTCTAACTGAAACCTTAGACGCTATTGAACTCGCGAAAAAAAACGGCTATACATCAGTGGTATCACATAGGTCTGGAGAAACAGAAGATACAACTCTTGCTGATGTAGTAGTAGCAACAAATGCAGGACAAATAAAAACTGGAGCACCATGTAGAACTGATAGAGTTGCTAAATATAATAGGCTATTAACAATAGAAGATGAATTAGGAGATGTCGCAATATTTTCACAATTCAAATAAAAATAAGGTAACGGAATAAAAAAATATAAAGGTATCTAAAATATTATCGTAAGTATGTAGAATAGTGCGAGTGGAGAGTTACCAGTTAATACTTTTTAACAGAGTAGCTTGTTGAGAGTAGTATCCGTTTTTAAAAAGCGTACGACAGCCCTTTGAGGCCCATGGAGTCCCCAGAGGCTTGGAGAAGCTTTTTAAAAACAGATACTACTCTCAACAAGCGGACATTTTACAGAAAAGTGTTAAGTAATAACAGTGGATATTGGTGTTGTCTCCTCCCTATTGATTTTTGGTATTTTTTCGTGTATAATACAATTATGTAAATTTATATTAAAACTACTAACCTTTATCCTTTTTAGGAGGACAGTATGATTGAAATTACTATTGGCATTATAATTTTGATACTGTTTGTTTTGTTAATTTTATCATCGTTGTTTTTGCTTCATGGCTTTGCGGGAATTTTGGTGTGCTATGTGTACCTTAAAACCGCAATTCAACGGATAGTCAGATGGCTAACAGGAAAAAACGACAAGTAGTTTTTTGGGAGACCTCATTCAGGTCTCCCATTTTCTATTGACATTTTTATTAAAAATATATATAATTTAGAAATATATGAGGAGGTATTTAAATGAATTTTGATGAACTAAAAAAGGAAGATATTCAAGTGTATGACGCTATACAAGCAGAGTTGAAGAGACAACAGAACAAATTAGAGTTAATAGCATCAGAAAATTTTGTTAGTGAAGCAGTAATGCAAGCCATGGGGAGTTACATGACAAATAAATATGCAGAAGGTTACCCAGGAGCCAGGTACTATGGTGGATGCGAACACGTAGACACGGTAGAGGCGTTAGCAATTGAAAGAGTAAAAAAGTTATTTAATGCAGAACATGCAAATGTTCAGCCACATTCAGGGGCACAAGCAAATATGGCTGTGTATTTGGCTGCAATAGAACCAGGAGATACAGTATTAGGACTGAACTTATCCCATGGAGGTCATTTAACGCATGGAAGTAAAGTAAATTCTTCAGGGAAGTTATATAATTTTATAGCCTATAATGTGAAAAAAGAAGATGGTCGTATAGACTATGAAGAAGCCGAAAGACTAGCTATGGAGCATAAACCAAAGCTTATTGTAACTGGTGCAAGTGCATACCCTAGAATTATAGATTTTAAAAAATTCAAAGAAATTGCAGATAAATGTGGAGCTATGTTAATGGTAGATATGGCACATATTGCTGGTTTAGTGGCAGTAGGTTTACATCCCAATCCAGTAGAAGTAGCAGACTTTGTAACAAGCACAACACATAAAACTTTAAGGGGTCCAAGGGGCGGCCTTATATTGTGTAAAGAACAATATGCGAAAGCTATTGATAAAGCATTATTTCCAGGAACACAAGGTGGTCCGTTAATGCATGTTATAGCAGCAAAAGCAGTATGCTTTAAAGAAGCACTTTCACCTGAATTCAAAACTTATCAGGAACAAATTATAAAAAATGCAAAAGCTATGTCTGATGAATTAGTAAAGTTAGGATTTAACTTAGTATCTGGCGGAACGGATAATCATTTAATGCTGATAGATTTAAGAAACAAAGGACTTACAGGAAAAGAAGTATCAGATAGGCTAGATAAAGTAAATATAACAGTAAATAAAAATTCAGTTCCATTTGATACAGAAAAATCAACTGTTACAAGTGGCATAAGAGTTGGTACCCCAGCAATTACTACAAGGGGATTGGTTGAAGAAGATTGCAAAGAAATTGCACAATTGATAAATTTAGCCTGCGGAGACTTTGAGAAGAATAAAGATGAAATAATTAAGAGAGTTGAAGTTATTTGTAAAAAGTATCCATTGTATGAATAATATAAAAAGTATAGAGTAGCGCAAACGGAGAGATATGTTGTCCGAGGTACGAGGAAACATATCTCGCAGTGGGAGCGAACTATTGTAATGTGGCATATTAGTACAAATACCAAAAAAAAAGGATATCCCAGAATAAAAATTCTAGGATATCTTCTTCTTGTCAGCAATCATCTAATTAGATGATGCTGCTTACTCCCAATAAACCTATTGTCTATTCCAGCCACCCATCTGCACTACTGCCTTTTAAATCAAATCCACTCTCTATCAACATCAAGCAAAGCAGCTCAACATCACGGAAATCGTCTCCACTCAATCGTTCTGTCGGCACTAAATACCTTGTGTCGTCAGGTCTTTGATAGACGATTCCATCCGTTGTAACAGCCAATTTCTCATCTTCGTCTTCTTTTGACCACGCATCCTTCAGGCAATCAAAATTCAACGGTTCATTCCCATCCTCGAAAAAATACGGATTATCAAATTCAGCACAAGAGCCTTGCAAACTTACCACGCATTCTTTTACTTCACAGTAATTCGCATTTGATCGATTCATACAAAACTCACACGTTGGACGTTCCATAACCTACCTCATATTAGAAGTTTATTGGTTTGAAAAACTACACAGTTCTATAAATATAATACCACATTTCTGTCGAAAAAGCAAACTGAGCAGGACAATTTTCATGGTCATTTTATAAAATATTACAATTTTGTAATATTCGATGAAATGACCATGGACAATTTCAAGCCAAAAGTGTTACTCGTAACCTACTCCAATCCCAAATAATCATTATACGACACTTCCCTATCAACAATCGTACCATCTTCCTTAATATCAATCACTCTATTCGATACAGTTTGAGCCAATTGATGGTCATGGGAAGTAAATAAAATTACACCTTTAAATCTTTTCATTCCTTCGTTAACAGCTGTGATACTTTCCATGTCCAAGTGGTTTGTAGGTTCATCAAATATAAGCAAGTTTGCACCTAATAGCATTAATTTAGAAAACACACATCTTGCCTTTTCTCCACCAGATAACACAGTTACTTTTTTCAAGGCTTCTTCTCCAGAAAACAACATTCTTCCTAAAAAGCTCCTTAAATAAGAATCGTCATCTTCTTTTGAATATGGTCTCAGCCAGTTCACCAAATCAATTGGGTCATTAAATAAATAATTATTATCTTTTGGAAAATAAGCGGTACTTATTGTTGTCCCCCATGAAATTTCACCAGAATCAGGCTTTATCTCGTCAGCAAGTATTTGAAATAGCACGGTTATTGCTAATTCATTATCCGCTAAAAAAGCGATTTTATCTTCTCTTTTTACGTTAAAAGAAACGTTATCTAATACTTTTTTTCCATTTATTGTTTTAGAAAGGTTTGTTACGGTTAAAATCTCTTTCCCAACTTCCCTATCTGGCTTAAATTCTATATATGGATACCTTCTTGCTGAAGGTTTAATATCATCTAATTCGATTTTTTCCAATACTTTCTTTCTTGACGTAGCTTGCTTAGATTTTGAAGCATTGGCACTAAACCTTGCAATGAAATCTTTTAATTCAGCAATTTTATCTTCCTTCTTTTTATTAGATTCTTTTGCTTGCTTCAATGCTAGCTGGCTTGATTCATACCAGAAATCGTAGTTTCCAGGATATATTTTCATTTTTTCGAAGTCTAAATCTGCAATGTGTGTACAGACTTTATTTAAAAAATATCTATCGTGTGATACAACGATTACAGTATTTTCAAAGTTAATTAAAAATTCTTGTAACCAGTTTATACTCTTTAAATCCAAATCATTTGTAGGTTCATCTAATAATAAAACATCTGGATTTCCAAATAAAGCTTGAGCAAGAAGAACCTTAACCTTTTCACGAGATTCAAGTTCGCTCATATATTTGTAGTGATTACTAGCATCGATACCTAAATCACTAAGAAGCATTGCTGCATCAGATTCAGCATTCCAACCGTTTAATTCCGCAAATTTCTCCTCTAGTTTTGCAACTTTCATACCGTCTTCTTCAGAAAAATCTGGCTTCGCATAAATTTGATCTTTTTGCTTCATTATTTTATAAAGCTCGGCATTTCCCATTATTACGGTATCTATTACTGTGAAAGCTTCATAAGCATAGTGGTCTTGTTTTAAGACAGAAATCCTCTCCCCTTTGCCAACACCAACTTCACCTTTGCTTGGTTCAAGCTCACCAGATAGAACTTTCAAAAATGTAGATTTTCCAGTGCCATTGGCTCCAATTAAACCATAGCAGTTTCCGTTTGTGAATTTTATATTTACATTCTCAAATAACACTCTCTTACCAAAACGTATGGTTACACCAACTGTATTTATCATATATT
Source organism: Oscillospiraceae bacterium (assembly GCA_009778695.1). GTDB lineage: Bacteria > Bacillota > Clostridia > TANB77 > CAG-508 > WRFS01. The sequence goes on from WRFS01000005.1 coordinate 21,786, forward strand.
TACCTTGTATAATATAGTAGCTTTTTGAGATACTATACATACCCTTTCTTTTTGACTATAATATTATAGCATGTTTTGGTTGTGGTGACAAGTTTTTTTAATGAAAAGGCTTGACTTTTGCACAAATGGAGCGTATAATGAATACTATGTTGTAAATAAACATCGCGGGGTGGAGCAGCTGGCAGCTCGTCGGGCTCATAACCCGAAGGTCGTAAGTTCGAATCTTACTCCCGCAACCAACTTTTTAAGCTAGAGTCGCAAGAGATTGCAGACTCTTATTTTTTTGAATGAAAGTTCAAAAATGCCTAATTATGTATATCTTGGGGAGATTTTGGGGAGGTAAGCCTCAAACCAAAACCTCAAGATACCTATTATTTCAATGTTTTACACAACAAGATTTGGGGATATTTTTTGTTGTGTTGAGAGCGACAAAGTAATGTATTCGTAATTGAAAAAAGTTTTAAGTTGGTACTAGCAAGTTTTCTAGAACGTTTCCTGCAATCTTATTATGAGATTGTACAGGATGCACATAAAAGTTAAATGTAGTAGTAATTTGTGCATGTCCTAGTCTTGCTGCTACAACTGCTATATCTACATTTTGAGATATTAACAGAGTAGCATTAGTATGTCTTAATCCGTGAAAATTGATTACAGGCAATCCTATGCGTTCTATAAATTTTACAAACCATTTGCTAATTGTATGTGGATGCATTGGTTTTCCGTCGTCTTGTACAAGTAGTCTATTAGAATCATTCCACAATTCAGTAAATAAACTTTTTTGTTCTGCATACCATACTTTGTATTCTTCTAATAATGAAAGAACAAAAGTAGGAATAGCAACTTCTCTTATAGAACTTTCTGTTTTTGGCGATTTTGTAAATACTCCTTTGTCTGCTAAATATTGACTTGCTTTGTTTATGCTAACGATGCCATTTTTGAAATCAATATCTGTCCATTCTAAGCCCATCAGTTCTCCTAACCTAACTCCAGTAAAAATTGTTATAATAATTGCAACTTTGTATTTTATTTCTTCGTGTTCTAAATTTTCAATAAGTATTTTACATTGTGTATCATCATAAAATTTTCTTCTAGGCTTCCTTGTTTTAGGTGGTTGAACTCTTTCACATGGATTATTTACAATTAACTGCCAATAAACAGCTTTATGCAACATTGCTCTGATTAGTCTGTGATGTTCTAGTATGGTTTTCCTAGATAGTGGTTTTAATGTTTTAGCTCCTTTGTTATTTCTAATTCTTTTTATTTGAGTATCTTTTTCTAGCATATCGTAAAATCTCATAATGTCTGTTGGTTTAATTTTGTCTATTTTGAATTTACTCAAATAAGGTAGAATTCTACTGTTTAACATACTTAAATATCTATTGTATGTTGTAGGAGCAAGTTCTTTTGAAGCATAATCTCTTTTCCAAATGTCTGTGAATTCTGCGAATGTCATAGATTTACCTTCTATAACCATACCACTTTGAACTTCTGTTACAAATTTAGCTAGTTCTAACCTTGCCTCTTTTATATTTCCGTGAAATGTTTTTGAGTGTCTTGCAGGTGTACCATCTAATTTGTAACCATTAAAAACGACTAATCTGTAAGCGTTTTCACCTCTTTTTTCAATACTACCAGCCATTACCTTTTTCACCTCCTTTCGGCATACCTATGGCTGGATTTTTATATATTTAATTATTTTTACCTAACCATTCTGCAAAATCATCGTAAGTTTTAGTACCTACTTTTATGTCTTTTATAAACCTCTGTGCATCTTCTTTCCATTCTTCATATTCATATTTATATGAAGCTATATCTGGATTTCTTTTTACTAGCATTGCTTTCTTTGCATATATTTGTCTATATAACCCATATACTGGTTCTTCCTGCTCTTTATTTTTCTGAGACAACATAGTACCTATCTCTTTGCAAGTTTTACCTTCAGAAATAATTCTGTCGCAATATTGAGAATTACTTTTTGTTGTTGCAAAGTACCTTCCACAATTCTTACATTTTTTTATGGTTTGATTTTCTATAAAAACTAAATGATATAACAATATGTAGTATACGGTCCAAATATTATTAGTAAAGAAAAATCTTCCAGTAGTTAGTTTTTTTCCATTTGGATCATATTCTTTAATGTAATTTATAAGATAATCAAGGTCGTTAGTTCCTTTTTCTTCAAAGTCTCCTTCATAATTAAAAGATAACCCACTGTTTGATTCAATAATATCACAATATATTGAAAGCTTATGATAGTAATACTCAAATATATATAACCTCTGCTTAAGTGTTAGCCCATCTAGTCTTTCATCGCTATTAATATTATAAACAAAATCTATTGCCATTCTAAAATCTGCTTGTATTTGCTTTGTTTTATCTTTATTTTTAGCATAATATTGATTACTTAATTCTCTCACTCCTTCATATGTAGAGTCAGTTGGAGATGACAAGCCTTTAATATTAATTCCTCCATAGAATTGATTAAAAAATATAAAAGCTTCATCGGAATCATCGAAATCCCAAGAGACAAAGTCTATTAATAGTTTTTCTATTGAATAGTTACGGCTCGTAGAAAATAACTTAAATTTTCCTTTTAAGTTGTGTAAATCTTGAAGTTTCATACCAGTTTCTAACATTTTTATATCTTTTTTAGTTTCATATACTAACCCAAACCATATCATAAAAATATTATTTTCATGTAAGTTTATCAATAAATGTATTGGACCCATTCTTTATACTCCCATTCATTAACAATAATTTCTAAATAATTCCTTTGTTTTCAACAGTTATCATTTATAAGCCAAAACTATTTACAATGTTAACTGATATGTATTATAATACAATTGTTAACGAAAGTCAACAATTATTTTCAAAAAGGAAGGAGGTTTTTCAAATGGATACAAATACAGTTCAAAGAACAACACTAACAATGAAGGAAACTGCAAACTATTTGGGTATATCTTATTGGCTTGCGACACAATTAGTAAAAAGAAAAAAGTTGCCATGTTCAAAAGTTGGTGGAAAAATTTTGTTCAGAAAAGAAGCTTTAGACGAATATCTAACAAATCAAGAACAAGAATCATTGGTTTAAATTAAAGGTTCTAAAGGAAGGAGGAACGCATATGTTATGATTGATATTTTCTGGATTAAGCTCTCAACAAATATTTTTTCAAATAGGAAAATCTTAATATTACTAAAAGAAAAAGATGGGGATTTATATTTTAGAGTATGGATTCAATTATTAACAATAGCAGGTCAATGTAATTATAAAGGAAAACTTGTTATTGGCGATAATATACCGATTACAATATCAGAATTAGCAAGAATTATTGGAAAATCTGATAGAAAAGTTGAAAAAATATTAGAAAGATTAATTCAATTAGAAATGATAACTTGCATAGATAATGTATATGCAATAAAAAATTGGGACAAGTACCAAAGTGCTGATAAATTAGAGCAAATCAGAGAACAAAACAGAGTTAGACAAAGTAAATTTCGTGAAAAGAAAAAAGTAGAAAGTAACGTTAATGTAACGTTAGGTAACGCATAAGAAAAGATAAAAGCAAAGTAGATAAGATTTTTTACTTGCTAAAAAAAGAATATATTTGAGAAGGGAAAATTTAAATGAAAAATGAAATTACGTATATTAAAGTAGGAGATTATTATATTCCAGATGTAACAATACCAGGTAAAAGAGAATTGTTTTTGGGACATTATGGTACTTGCAGACTTATTTATATTATGAAACATAAAAAGCCATTATATTCTGCATTAAAAATGAATCTTCAAGTAGGTGAGCATTGTTTCGATGTAGAAAAACAAGCTCGAAGAATGGAAAAGGTATTAATAAAACATATGATAAAAAGTCAGAATGTAACTGAAGAATTAAAACAAAAAAATCAAATGGAATGGGTCGGAAAAATGAATAATATTAAAAATTCCGTGCATGAAATTATATTAAGAGATTTAATATATGTTTAAGCAAATTTTGAATAAAAATACTTGGGTTTTGTAACAGAAATTCAAGTATTTTTTTCTCAGAAAGTAGTAAATATTTTAAGACATTTTTGTCTTAGCAAGCACTGGATTTGTACGGCAGTCAAATCCGATTTATGGGGTTTCAACCCCAATCCCCGACAGTAAGAAAGGATGTGAAAAAAATGAGAAATTACAGATTCGAAAGGGTAGATATTAGATTAAGTTTTGAAGAAAAAGAAAATTTAGAAAAGAAGGCAAAAAAAACAGGGCTAACTAAATCAACTTTAATACGATTTTTATTAGATGGATATGAACCGCAAACAAAAGTTGACGATGAATTTTATATTAAGTTAGACGAATTAAGAAAAGCAACAGATAATTTACAAAATATAGCACGATTAGGAGTATTAAGAGGTTGGGATGATATGGAAATATATAATCAAACATCTAAGGATATTTCTATGCTGATATTAGATATAAAAAGAGAATTTTTATTGCCAGAGAAAATGAATAACAAAAGATTAAAATTATTAGAAAAATTTAATACCCCAAAATGATGAAAAGGATTTAAAAACAAATACTTTGGAGAATAATACGGTATTATTGATTTATAAAATCATACATTTAGTGGCAAAAATAATAAAACTATAAGTGTGTATTTTCTTAAATATTGAGCATATTATATACAAATAAATATTTTTTATGTAAAAATGTTGCATAAAAAATAAAAATGTGATATAGTATGATTAATTAGTAGGAGGAATTTGTTATGATAACAAGTTTAAAATTTAATAATTGTTTTGCTTTTAATAAGCCAGTAGAAATGTCTCTAAAGGCAGACATGAGAACAAAAAAGTTCTCTAGCAATATGTTTAATAAAGATGCAAATACACACATATTAAAATCAGCTGTAATATATGGACCCAATAATACGGGAAAAACAGCTTTTATTTCTTGTGTAAAAGCAATAAGAGAAACATTATTAAATAAAAAAATAAATTTAAAAAGCAATATATTTAATAAAAGCAATATATGTGAATTAGGAATATCTTTTATTGGTTTGCATTCAAAACATTATTCATATGAATTTAAATATGATGATGCAAAAAAAGAATATATTTATGAGAAAATGAATGAAATCATAACTGATAAGTATGGTAACGAAAAGGAATCTCTTATCTTTTTAAAGGATACTGTAAATAAAAAATATGATTGTCCTGAGGATGAAAATTTAAAAAATGCATTGCAACTAGCTTCAAAAAGTAATATTTTAATTTATATTTTAGAAAGTGAAGAATTCAAAATATTACATTCTATATCAATTATTTTATCTTCTATTGCTCGCAATATTGAAATAGTAGATATGAATAATATTCCAAATCAAAAAACAATTGATATATTAAAATCAGGTGATACAAAGAAGAATAAAATAATTGAATTTATAAAAAATGCAGATATGTATTTAGAGAATATATACCTAGAAGATAATATAGCCTATGACGATTCAGTAGGTGAATTACCAATTGAAGAAGGTCGAAGGATAAATGCTGAGGATTTAAAACTAAAAAGCGTATATAAGGGAGTTAAAGTTCCTAGTGTGTTATTTGATTCAATGGGAACGAAAAAAATAGAAGCACTTGCAAGTTATGTAATAGAAGCATTAGAAGTTGGAAGAACACTATTTGTAGATGAATTAGATAGTAGTTTACATTTTAAAATTACAAGAGCAATTATAAGTATGTTTAATAATGAAATAAACAAAAATGCTCAATTAATAGCTACTTTACACGATATTAGTCTATTAGACTGCAAAAGGATGTTTAGAAAAGAGCAAATATGGTTTACAGATAAAGACGACAATGAAACAATGTTATATTCTTTAAAAGATTTCAGTTATGCTGAAAATGGAGTAAGAGAAACATCAGACATTCAAGAGAAATATAGTAAGGGTGCGTTTGGTGCAATACCAGAACCAGATTTAATATCTACATTGTTGGAGGTGGACGATGAGAGCGATTAAAGGAAGGAGAATTTGTATTATATGTGAAGGCTATGAGGAAGTAGATTATATAACTGCATTAATTGGTAAAGCCATATTCTCAAACAAATATGAATTTATAACAGTTAATGCAAAATCAATAAATACAATAGTTTCAAGGTATCAAGATAAGTATCAATCTAATTCTTATGATTTAGTCTTGATATTTTGTGATACTGATAAAAGTCCTTCAGAAAAGTATTACGAATTAAAGCAAAAAATAAATGACTTTCATGACGTGGAAATTGCAGATAGTATTGTTATTTTTGGAAATCCATGTACTATGCAAATAATACTTTCTCATTTTTCTAATATAAAACTAACAAGTCAAAGTAAAAGTATTAATGCGCAATATATCAAGCAACACATTGGAATTGAGAATTATAGCGCATCTAAAGAACAAAGAAATGAGTTATTTAGTAAAATAAAAAGAGAAAATTACGAACTTATGAAGAAAAATATTTCTAAATTAGCTACAGATGATAGTATAACATCTAGTACAAATTTTCTTCAGTTTTTGGACAAGTTCGAAAGTGATGATGACAACTGGATTGATGAGATAAACAATAGATTGTAGGAACATAAAAATTTCGAAAGGAATAGAGAGTGAATAAATATGAGAACTGCAGTAACAGGATACGAATATTACTATAAAAAATTAAAATCAAAACAAAGAAAAGCATTGGATTCATTACAATACTACGTGGAATGGTCTGGTGATATGTTTCCATGCAAAGATGGAAAATACGATATATTTAAGGGTGAAAAAATAAAATGGTGTTTAGCAGAAAGGTTATCTAAAAATGAACCTGTAACATTAGAAAATTTGAAAAGTGACTTTAGATGGTGTTATTGGGCAAGAACAGAATATGAATTGTGGGAGAACGGCAATCAAATAAATAATTTATACGACATTATAGAGTTGCAAATTGAGGATATTTATAAATATGTACAAACAAAAGTAAATAGTTAGAAGGAGCGACTTATGGATAAAAGTAAAAAGATTCAAAAGATAAAATGTAAACATTGCGAAACTATACTTACAACTGAAATTCAAGCGTTTCAAACCTGTAAGTGTGGTAAAATAATATGATACAGACAAGGCTCAGTTTTATACAAGAATTGTAGGAAATCAAGACGACTATGAAATAATTAAGTAATTTGGAGGCAATAAATATGACAAATTTAGAACAAACAATGGCAGCAAAAAAGTTTGCAGAATATTGGAAAGATAAGGGATATGAAAAAGGCGAGAGTCAACCATTTTGGCTTTCACTATTAAGTCAAGTGTATGGAATAAAAGAGTCAGAAAAATTTATCATATTCGAAGACCAAGTACATATTGATCATACCAGTTTTATTGATGGAAATATTCCATCTACCCATGTACTAATTGAACAAAAAAGTATAAATAAAGATTTAAGACAAGCTATTAAACAGTCTGATGGAACATTGCTTAATCCTTTTCAACAAGCAAAACGTTATGCTGCAGAGCTTCCATACTCACAAAGACCACGTTGGATAGTTACTTGTAATTTCAAGTCTTTTCTTGTGTATGACATGGAAAATCCATCTGGAGAACCTGAAGAAATATTATTAGAGAATTTAGAAAAAGAATATTATAGACTTGAATTTTTAATTGATAGTGGTAATGAACATCTAAAAAGGGAAATGGAAGTTTCTATTAAAGCAGGAGAAATAGTTGGTAGATTATATGATGAAATATTAAAGCAATATATAAATCCAACAGATGAACATTCCTTAAAAAGTCTTAATATGTTATGCGTTCGTTTGGTGTTTTGCTTATATGCAGAAGATGCAGGGATATTTGGAAAGCATAGCATGTTTCATGATTATTTGATAAAATTTGATGCAGAAAATTTACGCGATGCATTAATAAATTTATTTAAAGTTTTAGATATAAAGTTAGAAGATAGAGACCCATATATGAACGAAGACTTGGCATCTTTTCCATATGTAAATGGAGGATTATTCTCAGATGAAAATATAGAAATACCAAAATTAAATCAAAAAGTAAAGGAAATGCTTTTAAGTGAAGCAAGTGAAGATTTTGACTGGAGCGAAATAAGTCCAACAATATTTGGAGCAGTTTTTGAAAGTACATTAAATCCAGAAACAAGACGTTCTGGTGGTATGCATTATACTTCAATTGAAAATATACACAAAGTAATAGACCCTTTATTTTTAGATGAATTGAAGGATGAATTAAATGAGATTAAACAAATAAGTATAGTTAAGACAAGAAAAACTAAACTTGAAGAATTTCAAAAGAAATTAGCTTCACTTACATTTTTAGACCCAGCTTGTGGCTCTGGAAACTTCTTAACTGAAACTTATCTTTCTTTGCGTAGTTTAGAAAATAATATATTAGAAAACCTAAGTAATGGGCAAATTTATTTTGGAGATGAAAATTTTAGTCCTATTCAAGTATCAATAGAGCAATTTTTTGGTATAGAAATTAATGACTTTGCTGTAACAGTTGCAAAGACTGCATTATGGATTGCTGAATCTCAAATGATGAAGAAAACAGAACAAATATTGCATCATAATTTAGAGTTTTTACCGTTGAAGTCTTATGCGAATATTATAGAAGCGAATGCTTTGCAAATTGACTGGAATGAAGTTGTATCAAAAGATAAATTAAATTATATAGTGGGTAATCCACCATTTGTGGGTAAAAAAGAACAAAACAAAGAACAAAAATTGGAATTACTATCAGTTTTTGATAAAAATATAAAAGGTATAGGGAATATTGACTATGTAAGTGGTTGGTATGTAAAAGCCGTGAAGTATATTCAAAATACTTTAATTAAAGTAGCTTTTGTATCTACAAATAGTATAACTCAAGGGGAACAAGTGCCTATTATTTGGGAATTTTTATTAGAGTACAATATTAATATAATTTTTGCGTATAGAACGTTTAAATGGAATAGTGAAGCTAAAGAAAAAGCAGCTGTACATTGTGTAATAATTGGTTTTGTTTGTTTTCATGATAATTTAAAAAGAAGAATTTATTTAAATGAATCAAAATATCAGGATGTTGAAAATATTAATCCATATTTAATTAATGCACCAATGGTTTTTATAGAAAATAGAAATGAGAATATTTCTAATGTTGCAGAAATATTGTATGGAAGTATGCCGATTGATGATGGACATCTGATATTGAGTGATGAGGAAAGAGAACTTTTGCTAAAAGAGAATATAGAAAACGAAAAATATATTAAAAAATATGCTGGTGGAAATGAAATAATAAATAGTAAAGATAGATGGTGTCTTTGGCTTAAAGGTATTTCACCAAAAGAAATAAGACAATCAAGTATAATTATGAATAGAATAGCAGCAACAGAAGAATTTAGGAGAAATAGTGATAGACCGCAGACAAAGAAATTAGCTGATGTTCCATATCTGTTCGGAGAAATAAGACAACCGAATACGAAAATGTTGGTTATTCCTAAAGTATCTTCGGAAAGCAGAAAATACATACCTATTTCTATTATAGAGCCTACAACAATTATAAATGGTAGTGCTTTAATTGTCCCTAATGCAAGTTATTATGAGTTCGGAATACTAATATCTAATGTGCATATGGCTTGGATGCGTACAGTTGCAGGAAGGATGAAAAGTGATTATCAATATTCTGGTACTATTGTATATAATAATTTTCCATGGCCTAATTCAACTGAAGAACAGAGACAAAAAATAGAGAAGACAGCACAGGCGATATTAGATGCAAGAAATTTATATACAGATAGTACATTAGCAGATTTATATGATGAGATAACAATGCCACCAGAATTAAGAAAAGCACATCAAAATAACGATAAAGCAGTAATGGAAGCTTATGGTTTTCCTGTGAAGAATACATTCACAGAATCACAATGCGTGGCAGAATTGATGAAAATGTATGAAGAAATAACGAAGTTGTAAAGGGATAAACTGGCATAAAATAAGTTAAAAATAGATAGGACAAAAAATATTTTATATTTTTTGTCCTATCTATTGACTTTTTTGTCCCAAATAGAATATAATAGTCGTAGGTGATTTTATGAAGAAGAAAAATATTTTAAATTTAATAAAATATTACTCAGAAAAGGATGATTCTAGTTTTAGGAATGAAGCATATGAAATTGCGAGAGATTTTGATAAAACCGGTGATTATCAATTAGCTGAATATATTATGGCGTTATTATCTGAAGTGAATACTTTTGTTCCTCAAATGAACGAATATGAGTTAGCTTTTTTTAGAAAAATTGATTCAAGTAGTTCACCTTTGCCATTACCTGAAAAAATAAAAGATGCTGTAATTGGAATTGTTAATGCAATAGGGCATAATGTTGGAGTAAATAAATTTTTATTTGAAGGAGCACCTGGAACAGGGAAGACAGAGACAGTAAAACAAATAGCAAGGATTTTAAGCAGAGAACTATACCAAGCAGAATTCGATTCAATAATAGATAGCAAACTTGGGCAAACTTCGAAGAATTTAACTAATGTGTTTAGAGAAATAAATAATTTACCACACCCAGAAAGTGCAATTATATTATTTGATGAAATTGATGCTTTAGCTTTAGATAGAATGAATAATAATGATTTACGAGAAATGGGAAGAGCCACTTCGACATTATTGAAAGAACTTGATAATTTAAATAATAAAATTGTTTTCATTGCAACTACAAATCTTTATAAGTCATTTGATAAAGCATTGACTAGAAGATTTGATTCAGTAATAAACTTCAATCAATATACTAAGGAAGATTTAATTGAAGTTTCAGAATCAATTTTAGGTGAAATATTATCTAAATTTCCTAATGTTGCTAGAGATATAAAACTTTTTAGAAAAATAATGAGTATTTTAGACCCTATGCCATATCCTGGAGATTTAAAAAATTTAATTAAGACATCATTAGCATTTAGTAATGCTAATAACAAATATGATTATTTAGTTAGATTATATGAATCAATAACAAAAAGTAAAATTGATGGAGATATTAAAAAGCTACAGGACCAAGGATTTACAGTTAGGGAAATCGAAAATCTTACTGGAATATCAAAGAGTCAGGTTTCTAGGGGGTTAAATAATGAATAGTTTAATTCAATTAAAAGGACATTTGTCTGAAAGAAGAAACCCATCGAGTGGAGGTTCTGCGAGTTTACCTGTTGGCAGAAGTGTTAATGTGGATCATATAAAAGGCTTAAAAAACAACTTAGAGACATTATATGGATTTTGGGAAAAGAATACTATAATTGATGGAGCATTAGTTAGTGTTTTTTATAACCGCGTTGTTCCTAAAAGTAAAAGAATAAAAATTTTGTTATCGAAAAACAATGAAGAATCAAATAATTCAATTGTAGGAGCAAAATTTACAGATACTGAACCTCCAAAACATATAATCACACACTTTATAGACATTGAAACAATTAAAATAAATATTATCAGACTGGAAAAAGCAATTGTAATACTAGATAAATGCTATAATGGTATAATTGATAATGATGGGCTAAAAATGTTAGATAATTTTAAAGCTGAAATTGAACAAGTGGGTATATCATCAAAATCACTATTAAATGATATTATTGTTGATACCTTTTGTGTAGAAAAGTTTGATGTTTTAAATAATAGTGATTTATTACAAGACCAAAATATTATTACAATATATGATACCGCTAAATATAATAATTCTAATAGTATAGAAAAAATAATGGAGAAATTAGGTATAGACTACAGCAGTTTTAATAAATTAGATGATACTACAATTCGTATAAATCCAAAAGATTTGCCTAAATTAAAAAGTAATGCTCCTTATCTGATTGCAATGGTAACTAATGACTTATCTGAATATACACTAGATAATATTGAATTAGATAAAACTAATAAAACGTTTAATATACCTATGCCAAATAATGAACCGATTATTGGTGTTATAGATACTCTTTTTGATAAAAATGTTTATTTTGCAAACTGGGTTAAAGATTTTAATTTATTAGATGAATCTATTGAAATAGAATCAAAAGATTATATTCATGGTACGGCGGTTACATCAATAATAGTAGATGGACCTTCCTTTAATCCAACTCTGGATGATGGGTGTGGTAGATTTAGAGTAAGACATTTTGGAATTGCAAAACATGGAGTAAATAACTCTTTTACAATAATGAGACATATTAAAAATATTGTTGAAAGCAATACTGATATTAAAGTTTGGAACCTTTCGTTGGGTTCTGTTCTTGAAATTAATCCAAATTTCATATCACATGAAGCTGCTTTATTAGATGAATTACAATTTAAAAATAATATAATATTTATTGTTGCTGGTACAAATAAAGAAAAAGAAGATGTAATAAAGATTGGTGCACCCGCTGACTCTATCAATTCTCTGGTTGTTAACTCTGTAAAATTTAATGGCGAAATTGCATCATATTCTAGAAAAGGTAAAGTTTTGTCTTTTTTTAATAAACCCGATATATGTTATTATGGAGGAGATAAGAATGAAGAAATTAGAACATGTATTGGAACAGGAGAACATCTAGGAAGTGGAACTTCTCTTGCTGCGCCATGGATAACAAGAAAAGTAGCTTACTTAATAGAGAAACTTGGATTAACACGTGAGATTGCTAAAGCTTTAATAATTGACTCTGCAACTAAATGGGAACAAATAGACGATTTAAAATCAGAATATGTTGGATTTGGTAAAGTTCCAATAAAAATAGATGAAGTTATTAATTCGGCAACAGATGAAATTAAGTTTTATATTGAAGATGTATCAAATATGTATGATACATATACACACAATATACCAGTTCCCATATATCAGGACAAGTATCCATTTATCGCAAAAGCTACTATTTGTTATTTTCCTAAATGTTCAAGAAATCAAGGTGTGGACTATACTAATACAGAATTAGATATTTATTTCGGAAGAATAGACGATAAGGGAAAAATTAAATCAATTAATGAAAATAATCAGTCAGAAGGATTAGAAGGACATACTACTGAGAAAAGTGCAAGAGAGTTCTATCGAAAATGGGATAATGTTAAGCACATAACACAGACATTTAAAGATAATTTACAATCAAAGAAGAAATATGATAATAGACTTTGGGGATTAAGCATTAAAAGTAAAGACAGGCTTGGGAAAAGAGATGGGGAAGGTATTAAATTTGGAGTAGTTATAACATTAAAGGAGATTAATGGAGTAAATAGAATAGACGAGTTTATTAATCAATGTTCTTTGAGAGCATGGCTAGCAAATAAAATAGATGTAGACAATAAAATAGAAATTTATAATAAAGCTGAGGAAGAAGTAGAATTTAATTAGAATTTTTGTTGGTATATTCACTTTTAGTGTTTATATATAAAAAAGGAAATAGCTCTATTTGTTAAAATAGAACTATAAGAAAAATCGTCGTGGATATTTTCTTATATCTATTTTAACACAATTCTTTTATTTTACAATATATATTTGTAAAATTTTTAGGGCATAAGAAAGGAGAATTGAGTTATGAAAGCAATCAAAATTAAAATGAAAGCAGGATGCAGCAGGTCTAATAACTTAGTAGAAATAGATAAAATCTATATTTCCGGATGTAGCGAGCCTGGATACTATACTAAAGCTTATCTTCATGATTATTTAAACAAGAATCCTAATAGTATTCAAGTAAATATATATCCTTATCCAAATTTACAACCTATGTTAAGCTCAAATAAGGAGAAATATGTTAGGTCTGAACCAGATAAAAACGGTTATGACAATTTACTATGTTTGCCGAGAGAATAAAGGAAAAAGAGCAAATCTCACTATGAGAAATGCTCTTTTTTATTTTGTGCTATTTATTATCCATCATGTCAATAACTAACCTCAAAACATCGCCAAAACCTACCATGTAATATTTCTCACTCCAATGGCTGCAATAATTCATAAAAGCATCATACATACTGTCTAACTCGGATTTAACCTCTACACGACCATTTTCAGGCACAAGTTTCAAGATGTTTTCAAAATGTTCATCAAAATGTACATCATATTTTCTATCTTCCTCAGTAACTGTAGCAATTTCATCTTCTCTAAAATCAAACCATTCTTTTATTATGTTAGCATTAGCTGTATCTTTTAATTTTTCTAATATTTCTTTTTCCATGTTTTTGTTCCTCCTTAAATTTTTCTTAGCTCTAGCATTTTAATGCATAGAGATAAGTTATCCTGTGATAATAATATTTCTTGGGGAGATTTTGGGGAGGAAGTCTCCCCAAAATGCCCTAATTTTTCAAAAATCTACTTAAAAGCAAAATCTTTAAAAGTACCTAAATACCAAGTAAAACTCAAATTTTCAAAAACGAACAAATTACATTATGTCAACTCTTATAACCCGAAGGTCGTAAGTTCGAATCTTACCCCCGCAACCAAGATAATTTCTAATAGTTTAAGACTGTTAGTTAAATACAAAGATTTTACTAATTTTGAGTAAGGTCTTTTTTTAATGCTTGGGGAAATGATTATAGAGTATAAATATAAAAAATAATGTGCAAATTTGATATTATTTTTCAAAAATTTGAATAAAAAATGCAAAAATGTGAAAAATATTTCAATAATCTATTTACTTTTTTAAACAAATCGCATATAATTATATAAGAAGGTGGAAATTATGTTAATAGAATTTAGTGTAGAAAATTTCATGTCAATAAAAAATAAAATTACTTTTAGTATGCTCGCAGGAAATGAAAAAGAAAATCTAGACAACACTTTTGAAAGTGGGAAGGAAAGATTTTTGAAATCTGCTGTTATGTATGGCGCAAATGCCTCTGGCAAAACCAACATATTAAGAGCTATTACTGTAGCTGTTTTTAATATTAGAAATTCAAGTATTAGACAAATCAATCAAAAAATGATTGAAATTATACCTTTTAAATTTGATAAAGATACTATAAATAAACCAACATCATTTGAATTTATATTTATTGCAAATAATCAAAAGTACATTTATGGTTTTTCTGCGGATATAAATAAAATATATGATGAATATCTATATCAATATTTATCAGCAAAACCAACAAAGATATTTGAAAGAAAAAATGTTAATGAATATGAATTTAATAAGACAGAACAAAAGGAATTAAGTGAAATAGTAAATAAAAACACAGATAATAAATTATTTTTATCAACAGCTACTCTTTGGAATTATCAAAAGACTAGAATACCTTTTATGTGGTTTGTAAGTAATATTAGTTCTCTTAACAATTATTCAACATTAGCTGATATAGTAATCGGAGAATTTGATAAAGACAATAATGGAGACTTAAAAAAGTTTGCTATAAATTTATTAAGCGAAGCAGATATAAATCTAAAAGATTATGACTTTCAAAAGAAACCTATGACAATGGAACAAGCAGTATCAATGGCGAATAACCCAGTTTTATCAGCATTATTAAAAAATAACAATGCGACAGAAACTATGCTTACAAGTTGGAAAATAATAACAAAACATGATATAGAAGATGATGATAGTAATATGAATAAGTATAACTTAGATATCCATGAAGAATCTGAAGGAACTCAAAATTTATTTTTCTTAAGTCCAATATTAAGAAATGCTTTTCTACAAGGTTCAACCATTATTATAGATGAAATTGATAGGAGTTTACATCCATTACTTGTAAAATATATTATAAGTTTGTTCCATAATCCAAATATAAACAAAAATAATGCTCAATTAATATTTAATACACATGATACAAATCTATTGACTTTAGATATATTTAGAAGAGAACAAATATGGTTTGTTGAGAAAGATTATAAAAAAGGAACTACCGATTTATATCCATTAGATGATTTTTCAGTAAGAAAAACTGAAAATATCCAAAAAGGATATTTAAATGGGAGGTATGGAGCAATTCCATTTGTAGTCGCAGGTAATAGTCTATGGGAAAGCTAGAACAGAGGAATAGAAACAGGGGAATTAGACAACGAAAGTCTTTTGTAGTTATAGGTTGTGAAGGTAATAATAAGACGGAAAAAAGATATTTTAGTAATTTTGCTAGTAGAGAATGTATGATAAAGTTCTCTACTGGTAATAGTACTGATCCTGTAGGAATGGCAAGAGATTTAATTAAATTTATGAAGGAATAAGATATACATTCAGAATATGGAGATAAAATTTATTTGATACTCGATACAGATATAAATCAAGAAAAGCAAGAACAGATAAACAAAGCAAAAACATTGTGCCAAAAAAAGGGGATAGAATTAATAACATCTACTCCAACTTTCGAATTTTGGTACATAATACACTTTGAATATACAACAAAGATATATCAGAACAGCAAAAAAGTAAAGGAAGATGTAAAAAGTAAAATCAGTAATTATACTGAAAGTATGAATGTTTTTCCTCTAATAGAGGACAAGTTAAACGATGCAATTTCTAATGCAAAGAAAATTGAACAATATCAATTAGAAAATAAAAAAGATTTAAATTGTGATGAGTGTAACCCGTATACAGCAGTTTACAAAATAGTTGAAGAATTGATAAAAAGAAACACAAAGAATAGAAAAAACTTAACTGGTCCGTTTAATACAGTAGAGGAAATGAAGGCGGATTTAGAAAAAAAGTTAGAAGAAACTGAGGGATAATAAATTTATATTAGTTAAATACAAAGATTTTACTAATTGAAGGTAAGGTCTTTTTTTAATGCTTGAAAAAATAAAAAACGAAAGGAAGATGAAAATGGAAAATAATAAACAACCATCGTATTATGCTATTATGCCGTCATTTATACGATATGATAATAGATTAAATAATTCCGAAAAAATAATATATACAGAAATAACTGCATTAACAAATAAAAACGGTTATTGTTTTGCTACAAATAGATACTTTTCGGAGTTATATGGGGTATCAAAAAGAAGCATCAGTCGCTGGATTGCAAAACTCGAAAAATATAATTATATTAGGACAGAAATTGTAAACAGGGAGGTTATGGAATTGCCACAAAGAAGGATATATATTGTTAATGATTCACCCATAGACAAAAATGTCTATACCCATATAGACAAGGATGTCCATACCCATGGACAAAGTTGCCTAACCCCTATGGACAAGAGTGTCCACCATAATAATATAAATAATAATATTACAGATAATAAGATGATAGATGATTTACTTGTATTGATATTAAAGAATAGTTCTGAAATTCCAAAGGAATTTTAGATGAATTATATGATGTCATATAAAATTCACTAGATGATGAAAAACGAAAGCAGTTTTACAAGTTTGCTCATCATGTGTGGCAAAAGGCAAATATTGAAATATATATTGCATATAATTTGGGACTAATAGATAAAAATTTATTGAGAATTTGATTTGTATATTTATTTTGTAAACTATCGACAATATGTAAATATTGTTATATACTATAAAACAAATAGTAAATATATAGGGAGGAAATTAACATTGAAATCAGTTAAAATAATAGAGACTACTAAAAAAGATAGATTTATAAATGAAATAGAGAATTTAGTTAATCAAGGATATACAGTTCAAGGGAGCAATTTTACTTTTATACCTAGTACTTCTAATAACCTGTACTATGCCTTGTTAATTAAAGAAGATTAAAAGTTAACTTACAATAATTCAGTATATTATAGGAGCAAAAATTAAATGAAAGTTATTACAATCTGTGGCAGTTTAAAATTTAAAGATGAGATGATGAAAGTAGCATGGCAAATGGAATTAGCAGGAAATACTGTTTTAATTCCAATATTTCCAATAAACAAGGAAAAAGATTCTTTTACTGAAGAAGAATTAATTATGCTTGGTAAAATGCATGAAGAAAAAATAAAGTTATCAGATGCTATTTTAGTTGTTAATGTAAATGGCTATATAGGAAATAGTACAAAAAGTGAAATTGAATTTGCTAAATCTTTGAATAAAGAGATTATATATTATACCGATTTAATAGAAAAAAGGTCAATTTGAAGAATTAATCAACAAACTACAATTTATTGAAGGAGATTTATGAGAACAGGAATTATTTTATGCGGTGGCAATGGAAGTGGCAAGAGTACTATTGGTAAAGAATTAGCCGAGTCGCTTAATTATAAACTTATGGATGTTGAGGATTACTACTTTCCTAAAAAAGATTCTGATTTTAAATATGATTATCCTATTCCGAAAAATGAAGTTATTGAATTGCTTCTTAAGGATATGAAAGAAAATGAGAAATTTGTTATGACTTCTGTTACTGGCAATTATGGAGATGAAATTACTTCGCAGTATACTTTTGTAGTAATAATTGATGTTCCTAAAGATATAAGATTGGAAAGAGTTAGAAAAAGATCTTTTGAAAAATTTGGGGACAGAATACTTCTAGGTGGAGACTTGCATGAAAAAGAGAAGAAGTTTTTTGATATGGTAGCCTCTAGGCCAGACGATATCATTGAAACATGGGTTAACACATTGAATTGCCCTGTCGTACGAATTGATGGGACAAAACCAGTTTCTTATAATGTAAAATTGATTATAAGCAAACTACTAAATAAGTAAATTTACAATTTGTTGAGAAAATAATTTGTCGGGGTGATAAAATGAAAAAGAAGAAAATGTAAGTGTTTATACTAGTTCTTCAGATAAAGTTATAAACAATGGTGGCAGAACGGTTCAATATGGAGAATATACTTATTATTTCGATTATTCTGGAGATAGTACTAAATTAATGAAGAAGTAAGAAAATCGGCAGATAAAATAAGTGTATCAGGTAACTCAAAAGTAACATGGGAAGTTGGTATAGAAGTTATAGTTACATATACTGGTGAAATAATGGAAACATATCCTGCTCAAATTAATACAATAAAGGTTCAAGCATATAATAAATATACGTTTTATAACAACTTAGCAATAATAGTGCATATTATAGCATTTCTATTATTAATAATTGTTGCTATGGACTTAAATAATTTTAAGGGGTTTGAAATAAAGAATGGAGTAATAAAAACCCTAATTTACATTGGGTTATTAGTGTTTGGAGCATGGGTTTTCATTTATGATATTATGGATATTCCTAAAATATTTTTTTAGTGGGATAAGAAGATTTGAGGGGTTTTTAATGGAAGCATTATTTGAAATAATTTTTGAAATTGTAATTGAAGGAAGTATTGCAGGAGCACAAAGTAAAAAAGTTCCAGTATTGCTAAGAATAATATGTATACTGATATGTGTGGCGGTTTTTGGTGGTTTATTTGTGGCAATAGGAATGGTTGCATATAGAACTTGGAGCGAACTTTATCATATACCATCAATGATATTTATAGCTTTAGACTTGTTTTTCATTTGGGTAATAGTATGGGTGTATAAAGAAAGTAAAAAAAGAAACCACATTGTAGATGTTATTTCTCAATATGAACCAACTATTGAAAAAGTAGATATAAGTAATATAAAATAGTTGAATATAAAATAATAAAAAGTTAGGAGAAATATGAATAAAAAACTATACTGTGCGAGGGGTGGACGTTTCTTCATATCAAGGAGATATAGACTGGAGCATCCTATCAAAACAAAACATATCTTTTGCCTATATTAAGGCAACTGAAGGAAGTAGTTTAGTTGATGATAAATTTCAGTTTAATTGGGATGAGGCTAATAAAACTGATTTAAAAGTGGGAGCATATCACTATTTTAGCTATGATAGTGATGGAATGAGCCAAGCAGAGAACTTTATAAAAACTGTTCCTATAATTTCCGATTCTTTGCCACCAGTTATAGATGTAGAGTTGTATGGAGATAAAGTTAAGAACGTACCAGATAAAGCAAAAACTCAAGAACAATTATCTATATTACTTGATGAACTTCAAAATTATTATGGAAAAAATCCAATTATTTATGCAACAGATAAAACCTATAACTTATATATAAAAGGTAGTTTTGACGATTATAATATATGGATACGAAATGTATTTTGTAAGCCAAATTTGTCTGATTATAAAAGCTGGACACTTTGGCAGTATACTGATAAAGCAAAACTAAATGGATATGATGGAAAAGAAAAATTCATTGATATGAATGTGTTTAACGGAACTCTAGAAGAATTTGATAAATTTGTACAAGGTGATATGAATCAGCCTGAAAGTGAAACACAGTATGATAAAGTGGTTCCAGATTTTAATAATGCAGAAAGTATGCAAGATTCACTCAGTAGTACAAGTTTAAAAATAACAAGAGAAAAAATATTACAAA
The DNA here is from genome assembly GCA_009778695.1 of Oscillospiraceae bacterium. Lineage (GTDB taxonomy): Bacteria > Bacillota > Clostridia > TANB77 > CAG-508 > WRFS01. The sequence goes on from WRFS01000005.1 coordinate 42,046, forward strand.
CGTATCCAAAATTAGAATTATTTGTACAATATCCACAAATATCTGGATTATCAAATAAAAATACGCAGGATTCAATTAATAAAGAAATTAAAAATAACTGTGAAGGTAGTTATAATGAAATAATTGAGTTATATAATGAATTTATTAATAAATGGCCTTGGATAAATTTTTTATGGGATCATTGTGATTATAATGCATATTTGAATGGAGATATATTATCAATAGTTTTATTTAATGATACATATTCAGGTGGTGTTCATGGAGTGTATGGGGAAACTGGAATTAATGTAAATGTAAAAACGGGAAAAATATTGAAATTATCAGATTTGTTTTCTCAAAAAAATTGGAAACAAAGTATTTTGAAAGAAATTAATAATCAAGTAAAGAAAAGACAAATACTCGTTGATGATAAAGTAACTATTCTAGAAGATTTTTATATTCGAGATAATAAATTAGTAATTTTTTACAACCCGTATCATATAGCTAGTTTTGCAGAGGGGCTTATAACATTTGAAATGCCATATAAATTTCAAAATAATAAGTTTATATATTAAGAGAGGAAATAATCATGTCAGAAGAATTAGAAAACTGGGATTGATTATAACTTTAGGGTTGATGTGTATATTTAGTGGTGGATTAGAAGAACTTATAAAATGCCTGCAAAATGTTATGGTATTGAACATAAAAAAAATGATAGAGTACTTAAAGATATATGATAAAAATATTTTATATCTTAAAGTTGGATATATATTTAGTAATTTTGTGCAAGAAATAAATATTAAACATTTAATAGATGAATGTGAGAAGTATAAAACAAATAAAAAATACTATGTAGAAACAAATAAACAAAGATATAATATACTCTCAAAAGAATGGAATTTAATATTACCCGAAGAAATACAACAATATACATTCGAGGAGCAATGCTATGAATAAATATAACATCAAAGCAACTTGATGAAGTAAGAATTAGGCTAGCAAAGTTAAGAGATGATTATATAGATGAAGAAAAGACATTGGAGGAATTTCAAAAAGAAGGGAGATGTGTAAAATGGAAAAAGATATTTTATATTTAGTATGGAAGGATAAAGATAAGAATAGATATAAAGTTGGAGAATTGTATAAAGAGAAAAATAACTTTTATTTTAAATATTTATTAGATACAGTTAAAGTAGCTATGGAAAAAGGTTTTGAATTATTAGTAGCTTTTCCTCAATTAAATGCTTTATATGATAATCCTCAACTATTTCCTGCGTTTGCTAGCAGAGTGCCAGATAAAAGGAGACCAGAAATCGAGAAGATTTTAGAAACATATAATATGACAGAATATGATGAATTTGAGTTGCTTAAAAAAACAAAAGGCAAGGTTCAAACTGATGATTATGAGTTTGAACAATGAAATGTTTAAAGGGAACTCATCAGGTGTATTAATACTTGAAAATGAATTTGATGTTGTAACTATGCAAAATATTGCTATTGAAAATAATCTTTCAGAAATAGCGTTTGTGATGAAACATGAAGATTATTATAGTTTAAGATGGTTTATACCAAAAAAAGAAGTTGATTTATGTGGTCATGCAACTTTAGCTAGTGCTTTTGTTATAACAAATTTTATAGACACAAACATTGATGAAATACGTTTTGAAACTAAGAGTGGTACACTAATCGTTAATAAAAAAGATAATTTATATGTGCTTAATTTTCCTTCAAGAAAACTTAATAAAACAGAAATTACAAAATTAGTTCTTTTTGCTTAATTTTTAACTAAACTGTATTAAAAATCAAGAACAAAAGTGTTATATAAATTGAAAATACAATACTTGTATCAAGTTCTATTCTGTCTTACGCAACCATTTTTAAATAAAGCGGTTCATAGAAATATGACTTGCTTATTTTTAATTCTTGTTTAACCATAATTATAATTAGCCTCCACAAATTGTAATTATATTATTTTATTAAAAACTCTGTTGACATATAAAATATAGGAGTATCATAAGCACTTATATAATACCAAATATCCTTAGTTATACGATATTTTCCTGATGGCATATCTCCATAAGTTATATTTTTACAATTATACCTTAAAAGCAACATATTAGCAAATAATTTTTAGATTGATTGTTTTTTACCTTAATTCTATTATAGTAATATGTAACGTAAAAATTAAAAATGAATACAATTTAATAATATAATAGTTTGGAGGAAATCAATATGACATTAAAAGAATTTGCAAGTCAACCAGACGTGGTGGAATTGTATTCTAAATATAGTGCTACTTTAAGAAATATAGTAGAAGCTAGAGATTACATTAGAATAGGTAAAATTTTATATGGAGAAATAGCAATTTTATATGCAGATAGTAGAAGAATTGATGATTTACTACAAGTTATAGGAGCTCAACATATCGAAATATTTCCAATTGCTTTGGGTCTCCTTGGAAGAGCCAGCTTAGAAGCCTCTACTATTACGCAAGTGCAAGAACAGCCATATTTAAATTTACGAGGTAACGGTACATTAATAGGAGTGATAGATACTGGTATAGATTATACAAAAAAAGCTTTTCAATATGAAGATGGTACTAGTAAAATAAGATATATATGGGATCAAACAATTGAAGGAAACAATCCAGAAGGATTTGTATTCGGTAGTGAATATACCAATGAGCAAATAAATCAGGCATTGGAAAGTAATTCTCCATACGATATTGTTCCCTCAATTGATACAGTGCGGACATGGTACATTTTTAGCCTCCGTTGCCGCTAGTAGACAAAACACTGAATACATAGGAGCTGCCCCAGATGCCGAATTACTTGTTGTAAAACTAAAAAGAATGCATCCATACTTTTATAATTTTTATACCATTCCTGAAAGTCAAGAGAATGCTTTTTTAGCTGCCGATGTTATGCTTGCAATTGAATATATGATTGATAAAGCAAATAGCCTTAACATGCCATTAACAATATGCCTTGGCCTTGGTACTAATATGTCAGGGCATGATGGCTATGCACTTATAGAAGGATACATGAGTAGAATTTCTTTATTATCAGGAATATGTATTTGTGCTGCTGCTCGGAAATGAAAGTAACACTGGGCATCATACAAGTGGCGTTATACCTGAAACAAACGCCACTCACGATATTCAAATAAGAGTACCAGAAAACGCCAATAGTTTTCCAATATCTGTATGGGCTCATTCTGCTAACAGAATGTCTGTATCTATAAAATCTCCAGTTGGTGAGAATATTCCGCGTGTTCCTGCCAAATCTGGGATAATATCAGAGACGAAATTAATATTAGAAAAAGCTACAGTAATTGTACGCTATTATTTCCCAGTTCTCGGAAGCGGAAGTGAATTAATAATAATAAGCATTCTAAATCCAACCCCTGGTATATGGACTGTTACCTTGCATGGAGATATTATTATAGATGGGATATTTGATTCTTGGCTCCATATAACAGGATTTCTATCACCTGGAATTCAATTTTTAACTCCAGACCCTTATAAAACTATCACTGTTCCAGCAACTGGAGTAGGCTGTATTACTTGTGGTGCATATAACGATAAAAATGGAAGTTTGTATATTAATTCTTCTTGGGGCCCTAATAGAGAAATGCTTAATAGTCCTGATTTAGTGGCACCTGGTGTTGATGTATTAGGATTTTCCTCAATTGGCAATGGACTAATGACAGGCACAAGTGTAGCAACAGCAATTACAGCTGGAGCCTGTAGCCTAATGTTGCAATGGGGCATTGTTGAACAAAACGATTTAAGCCTTAATACTTATCGTATAAAAGCATATTTGATAAGAGGATGCAGACGTGATCCTGATATTCAATATCCAAGCCATCAATGGGGTTATGGAGAATTGGATTTGTTTAATACATTTAATCAATTAAGACCATAACGATATTCTACAATAAATTTTTCACTACCTCTTCTGCATTTAGCTCTGACAATAATATTGGCGGTATATCAAATACTGTTCTTGCACCGTTTTCTCCTTTTGCTGATAATTTATATGCTGCTCTCGCATAAACTAAAAGAACCGATGCTGTAAACTCAGGATTTGAATCTAGTTTTAAAGAAAATTCAATAACATGATTATTACCATCACCCGTTTTACCCATATGTATTACATTACCGCCATGCATAAGCTTACTGTGTTTCGTCTGTAACTCATACTGTGATACAAAATAAACAGTAGTATCATAATCGGCAAAATAATTCGGCATTTCTTTTATTTCTTTTTCAATACGGTCTTCATCAGCCTCATTCGAAGCTACTACATAACACAATCTTGTATGCTTCTCTCTAGTTGTTAATTCTGGATTTTCGCCATTTCTAACCATTTCCATAGCCTCATCAACAGGAATGGTATATTGAATTGCATTTTCCACGCCTTTAATTCCCCTTATGGCATCTGAATGCCCCTGACTTACACCTTTCCCCCAGAATGTATATGTTTTCCCATTTGGACTTATTGAATTCATATACAATCTTAACAAAGAAAACATGCCTGGATCCCATCCAACAGATATTATAGAAACATTGTTTCCTGATTTAGCTGAATCATCAACAGCTTTAAAATAATCTGGAATTTTTGCATGTGTATCAAAACTATCAATTGTATTAAATATTTTTGCCAATTTTGGTCCTTGCACTGGCAAATCTTTTGCAGAACCACCACACAAAATCATTACATCAATTTTATCTTTCCATTCAATAGCAGAATCAATATGCACCACTGGTACCTTTGATTTAATTTGCACCGATTCTACAGGCTTTCTCCTTGTAAAAATTGCAACCAACTCCATATCCGAATGTTTTTTAATTTCTGACTCTACTCCTTTACCTAAATTACCATAGCCACAAATACCAATTCTTATCATGTGTTTGCGACTTCCTCTGACTTCTACATCTGTTTTTTTACTCATAAACTCTCCTTCTTTCCGCACAACTGTGCCTTATTTATATCAACATATTTAGTTCCAGCCATTTTATCCGGCAAATATTGCTGCTCCACAACACCCCCAGGATAATTATGTGGATACTTATATCCTTCTCCATATCCAAATTCCTTCATTCCCTCTGCTGGAGCGTTTCTTATGTGCATTGGTATGCTTCCCGTATCTTTTGTTATTACATCTTCTATTGCCTTATCTATTGCCATATACGCAGCATTTGATTTAGGCGACTTTGCCACATAAATTGCTGCTTCCGATAATATTATTCTAGCTTCTGGCATGCCAATAATATGTACTGCCTGCATTGCCGCATTTGCAACAACTAACGCATTTGGGTTAGCCAGACCTACGTCTTCACTTGCGGCAATTGTAATTCTTCTTGCCAAAAACATTGGGTCCTCGCCTCCAGCAATAGCTCTAGCTAAATAAAATACCGCTGCATCTGGGTCACTGCCTCGCATTGATTTTATAAATGCACTTATGTTATCGTAATGGCTATCTCCAGACTTATCAAATATAACTCTTTTTTGATTTATACTTTCCATTGCAATTTTTTCTGTTATATTTATTACCCCATTTTTGTCCATTTCAGTTGTAATCACTGCAACTTCAAGTCCGTTTAAGGCTGTCCTAACATCACCATTTGAACACTCTGCCATTTTTTCTAAAGTAGAATCTTCTATTTTTATTTTATAATTTTTTAAACCTTCTGGATTAGTTAAACTTTGTTTTAAAATTTTAAAAATATTTTTTGCAGTAAGTGGTTCAAGTTTAATTATCATTGAACGTGAAATTAAAGCCTTGTTTACTTCAAAATATGGATTTTCCGTGGTTGCTCCTATTAAAATAATTGTCCCATTTTCAACATATGGAAGAAGTGCATCTTGTTGAAGTTTATTAAATCTATGAATTTCATCAATAAATAATATACATTTTCCACTTGGATTAAGTAATAGGTTTTCTGCTTCAGAAATAGCGTTTTTTATATCTGAAATTCCTGATATAACAGCATTTATTTTAATGAATTTGTATTTTGTTGTTTCGCTAATTACTTTTGCTAGTGAAGTTTTTCCGCATCCTGGTGGTCCCCATAAAATTATGCTGGATAGTCTATCTGCTTTGATTGTTCTGTATAATATTTTGTTTTCTGCTAAAACATGTTCTTGACCAACAAATTCACTTAAACTTTTAGGACGTACCCTAAAGGCTAATGGCTCATTATAATTCATGGTTTATCCTCACAATCTCCCCGCTCCCAGGGGGTTAGGTAGTGCTTTAAAAAAAGTCCCTCCAGGTCAAGGGGTATATATGACAATGAATAAGTGCGTGAATCCCACTCCCGCTCCGCCATTGCTGTCAACTTAAGAGAATATTGGCACTGTTGTAGGGGCGAACATTGTTCGTCCTGCACTATAATTATTTTGTTTTTCAATAATTTTATCTGGTTCTTCTAGTCTCGGGCGAACAATGTTCGCCCCTACATATACAATTCCTTTGCCTTAAGTTGACAGCATTGGCGTAGCGGGAGGGGGATTGACGTATTCATGCATTGCGATACCTACCACCTGAACTGTAACCCCCTGGGAGCTACTTTATTCTGCTAAAATTACCAACGCTTTTTTAATTATATCTTGTGTTGATAAATTTTTTACTTCTGTTTTTTCTAACGCTAGTTGTATTTCCCTTTTAGTGTATCCTAAAATCTGTAACGCCTGTATAGCCTCGAATACAACTGTTTCATTTTTTTTATTTTCTGACCTATGACCTCCGACCTCTGACTTCTGTATTATTGCGTCTTCTGTTTTTAGCTTATCCTTTAATTCTAGCACTATTCTTGCAGCAGTTTTTGCTCCAATTCCTTGTATTTTTGTTAACTCTGCAATGTCATTTGAAATAATTGCTAATGCAAAGTCGGAAGGTGTAATTGCTGAAAGCATTCCTATTGCGGACTTTGCTCCAACTCCGCTTACAGATAAAAGTAACTCAAACATTCTTAGTTCTTCTTGACTTACAAATCCATATAAACTAATATTATCTTCCCTTACATAGTAATATGTGTGAACCTTTACTTGTGTTTCTATTTCTCCTAATCTATCTATTGCAGTTGCCGACATAAATACTTTGTAGCCTATGTTTCCTGCTTCTACTACAACATAATTATTCGATTTTGATACTAATTTTCCTTTTATATATGCAAACATATTCCCTCCGAATGTTTTTATTTATTTTATACCAAATTTCAAAAATAATCAATACTTTTTTACGAAAATTTGTTCATTTTAGTTTCTAGTTAATGGTTTAACCTAAAATTTCCGCCTCTGGAGTATAGTATAGGTTTTAAAAAGGCTCCTCCAAGCCTCCGAAGACTCCATGGGCCTCAAAGGGCTGTCGTTCACCTTTTTAAAACCTATACTATACTCCAGAGGCTACTTTGCTGAAAAGTGCTACTCGGCAACTCTTTTTATAAAAAATTCGTATTGTTTTTATTTTTAGTATGTGATAAAATTCATTCGAGGTATTGTAAAATGGATTTAAAAAAACTTGGAAATATTCCAATGGAATTTGAAAATATATATGAACAATTATTTAATAGTTACAATTTAATTTTAGAATCTATGAGAAAAAAGGCATTACAATATACCATCTTTCAATATGTTAGTATTCTAATAATTATTTTTGGTTGTATTTTTCTAATCATAAAATTAACCACCAGTATTTTCTTATCATTTCTTGATCCTATAATTTATACAGTATTTCTTCCTCTTATTATTTTTATTGTTTTGTTTATTATTTTCCCAGTTGCTTTATCAATTTTAACTTCATTATTTAACTATTTAAAGCATAAACCAAATAAATATTATAAACAATATTGTGATGCTTGTAAAAAAGAGATTATTCCAAATCTTATAAAAATGATTAATCCTCAGTTAATATACAAATCGCTAAATGATAACGATTACTCTAATATAGAACTGGATTATAAAAAAGCTATTTTTGATGCTAGAACTTTTTCTAGATTTTATACAGATAATTATTATATAGAAGAAAATTTAACTAATGACATTATAAGCATATACAACTTACGTACAGAAGATACTGATAAAAAGGTTAATTTTGAAGGTATTTTCGCTCATTTTTTAAGTACTAAAAATATTGGAACACATATACAGATTTTAAAAAAATTGCCTGTCACCCCTATCAAATCAATAAAAATGGATAATGAAGAGTTTAATAAACGCTTTGATGTATTTTCTGAAAATGAGATTATTACTATGCAGTTATTAACAAGCGATATGATGGAATCATTGGTTGATTTTTACGATAAATATTATATAAGTTATGACCTGGAAATTAGAAATAATGCTATTTATATAAGATTTTTTACAGGACCTATGTTCGAGCCAAAAATATTTGGTAGTTCCATGGATAAACAGCTATTATTTACATATTATTGTGTGTTGAAATTTGTTTTGAAAGTTACACAAAAAATTAATAAAACTTTGCAAGAATTGGAGATATAAGGAGTTAACTAAATGAAACCAGAAACAAAAATACTTTTAATTAGATTTTTATTGGCATTATTGGCATTAATTGGTATCCCATTATTTATCTTATCTTTCAACTTAATATTAATTAATCCTTTTTTGTTCTTTGTATTTTTTTTATCTGAATTCCTTTTTATATGTTTAGCTTTTTATATGCCTAACTTATTTTTAATTAAAGAAAAAAAACAAATTGAAACTAATATTTTAGCTAAAAACACATCTGTTGAATTTGAAAATATATACCAAGAATTATATAATACTCATATTAAATATGCAAAATATTCCACAAACTACACGACTTCGTACAGATCAGATTTAATTTCAACCTTTGTAAAATTAATTAATAAAAATTTAACTTACAATATTCCCAAAATAAGTAATACCGTAAACCTTTTTGATGATAAACCATTTGGTCTAGTAGAATCACATTCTTGTAATGATTATATTGAAGGTTCTTTGGATAATGAAACCTATGTAAAAATATACAATTTATCTGCATTGAACAATAATGGTAATTCCTTTGATGGAATATTTGCAAATACCAGTTGTAATAAAAACATAAATGCATATGTAAATATTTTAAGAAACGATGTAAAATTAGTTAAAAACCCTGACTTTGTAGAATTAGATAGTAAAGAATTTGAAAAATACTTTGACGTATACTCTGATAATAAGATAATTGCTATGCAATTATTAACAAGTGAAATAATGGAATATTTGGTTGATTTTCATAACCAATATAATATTGATTATGAAATTGCAATTATAAATAAAAAAATATATATTAGATTTTTTGTAGATAAAATACTTAATCCTAAGATTTTTTATAATTCAACGAACAAGCAATCATTGTTTAAATATTATAGCATTCTAAAATTCATCATAGAAGTTACACAAAAAATTAACAAAACTTTGCAAGAGTTGGAAATATAAATATTAATTGGTATTATAAATTTTCCATTACTAAGAAATCTTTTAATTTTATATGTTTAATTGTGCTTGTTGAATAATCAATATCATCATTAGTAATAATAATCTTTTGAGATAAATTGTCTATATTAGCAAAAGCACCAAACTCACGAGAATATGCCTTTTCATCTGCTACACTATATGCAACTTGAACATAATACTTTTTATTATCTTTTTGTGCTAAAAAATCTATCTCTTTACCATTATTATCAAATACTGTTACATTATATCCCATATAAATAAGTTCATTATAAACAATATTTTCTAAATTGTGAGTTAAATCATATCTATTATCTGCACATCTAATTGAATTAAATGCAACATCTTCATTATAAATTTTAGAATAATAAGCAAGTTCACTTTTTGTTTTCAGTGAATATCTTTTAACATTTTCTATTATATATGCTTCTTCTAAACAAGATAAATATTTTATAATTGTATTTATAGAACATGTTTCATTTTTATTCTTTATATACTTATGAATAGATTTTGCAGACATTATTCTACTATTAGAACGTAACACATAATTTACAAAACTTTTAAATAATTTTTCTTTCTTGATTTTATATCTATTTATTAAGTCGTTTATAACTATTGTATCATCTAAATCATTTAAATATCTGATTTTTGCCTCTTCTGTATCAAATTCAAAAATTTTAGGAAAACCACCCCATACAAGATAATCTGTAATTGAAGATGATTTTTCTAATTTCTTTGTATATTCTAAAATTTCTTTATACACAAATGGTCTAATCTTAAAGGAAACATATCTTCCACTTAATTCTTTTGTAAATTCTTTTGATAATAATTTTGAATTTGAGCCTGTTATAAATACAGAATTATCATATAATCTCAATGTTTTACAAGCATCTTGCCAATTATCTATTTGCTGTATTTCATCCAAGAATATATAATTTTTCCCATCTTTTTTATTTTTTTCAACATAATCAATAAGACTATCACCATTAGGAATAGTAGCCAATATTCTTTTATCTTCAAAATTTAAAGATATTATATTAGGTGTTTTTTGTTCTATTTCTTCTTTTATTTGTTCTAGTATAACAGATTTGCCACAACGCCTTATTCCTACTATAATTTTTATTAAATCCGAATCATAAAATTCACGAACTTGCTTTATATAATGTTCTCTATAAATCATTATTTCTTTACCTCTTACTGATATTATACTGAAAGTTTATTGCTTTGTCAACAAATGTTTCAGTTGAAATGAAACATTTTAAAAAATCAAAACCCCACTTCTACCTTATCTTCTCCGTCCAAAACAAATAAATCTCTTTTTTGAAAGTCAAACACCCATGCTATCATACTATTAGGAAATGTATTAATCTTAGTATTATATCTTGTCACATCATTATTATAAATCCTACGAGCAGCTTGCAATTCGCTTTCTATTTTTACCAAACTCTTTTGTAAATTCAAGAACTGTTCACTTGCCTTTAATTCTGGATAATTTTCAACTGTTGCCATAATCGTTTTATACTGATTATTCAGCTCATTTCCCGCTTGAATGTCTTTGCTTTGGTTATATATACTTCTCAATTCAGCAATTTTATCTAATAAATCTTTTTCGTAACTCATATAACCTTTTGTTACTTCAATTAAATTAGGAATTAAGTCAAATCTTTGTTGTAAATACACATCGATTCCACTTTTCGATTTATCCACGTTATTTCTTAACCCTATTATGCTATTATGAATTAATATAATTATAAAGACCAAAATTATTATTACTGCGAAAAAAACATACATTGCATTTCACTCACTTTTTAAAATAAATTTTTTATCATTTTCCAAATTTGCATATACCAACTATCCTGCTCCACTACAATCTTCTCTGGTGCCGGCTCAACATAATCCTTTTTTGGTAAAGTTAAATAAATTTTTTGGCTACTACTTAATTTTTGCATCCCTAATTTTTCACTTGCAGCCTTCGCTATATTATCCAAATTTATACTATCTTCAATTTTAACATTTAGTTGTTGATCTTCTTTTTGCAATGCAGCTAAATTACTTTTTGACTTTTGTAAACTTGCAAATGTTTGATCTATTAATGTATTTCTGTACCCTATAAAAAAAAGTAAAGAAAAGGCTACAATTAGGTAAACTATTGCCTTTGGTTTCGAAAACTTTTTAGTCTTTTTTTCTGATGCCGTCACGACTTCTGCCTTGCCATGAGTTATTTCGTTATTCTTTTTCTGTACCACTTTTTTTGGAGCAAGCTTCTCTACACTCTTATGTTGCTTTTTAACTTTTCCTTTGCGTGTTTGCTTCTTTTTCTTTTTATCATTTTTCAATGGCTTTTGCATAGGTCTAGTACTGTTGTTTCTTGTTCCACGTTCTTTCCTACTTTTAGGACTCTTATAATCAATTTTTTTAGGAGTGGTTTCATAAATATATTGTGATTTCCTTGGCATAAGTTTACCTCCTTTCTTGAACTTCTATTTTTTGCATTAATTCTTCTCGAAGACTCTCAATTTTGCACTTGTGCTTCTTGGATTATTTTTTAACTCATCTTCTGTTGGAATTATTGGCTTTTTTGTTATTACTTTACCACTACATACTGCTCCACAGACACAATAAGGTATTCCCTTTGGACATGTACACCTTCCTGTTGCATCCACAAATGCATTTTTTACAATTCTATCCTCTAACGAATGAAAAGTTATTATACACAAACGACCATTTTTATTTAGTAAATCAATACAGTCCATAACCACTTTATATAGTGGCTCTAATTCGTTATTTACTTCTATTCTAATGGCTTGAAACGTCCTTTTAGCAGGATGTCCACCTTTAAAATTAGGTACTACACTTTTTATTATTTCAGCCAACTCTAACGTTGTTCTTATAGGTTTTTCATTTCTGTATTCGCATATTTTTTGAGCTATTCTTCTTGAAAATTTTTCTTCTCCATACTTATAAATTATATCTGAAAGTTTTTTTTCTTCATATTCATTTATTACGTTATATGCTGAAAACTCTTGCGTTTTATCCATACGCATATCAAGTAGGCTATCTTTTATATAACTAAACCCCCTTGAATCTTCATCTATTTGATGAGACGAAACTCCTAAATCAAGCAATATGCCATCAACTTTTTCTATCGCAAGTTCATTTAGTATACTTTGAATATTACAATAATTGTCATGAATATATTTTACATTTTGAAATTCTTTAAGTTTTTCTTTTGCAAATTTTATAGCATTTTCATCTCTATCAATTCCAACGAGTACACCAGCTGATGACAACATTTTTAAAATCTCTAAACTATGTCCTGCTCCACCTAAAGTTCCATCTACATAAATGCCATTTGATTTTATATTTAATGCTTCGATACTTTCGTTTAATAATACTGGTATATGCTTAAATTCCAAACAAACCATCCTCCACCGTTACTATTTATATTTTTCAGCCAAGTAGCTCCCAGAGGTTAGAATATGTTGTCGCTATTGTAGGGGCGAACATCGTTCGTCCTGCACTATAATTATCTCGTTTTTCAATAATTTTATCTAATTCCTCTAGTCTCGGACGAACAATGTTCGCCCCTACATATACAATCCTTTTGCCTTAAGTTGACAACATTTAAATTATAATATTTTATAAAAAAAGGGTCAGTTAAAGGTAAATACTTTAATCCTGACCCAACCCTTCTTAAGTTCTTATGTTCTTTTTTCATTTCATCTTTTGTATTTTTGTCACATCACTTGTATCTCAAAATTTTCTTTTGTATCTTAAAAAATTCTTCTTTTGTATCTTAAAATTTGTCCTTAGTGTCTATATAAACTTTTTCAAGTTATATACATCATAACCCCAAGTTAGCCATATTCTGTGCAATATCTTCAACAGAACTACTTTCGGTTTCATTGTACTTTAACCATTTAGATTTACTCCAAATTTCAATCTTATTTAATACGCCAATAATAACCACTTCTTTTTCTAATTCTGCGAATTCTCTGAGATTTCCTGCTATCAGAAACCTGCCTTGTTTATCAATTTCACATTCAGTTGCACCGACTTAAAAAAAATCTCATTAAAGCCCTAGCATCCTTGTTTGTAAGTGGAAACTGTCTTAATTTTTCATCAAAGTTTTTCCATTCTGTTAATGAATATCCAAACAAACAACCATCTAAACCTTTTGTAACTACAAACTTTTCTCCTATATCTTCCTTCAATTTAGCTGGCATACTTAGTCTTCCCTTTGTGTCAACTGAATGTTCATATTCTCCTATTAACACATTCATACACCTCGTTTTATTTTTATACCATTTTATACCACTTTGTTCCACTTGTCAATAATTTAACACACTTTTTTTTCTTTTGCAATAGATTTTAGCAATGTTACAAAAATGTAATATTGTTGTAATATTATTGTAATAATTCATCTTGGTATTACGTATCCAAAAATAAATTTTGCATATAATATTATTTCATTTGTCAAATGCTATCGAATTTTGTAACTCTACATAATAATTTCAATATCATTACACTTGCCATTATCAGAAAGAAAGATTGTTTTATCTTCAATTTCTACCCCATTCAATCGAACCGTTTCAACTCCACTATTTTTCCCATTTGGATTTTTCACAACAATATTATAAATTGTATTATTCTTATTAAAGTTCTTGTTCTCGCAAATATATCTAATTTTATACTCTTTCCATTCCCTTGGTATAGTTGGATTCATTTTAAGATAGCCATTTTCTATATTTAAACCTAATATATACTCCAGTCCAATTTTGTAATACCAACTACTAGAGCCTGTATACCAACTCCAACCACCTCTGCCGGCTAATTCTTTTTCTCCATATATATCTGCTGAAATTACATATGGCTCAACCTTATATTTATCTGCTGCTTCTCTTGTTCTAGAATGTTCTATTGGAGTCATCATTCTATAATATTCTACTGCTTTTTCGCCAAAGCCTAACATGGCTGCAGCCATTACAACCCACAAACACCCATGTGTGTATTGCTGTTGTGAACATCATTATGCAATCTTCTTTTTATACGGTTTTCTAGCACAAAAAATCTCATTTTCTAATTCTTTTTGAATATCCTCTAAAGGCTTAAAATTAAAGTGTATGTCAATTTGCTTGTCCTCGTATACTTCAATTTTATAAATAAATTCTCTAATTATTTCCTTAGTAGGATTCTTCATTGTCGTAAACTCTCCTATGAGTTTATTCAATTTTACCGTTTCTTCCTCTTGGGTGGAGCAAGCCCCACCCTTACATTTTTCTTCTAATTTGGTTTTCTCGTTTGTATGTTCTTTTATCTCTCTTCTTATTTTCTCGGACATCTTTGTATATTCTTCCAAAGAAATAACATCATTTAGCCTATCCTCATAAACTATTTCTAGCTTCTTCTTTTCTTTTTCGATTATACTGGAATAATAATTTATTTGTTTAATATACTCCTCTTGCTTTTCTTCTAAACTTTTATTTTGCCTAGCTATTTCTTCTAACTTCTTTTTGTCTGTATATTTGTTACAAATATCTTTCAATACCTTTAATAGCTGCTCTTCTAACACTTCGTAGTTGAAATTATGTGGGGAACAAATATCAAACTTTCCATATCTACCATACCTTTGACATCTGCCATAGATATTCCCGTTTTTATCTCGACTCCTTATTCCAATATAACCTCCACACTCATGGCATTTCAGTAATCCTTTAAATAAGTAATCTTGCAAAATAACTCTACTACCTTTTGTAACATCTATTATTTTTCGTACTCTCTCAAAGTCTTCTCTACTAACCAAAGGCTCGTGCATATCATAAACTTTTTCCCATTTATCTTCTGGTAAGTTTATGAACTTTTTAGACTTATGACTTAACTTCTTCCTTTTACCTTGCACTATTGTACCAGTATAAACCTCATTAGATAAAATAAATCTAATAGTGGAAGTTGCCCAAAGTCCATAGTTAAGTGATTTTACGCTCGTTTTTTTATTAGTGTATACTGACGGAATTGGTACGTTTTGCTTTGATAAAGAATCTGCAATCTGCATTGTACCTTTTCCTTTTAAGAACTCTTTAAATATTGTTCTTACCACTTCTCCCGCAACAGGATCTACAATTAACTGATACTTATTCTCTGGGTCTTTCAAATACCCATACGGTGCCGTGTTTCCAAGATATAATCCTTCTTTTCTTTTTGACTTTAATACACTGTTTATCTTTTTAGAAATATCTTTTGCATACATATCATTTAAAACAGACTTAAAAGGTGCTATGTCATTACTAGAACTATCTAATGCTGTATCAATTCCATCTAAAATTGCAATATATCTTACATTATGCTCTGGAAAATATTTTTCCACATAATGCCCAGATAATATATAATCACGCCCAAGTCTTGATAAGTCTTTTGTCACAACCATGTTTATTATTCCATTTTCAATGTCCTCTAAAAGTTGGTTAAACCCTGGTCTATCAAAAGTAGTTCCACTAATTCCTTCATCAACATACTCTTTTACAAATGTAAGTTCCTCATCTTTTACATATTGCATAAGTATAGTCCTTTGATTTTGAATACTCACACTTTCTTCGTTTTCCTCTTTTTCGTCATCTTCTCTTGATAACCTTATATATATACCAACTTTGTAATTTACATTATTCAATAAGTTATAACCCATTTTACCTCCCTCGCTGTGCTCGTGGGCGGATGAGGCATCCGCCCCTACAAAAAGAATAATGTATTGATACTCTGCCTCATATTATAACGTAACCGGTTGGCGAAGTCAACTGTGTTTTATTCAGGTAAACGCTACAAATCTTTGCTTATACCATGTATTATAAACTTTTTCTATATTTTTACATTATTCTTTTAAATTTAGTTTTACAATATTTTATTGCTATAATAACTCTTAAAAGCTCTTTCTATTGTGTGTTCTAAACTATCCCCATTATTATTAAATACACACTTAAATACAAAGTTACTATTATTCTTTGCTCTTTTATTTGCTATATTACTAACATTTGTTTTATTTTCAACATAACTCTCTGTCATTTTTCCCCAACTCCTTACGTCTATTCTGAACAAAATTCACAAATTTTATTCCTAATACATAAAAAAAAAGACCCTCCCCCTCGGGTCTATTTTACTGTAATAAAATTTGAAGAATAGATTGCTTGAATCAACAAAGTTACTATGGAACTAACACAATGCGAAAGCTGCTGCCACCGTCAGTACCACCGTAAGTTACATCAGCACAGAAAACACCTGTGTACTGGCCCTCGCCGAAGTAGCCCCCACGTATGAAAAACGGATGGCTCGAACTAACGAAAAGAGAGGAGTCGGAAAACCATCCACAATCATCACTTACCCAAACTTCATGAATTCCATCTCCTATATGTGATACGTCTATAGCAACACCGCCTATATTTGTAAAATCTGCTAAAGTTGTTGCATAACTCGTGTTTGTACTATTGCTATATGCCGTTGCATACTTAGTACTGCTTCCTCCTGTACTTGCAAATGAACTTCCATAAGATGTAAAATATGTTCCAGAATATGCTTTGTTAAATGCTGCTACATATTCACCTGCTCCTCCAGACATATCATATACTCCTGTTGGATTCCCTGTTGTGCTTTGTGCTGTATTTGCTGTTGCATATGCTGTCCCAGTTCCTCCTCCTGTTATATATGATATATTAACATTTATGGTTAGCTCTGTTCCATTTCTTCCCCATTGACTATGTGTTAAATATGCTACTGCTCCCCACTCACTATTCTTTATTAAATGGCTGTATTTTGTTGTATCATAATTAAGTGAATTCGTATAACAATTTCCTATAGTTATATTTCCCCAAGATGACACTCCTGGTTTGCTTACTGCTTTTATTGTACTTGATGTTACCACATCCCCTGGTGCAGATGGGCTTCCATTTGTTTCTCCACTCATTTCAAATTTCGCTACCCAAAAACCTGATATTTCACTATCCCAGCCACCTTGATTTACATTATTTGTAAACGCTGGATGAATTATATATCCATCGTTGTCTCTTGTTATTCCACTTGAATCTGTTGTATACCCGCTTGAACCAGACTTTGTGCTTATATCTATAAATCTTACATCTATGTTTCCAGCTTTTCTATAATCTGTATCTACTCCTTGCACCACTCCTGTATAATCTATTTTATATTCATACCTTGGTATCCATACCCAATAACTTCCGTCTGCTGTTATTGCGTTAGCCCATCTACTTGTGTTAGTTCCATTTTGTGACGTGTCTGTATAATTATACCAATTTTCTATCTTGAAGTTTGAGTTGTCTCCTTGAATTATTTCGGTGGTATTATTTGCTGGGTTTAATGTATCTATATCTCCAGAATCATCTTTCGCCCAATATACCGCTTTCATATCATTAGTTAGCTTCGGCGTATTTATTATTCCATTCCAACTACCATCTGTATTTGATGCGTTTGTTCCATCTCCATTTGTACCTTCAAACCAACCTATCGCATTATTTATTTGATCATTTTCATTATTTACCGAATTATTATAGTCCTCTGTTGCTTGTTTTGCTTTGTCAAACAACCCACTGTTTATGCTACCTATTGCCACAGTTGCTAAAATCAACATTACAATTACAGTTATAATTAACGCTATTAACGTTATCCCTTTATTTTTTCTTAAGTTCATAATAAAACCCCCATCAATTTAAAAGATTATATACTAATATTATATTTTTTACAATACCATTTTTTTGCATGTGATATATTCATTCTTATTATTGCAATTTTTCTCGTATCTGCTTTAATGTTTCGTTTACTTTTGCTATACTTATTCTATATTCAGAATTATAAATATATTTGTCCTGCATAGATTCAAATGCTTTTTCAATTTCCGAATTAAATTCACTATTCATATATTCAAAATCTTTCATTTCTGTATTATCGTTTATTCCACCATATCTAGCACTTTCTTCCGTTTTTTGTATATCCAATATTTGTTTAAGTTTTGTTTTATCTTCAAATAATTTTTGTATTCTATCTAATTCAAATAATATTGTAATATCATATAAATGCTTTGCTAAATCTGGATATTGTTGCTTTCTATAATATGCTGCAGCTGCAAATAGTTTATCTATAAATATTCTTTCTATTGTTAAAGTCTCAATTTCAAATTCACCTAAATCAAAATTCATTTTTAGAAATTCTTTTAGTGTATCTGTTGCATGTTTATATATAAGCGATTCAACCTTTACCTTTTCAGTTGGCTCACTTATTGTAAAAGATGTTGATTCCACTTGCACTTCTCCAGCTTTATGTAATTGATTTTCTATCTCTTCGAAATTCGTTTCATATTTATATAACGCTGTTACACTCTTAGACATTCTTTGGTCACACCTATCTTTCTGTAATTCTAACCCTTCAATTTTATAACCTAGTGCTGATCTTTCCAATCTTTTCTTATTACTGGTTTTGGAATCAATCTCAACCACTTCAACAGTTAAATCAATATCTTCTGAAAACCTATTATTTGTATCTAATATTTTATATAACGCTGTTCCACCCTTAAAGTACGCCTTTAAATTATCTTGATTTTTAGCAAGTTCTTGTAAAATCAAACATACATAATAATCCTTTTCTAAAATATCCAAAGGTATCTCACTATCGAAATTTATTTCTTTTATAATTCTTATAAAATTTTCCTTTTGTAAATGTAAATACATAAATATCTCCTATCTTGCAAGAGTCCACAATTTAGCTAATGCCTTCTTGTTATTAGTTTCTCTTGCATATTTTAATAATTTTTCAAAATCCAAATCACTTTCTTTTATATACTTGTATAACACTTCTTCTTCATTTTTTACCTCCACATGTATTTTATCATTATTTGCTAAAATGTCAAGTAATTGTAAATATTGATAATTTTCATTTGTTACTTCTATTTTAGGTTTTCTAATAATTACTTGGTATTTATCAAGTATCTGTTTATTCTTATTAGGGCATGCGTTTGTTGCTATATCTGTTCTTCTTGGTACTTGTGTTGTAAGACCCATCATATTAAAAAGCCTCGCACCTGTAATATATCCCTTTATTTTACCATCTCTATCTATAATATATTTATATTTTCTAATCTCAAAAACCGGTGGAACTGTTTCTCTTCCCCAAATAGTTGGAGTTGGTTTATAATAGATACCTTTCTCTGCTCGTTTGATAATTCCTTCTTTTTTTAATCTATTTATTATAACATTTACATTTTTGAATACTTTTTCTAATTCTTCTTTTTCGCAAAATGTAGCAACATGTTCTTTTATTTCCTCAATAAATATAGGGTCATCAGCTTCCCTTTCATTTATATAATCTAAAACAATTTTATAACAATTCATTCTTATCATCTCCTTTGTTATTATAATATGAATATTTTTATTATTATTTCATATTACAATAACATTATACAATAATCTTTATAAATTGTCAACAGATCTGCTTACCAGTTAACAGTTTTCTGCAAGGTAGCCTCTGGAGTGTAGTATAGGTTTTAAAAAGGTGAACGACAGCCCTTTGAGGCCCATGGAGTCTTCGGAGACTTGGAGGAGCCTTTTTAAAACCTATACTACACTCCAGAGGCGGAAGTTTTAGACTAAACTGTTAACAAATAATATGTATTATTAGAGTATCAACACATTTATGTATTACTGTCATATCCACAACACCCATGTGTATATTGTCCGCCATTTTCCCTCACTCCTGGAGGATATGCCTTAATATACCCTGGCTCTAAATCGCTCTTTTCAAACGCTGGAGTTAGCAATTTTAATATGGCATTTTCTCTATCAATCAAGTACTTTTCTAAACTTTCAAAAGCTATATATTTTTTATCATTGTCCGCCGCATTTGAAATAATCGCCCAACTTTGAGCAATGCTGTCTATCTTGCATTCTTCATTACTTATTGTCCCTAAAATCTTCCCATTATCCATATATGCACGCCTAAACCATCGTCCATCCCATCCGTTTTGATTAATGTTTTTCTTTAAGTCAAACTGAATTTGGCGGTATTGAGAAATTAGATTATCGAAGTTATCGATTTCCAAAAATTTAAACGAAAATTCACCGAAAACTTTACTGTGTGCAGGATCCTCCAATATTTCAATCATCTTCCCCAACACATCATACACAAAAAAACTCAACCAAACACTCTCTCCAATACCTTTATTCCCCACTGTACTAAATCCATCATTCCAATCACCACACCCAATTTTAATTAACCCATTTTGTCCTATATTAACACCTTTATTTATAGCAAGCAAACAATGCTCCAAAATGCTTGCCTTCTCTTCAGTTGGAAGATGCACATTATAATCTTCATCTTGACCTTCTTTGAGTGGTTCTCCTTGCACAAAAGGCACTTCCTCTAATAGAATTTTATAATCTCCTGTAAACTTCAAATACTCTGAAACCACATATGGAAGCCACAACAAATCATCACCAAATCGTGTTCTTACGCCCGAATTGTTTTCTTCATGCCACCAATGTTCAACATCTCCTTCAATAAATTGATGACTAGCTGCTTTTAGTATTTGTTCCCTCATAATGTTTTTATCTATATATTTAGCACCTAATGTATCTTGCAATTGATCCCTAAAACCAAATGCCCCACCAGATTGATAGTACCCCGTTCTTCCCCACATGCGACTCACTAAAGTTTGATACATTATCCAGCCATTTAACATTATATTTATTGATTCCATAGGCGTTTGAACTTGTATACTGCTTAATGTCTCCTGCCAATATTTTTTAACTAACTCCAATTCCGTTTTTACATTTTCTAATGATGTAAATTTTTCTTTGTTTTCTAGCATTTTTAAATAATCGTCTTCTTCACCCAAAATTATTACCAATTCTTTAGTTTCCTGTGCAGGCACTTCTATTTCTAATTGAACAGCAATAATGCTTTCCTCGAAAATTCCGTTTTTGTTGTTTAAGCTAATCTTTTTTAAAGCAAGTGGATTCGAGATACTTCCATTGCCCATAAAACTAGCCTTGTTACCAGTATATGAAGTAATATTTTCGCTACTGGAAATATATGCAATTTTATTATTATTTGATAAGTTTTTGAAACTAACAATATTGTATTCTTTTACATGCTCAGTTTCTATATAGTTACAAGTTTTTATTTCATCCTCGCCTAAAACTGGCTTTATATAATAAATAAGTTTTAACTTTTTATCTACATTTTGCATGTTTTTTAAAGTTATCTTATTTATTTTTACAGCTTCTTCCTTTCCTACAAAAATTTCATTTTCTTGCAAAATTCCATCGTTTTGTTGCTTAAATTTTGCATATCCAAATCCATAGGTAATATAATAATCTGTATTTACAGGAATCACACTAAGTCCTAACGTCCATGTGTTGCCTGTTTCTTTGTTTTTTAAATAAATTATTTCAGAAGGAACATCCGTTACTTGATTGTTATTCCATGCAGTTAGCCTGTTTAATCTTGAATTTTCATTCCAAGTGTAACCTCCACAAGTTTCTGTTACTAATGTTCCAAACTTTTTATTTGCCATTATATGACTCCACACCGTCGGAAGTTTACGATATTTGTTTATCTTAATTAAAAATTCTTTGCCATCTTCACTAAATCCACCATATTCATTATAATATTTTAAATCTTGTAATTCTACATTTTGTATGATTTCCTCTTGAGCCACACCAGAATATACATTCTTTTCTTCCGACATAAATTCGGTACTTGCTAAATAATCCTGCTTTGTCTCTTTTAATATGGTTTTTAAACTTCCCTCTCCAGAATCTATTGTCAAATCCGCCCTAAATTTAAGCATATTTTTATTAATATCGTCTATATTACTTAAAATGTGAATTCCATTATTAATTAAATACGTAATTTGCCTATTCGAAATTATATTTTCAATCTCTGCTTTCAATTTTTGTTCATAACTATTTTCTTCTTCATTTAAAATTACTAAATCTACATAAATACCTTTATATCTAAAATATTCATATGCCTTTAAAACATTAACTAAAACATCCGTATCATTTTTATTTTTTATTTTAAGCAACAATATTGGTAAATCTCCAGAAATTCCATATTCCCATAACTCCTTTTGTTCATAAACTTTTTTAACTATCGAATCTTTTGCCAGCTTTTTTGTTGGATTTTTATAAATTAGATAAGTTAGCATTTGCTGGTATCCTTCTATTTCTTTGCTTGTTAACCCTAAATATCTGTTTTCCGCTTCTACCTTTGCCCTTGAAAGCTCAAAAGTAGCTTTTATTTGTTCTGTATTTTTATATTTCTGTAACAATTCTAATACATCTTCTTGCTTTCGTGAAACTGCAATAATAAGATTTAAATCTAACTTAGATTTTCCTTCTATTTCCATAGTTTTTCTTAATGCAATAATAGGGTCAACTGCTATCCCAATCTTATTAGAAAATGGTATGGACTCTTCCACCATTTTAGGAATACCAATATTGTTTCTTCCCAAAAATTTAAGCTTATCTATTTCTACTTCCAATTCTCCAATTGTAGCATTATCCGTGTATAAAGCTACTCCAACAAAAATATCTTCTTCTTTTGCATCCCTTTTTCTTCTCTTAATAATTATATTATCGTCTACCTTTTCAAAATCAATAAATAAATTGTTGAAAGCTGGATGCGATATATCAGCATCTATAGGAGATAAAATTGGCTCAAAAACTCCGCTTATTTCTATTGTTTCTGCAACAGTACCATCATTTTCAAAACTTACATTTCTAATTTCAACAATATCTTCCGAAGAAATAGTTGTTTTAAAAGTCGATGTAATGTTTCCATCATGTCTCTTAAACTTATTTTCATATTCTGTAAATGTTATGTCGAAATTGGTATTACCGGGTGAATGACTGCCTCCGGGCACAATCATGTGCCCCTACGCCAGGATGCACCCCTACGCTGGGATGTACCCCCACGCTGCTCCATATGTTGTTGTTTTTGATGTTTTTTACATAGAATCTTATACCTTGCGGTTCATCATTAGTACGCTTGTACCTATTAATATATATGTCCATATATTTACTATACCCAGTACCCGTATCCGTAGTAAGATTCAAATATCCATCATTGGCAATTACATTTGTATTTTCAAAATTAGGATTTATTTTATTAAACTCTCTTTGTGCATGGTCTTCGTAATCTATATATTTAAGCTTTTCTACTTTTTCTTTCTTTTCTTTGGTAATAATTATATTTTCTGGCATTTGTTCTTGCAAAAGTATATCTATTGCTTCAATTTCTGGATTTTTGCTAAACCTCTTTTGTATAACATTGTTATTTATTAAATTATTTATTGAAAGCAATATTAACCCCTGATGGTGTGCCATATAGGCTTTTATAACTTCGTACTTTTTATTATATTTTAATCTCGCTGGAGTAAAATCTATCGCTTCAAAAAAACCATATTGCCCAGTCATCCCATATTGTTCAAGGTCTTTCAAGTTTTTTATAACTTTAACCGGTTCTTCTGTTATTGCTAAAATACTTGCATAAGGTGAAATAACAAGGTCATCTGCTAAACCTCTTTTTAATCCTAACCACGGCAACCCAAATGCTTTATATTGATAATATCCATTTAAATCTTTTAAATTAAATGCCGATTCAGAAATACCCCATGGAACACCGAGTTTTCTTACATACAACTCTGAACACATTATAAGAAATTTGCAACTTTCATCTAACAAACTCCCTTCATATTTCTTTATATTCACATTTGGCATAAGATATTCAAATGCTGTTCCCGACCAAGAAACTAATCCTTTATGACCATTCATCATGGTAAGAGTTCTACTTAAGAAATTCCAATGTTTTGATTCAACATCCTTTTTTGCTATTGCAACTATACTTGCCTGCCTTGCTTCTGAAGCTAAAAAGTCATAATATGAATCTGTTAATTTGTTTTCCTCAATGTTAAAGCCTATTGAAAATAGTTTAATTTCCGGATTATATAGCACGGTAAAATCTGTATTTTTTATTAATTTATCAACAATGTTAATTAAATTTTCTATGTCATGTCCAGGCAGAGCAAGCCCCGCCTCTACATCCGACCTCTGTATTCTGTCTCCTCCATCTGCATTGCCGGGTGCAATCATGCACCCCTACGTCGTTTTTGGGGTTTGTCACGGTTCCTGCATTGTTCAATTTTGTTTGGGCGGATATGGAATCCGCCCCTACATCCGACCTCTGACCTCCGATTCCCGACCTCCGTTAAAAATTGTTTTAATACATACAAATACCCTACAAAATTTCCGCTATCCACTGTAGAAATATACCTTGGTATCATCAAAGATAAATCCTCTGTATTATACCAATTATATAAATGCCCATTCCACTTTGGAAGACCATCTATTACATATAGTATTTTTTCAATTAAATCCAATGCTTCTTCTATTTTTATAAACTTAAAATCATATGCCGAAACCACTGTTAAAATACCTAATCCTATATTTGTTGAAGAAGTCCTTTTATTTATTTTTTTACCTTCTTGATAATTATCTGGTGGTAAATAGTGACCTTCTTCATTCATGTATTGTTTGAAATAACCCCACGTTTTCCTTGCAACATCTATAATATACTTTTTTTCATCTTCATTTAACTGCATTAATTTTGCTTCTTGTTGCCTTGATTTACTTATATACCACATTATATAAGGTGCAAATATCCATAATAATCCAAGTACTATATTTGCGTATCCTAAAAGGCAAACCATTAATACCCCCAATATCACGCTAATCCACATAGTCTTATAATATGAAGTTAACGTTGTTTTTTGAAGTTTTTCCGCTTCTTCGGCCGTTGTCCACTCTAATAAATTATGCTTTGACCTTAATCTATATAGTGTTTTTATAATTGCATTAGCTGAAACAGTCGCTCTGTCCGCAATTAATACTATATCTAAAATACCTCTTAAAATACTTTGTTTTATTCCTGAAATATTGTAACTAAAATTAATCTGCTTAACTTGCGAATCCCTTCTAATAAAAACAATATAATTTGCAATGTCAAGTATTGTAGGCATAGATATACAGATTAACCCTAAAATAAAAGCTAATTTATAATTTATAAACAGCAAAATTAAAGCCATTACTGGCAATAAACTTCTTCTTAAATTTTCAAATATTTTAAATCTTGATAATTTGTTAAGTGGGTTTTTCACTTTTTTTCTATTTTCATTAAATACTCTTGGCAACAACCAAGATATTATTTGCCAATCCCCTCTAATCCAACGATGATTTCTTTTCATGTAACTATTATATTTGCTTGGATACCCATCAAGCAAAAGAATATCCGTAGCAAGTCCACATTTTAAATAACACCCCTCTAGCAAATCATGACTTAAAACTGTATTCTCTGGAACGGTTTTACTTAACAATTGATTAAACACTTGTAAGTCGTATATTCCCTTACCAGTAAATATTGCTTCGCCAAAATTATCCTGATAAACATCCGAAACAGCCTTAGAATATAAATCCACCCCACCTTTTTGCGAAAAAATCTCAGTAAAAATGGACTTATTCATTATACTAATGTCAACACCTATCCTTGGCTGAATTATGCCATATCCATCTACAACAACTTTATTCTTTACAACTGGCTTATTTAAAATGTGTTCCATTGCACCAACTAATTCTAGTCCTGAATTTAATGTCAAATTCGTATCACTATCTAAAGTAATAATATATTTTATCTTGGGAATCTTGTTTCTTACTTCTTCAAGAGAATTGTACAGAAAATCGCTTTGATGATGATTGCGATTCGGTTGGGTATGAAACCCTGCCCCTATGTTATTATGTTTGGCATTCGTAGTCGGGTCGCCCTCGACGCCGACCCCTACACATGTGTGCGTAGATTTCTCAACATGTGTAATAGTGCGAGTATATTCACACGAAGACACCAAAAAGTCGTTAAACTGCATTAATAATCCCCTTTTTCTTTCCCAACCCAAATATGCTTTTTCAGTTGCACACCACTTTCTTTTTCTATATAAAAAATGAAACTTAGGAAAATCCGCATTGTATTTTTGATTCAACCTTTCTATCTCTTTTAAACCGGCACCTATAATTTGTTTATCCTTTTCATCATTCATTACATTTTTCTTTGTACAGTCTGCAAGAACTGCAAAATACATATTTTCCGTCTTATTTGCTAAATAATACACCTCTAATTTTTTAACCAACTCTACCGCTTTTTCACATGAATCTACTATTGTTGGAATTACAACCATTGTTGCACTTTCTTCACTAAGTCCGTTGCTTAGATTAATTTTAGGTATTATAGTCGGCTTTACGGTTTTTATTAAAAAATAATTTACTATTTGAAAATAAATTTCTGTTATTGGTACATAAATCAATAAACCTAATATTACTCCTAATAATATTCCTAATCTTTCGGTTATAAATGTTGCTATTACATAAGTAATTAAAAATGTTATAGCAAAAAACAATACAACAAATAAGCTTGATTTTCGCCTATTTGTGAACTCGTCGCTTTTGCAACCTAATGTTTTTAATAATTCTTTCTTTCCCTTTGAAATTAGGTAATAACCGATGTGTGATTTTTTTGGTTGGGTATCATTTGATTTACCGTGTAATATTCGGGCCGCCCTCGACGCCGACCCCTACATATGTGTACATAGATTTTTTTACAGGTGCAATAGGAATTTGTGTACTAGCCATTTGTTGGGCGGATATAGAATCCGCCCCTACATATGGTGCGTGACGTTGTGCTAATTCCAACGCCTTATTGACAATATACATTTCAGAGATTCCATTTTTATCTGAAATCTCTTTAATAACATTCCTATAATATGCTTTGGTTTCGAAACTCATTTTTTCGTATGTGCCAGAAGGATCTTGTTTCAGTACATCTTCCACAACATTTATTCTTTCAAAAATCTCTTGAAAATTAATCCTAGAAAGATTTCTTATGCTATTTATTGCATTACTTATTGCTACTCTTGAAACCGCAATAAAAAAATGCTCCTTTTTAATAATTTGAGACAAATTGCTTCCCATTTTTTCTATTTGTTCTTCCAACACATTTAGATATGGGATACCTTCTTTCCCATATCTCTTAAGTTTATATGCCATAAATTCTATAAATGGTGATTTTGCATCAAACTGATTATTTATATTGTATCTGTTATCAGTCTTAACTTTTTTATTTTCTATAGTTTTATCAATAATTTCAATCGCTCTATTCTTTTGCAACTGACTAGATTCAATCTTTTCGCAGATATTTGCAACATTTTGGATTATAGCAATTTTTAAAAAGTTTTGTATATGCCAAAACTCATCCATAGTAATATTCTGATAAGTTTCGTAAATTTTAAGTAAGCTTTCCAACGTGTCTTTATCAATACTATTATTTGTGTATTTTATTATTTGGCTAGCAAACACATAAATTCTTGCAACACCTTTTAATGGGCCTTGTGCAACACCTGGTAATTTTTTATATTCTTTTAATGTAAGTTCATTATTAATCATCTTTACATTTTCTTCAACGATATAATAATTATCTAAAATCCATTCCCCAGCAGGATGAATATTAATCCCTTTTTTTATGTGTTCATTTAATAAATTATATACCTCTGTAATATATGCAAAGTCTTCATTTAATGTATAAATTGGATACGTATTTTTTTTAGAATTTTTCCCTGTAATTTGTTGTTTAGCTAAATTTTCTATATATTCTTCTAATTGATGTTTATCTAAAAATATTTCATTTCCTTTTAATAAATTATATTTGTCCACATTTACACTCCCTATGTATTTTTTACATAGTTTGTGCAAAATGTAGGTCTTTTATGCACCCATCGTATCTATTACATCTCTTGCATTTGAATTTCTAAAAAAGATATATTTTTAATCATTTTATTAGCAGTTTCTCTTGAAATTTTGCTACATTCAAACATTGTTTGAATATGATCTCGTTCTAATTGAAATCCTGCTGAAGTCACTTCCGTTATATTTTCATTCATATTATTAGTATTCACACTTCTACTCTTTATTAATTCCATTTGAGATTGATATTCCAATATCACCCCATCAATTAATTCTTGATTTTCTGGACTTTTCATAGAATTTAAATTTTCAACTACATAATTATAATTAGATTCACTTATTTTTAAAATGCCATCATGCTCTTGTACAAATTGATTGACTTTAGTTTGAGTAACCCTTCCATAAAATCTGACAATAAATCGTATCCTATCTAAAATAACCTTTCCAATGCCCTGCTTATTTCCCTCATATCTTTCTAGCCTTTTATTCAAACCAATTAAATAATACTCAGCTAATTTAGAAGAAATTTCATTTCCCATAGCAAGTTTTTTTGTATTTTCCTGTTCTAAATGAATAGCATGAATTTTCAAAACCTTTTCTTCATCCGTCATAATAGGTCTAACATTAGATAACCCTTTCTGTTGTAACGACATAATTCTTCTTTGATAATTTCTTATAACAATTTCTGTTGCTAGTTTATTTTCTGTTGTAACTTCGCTATTTAAATCTGCAATTACATTATTTAATATCTCTGTTAATGCTTCACTTTCGTCCTCATTGTTATTCTCAATACCATTTTTCTTTAACAAAACTGGCAATAGAAAATTTGATATTAATAACGAACAAATAATAACACCAGAAGCCATAAATATAATCAAATTACGTTCTGGAAATTGACTTCCATTTAATAATAATAACGGAATTGCCATAGCACTTGCTAAGGTAACCGTACCTCTAGCCCCAGACATACTGATAATTAAGCTTGTGTTAAACCTTCCTAACTTGTTATCTTCTGAATTATAAATATCTTTTTTAATAATAAATATCGACCATAAAAATCTAACTAATAGAAGAGCTATTGTAAATAACACAATATATAAAATAATTTGTATATTATTTATAGAAGAGTTATTCCAGATTATTTTAATAATGTCTGGTAATTGTGTGCCTAATATTAAAAATACAAGACCATTTAACGTAAACGAAAGCATAGACCATATACTTTGCGATGCAATATTTAAACTTGCTGTTTCTGGGTTTAGTCTTTTTCTATTAAATGAATGAATTATTCCAGCCACTACTACTGCTAAAACCCCACTTACTCCTAGCTTTTCTGCAATTATATATATAATAAACGGTGTTAATATTTCTATTAATATATGTAATGTAACATTTTCCATTCCATACGAACGTATCCACCTAATAAATATATATTTTATCAAAGTGAAAACTGCTCCTACTAAAGCACCACCTATTGCAATTACAAGAAACGTAATACCAGCATTAGTAGCTGAAAATGTTCCTGTTAGCATTGCTGCTATTGCAAATTGAAAACATACAAGACCTGAAGCATCATTAATTAGCGACTCTCCTTCTAAAATATTGGTTATTTTAGAAGGAATTTTTATTCTTTTGGCTAAATTGCCAACCGCTACAGCATCTGTCGGAGCTAATGCCGCTGCAAGTGCAAAACATGCTGCAAGTGGAATTGCCGGCATTAATATATTAATAAACCCACCAATTGCAAGAACTGTTATAAATACTAAACCAAAGGCTAAAAGAAATATTGGTCTTTTTAAAGACCATAATGATTTTTTATCAGTTAACATGCCCTCGTTAAACAGCAACGGTGCGATAAATAAAACAAAAAACAATTCTGGATTTAATTCTAAATGAAAACCTATTGGCAATAATGCTATGCCTATTCCTAAAAATATTTGTATAATTGGAACAGATATAACTGGTATAAATTTGTTAATGAAGTTTGATATTAGTATTGCAAATAGTAGTATTAATATGTAGTCAAACAAAATCATAAAGATTTATTCCTCTCTATAGAATTTCTGAAAACTAAAATAGATTATATAATATAATTTTACAATTGTCTAGCGAACAAGATGAACTTTAATCCTCTTATTATAAGTCCGTATGTGATTTTTTGTGATTTTTATACTGTTGAAGTCTAAAATTTGTAAAAAACAGGTCTATGACTTTAATATCACCATTAAACCTGTTTTTTGCTTGGCATTTTTTTTGTTTTGTGGTAAAATGTGTTTGAGAACGAATAGAAAAATAAAATTTAATTATAGGAGGATAAATCCTTGTTTGAAAATATTAAAAATGTTATGTATGAGAAAAAATCAATGCTATCAATGCCAGAATACTTTCAAATAGAAATATATGATGATAAAAATGTAGTAAAGTATATTGATAATATGTATCCGGATTCTATTAAAAATCCTAAAATTAAGGATGTTGATGATGAATTAGTTATGAAATATTTTGATCAATTATTTAGGATCATTGATGGATGGGAAAATAAATATGTAAATGATAATATTGTAGATGGCATGGATTGGCAATTACAAATTACATATAAAAGTGGTACTGTCAAACATTACTTTGGAAAAAACGATTTTCCTAATAACTTTGAATATTTAGATAAAATAAAATATGAAATAATAAATAAAGTGTTGGAGAGAAAAATATGAATCTTTTAAATATTGATGTACAAGATAATATTCAAGATATAATAAATGCCTTTACAGAGGTTTACGGAAAAAAATATAGGGATGTTATAGAAACAAGAATGAGCAAAATCTATTATATTATGTATAATGATGTTGATGGTATTAGTGGCTATATTAATTCTTTAAAAAATTGCAAACAAAAAGAGCTTGGAATTAAATTTTTGCAACAAATAGGCATAGATGTTAGTAAATATGAAGGAATAAGTTTTGTTGAGGATTTAGATAAAGATACTAACACATTATTACAAGAGTATATGGATGGATATAAGTGGGGAATAAATCCCGAGTTTAAACATGATCCAATAGGAATTAAAGCATGGAATCCTCCTGAAGAAGGCGAAGAACCAAATCAAAAAAAAATAGAAGAAAATCGTATTAAGTTTATAAATTTTTTAAGAGGACAAAATGCCGCTCCTATTACAAAAGAAACATATCAAGCCTTCTGCGAAACTGATGAATATAAAAATATTTTAGGTAGAATTGAAGGATATTTACAAATACATAATCAATTATTAGAAGAATATGCAAGCTACATGCAAGAAATAGCACCTTATCAACAATATGTGGATTATGAAACAAAAAGAAAAGATGATTTACATGAACAACAAAGACTTATATTGTATGAGCAAGTTTCAATAGATATGCCACCACTTACAAGAAATTACTTGCCAGATAGTTTGAAAAAGTTTTTAGACAGTAAAGGCACTAGTATAGAAGAAAAATGTAAATTATTTATTGGCGATGATATTGGAATGAAATTATATGTTGAATGGTTTTCTCAAGAAGATGAAGATAAACTAAACGATCCATCAGTTAGCCAAGAGGATAAAGACAATATTTACTCTTATAGAAGTAGGTACTTTACCCAGATGGGAATTACAGATAAACACTTCTGGAATTTTGGCAGTAAAAAAGATTGGTATAATCATTTTTTACAACAAGATGGAGTGGCAGAGGTAATACCTACAACTGAATTAGTCAGAAAAATAACTCAACTTAGAATAGAAAGATATGAAAAATGTCAAGAAAAGTTTATTTATGGTAGCCAAGATTTTAGTAGAATTATGAGTAAAGGTATGCCAGATACTCCATCTAACAGACAAGCAATTTATGAAAGAAAAAAAAATAAACTAGTCTCTATAACTGCTGGATTTAATAACAAAGGATTTTTTTCAATACTTTTTTATACTGTAAAAAGTACAGATTGTGGTAATTTAGATTATACTTTTTTGCACGAAATTTGTCATTGTATTGAAGCAGAATATTCTCCTGAAATAGGTTTTAGGTCAGGTTTTGAGCTTATTAAAAGTGATGTTTCTGCATCAAATCCATATAATATTAAAAAACGTAAATATGAAAGGTCAAATGAAAACATTGCAGATATTTTGGCAATAGAGACTAGACAAATTTTACATAATCAAGGCATATATATATTTGAGCCAAGAGAGATTGTTCGTACAGATATTAGTGACACAGATACCATTATATGGAATACATCCTGTATTACTAGAGATATGTTGGCTACATTCATGACTAGATATAGAGAGCCGATTATTGAAGCAAGATTATTTGGGGATATGAAGGCCTTTTATGATATTGTAGGCACTGAAAATTTTGAGGAATTAAATGATGTGATAAATAGGGTGGACTATATGTGTACCAATGAAGGGTTAGGGCGAAAACTAAAAAATAATCAAAGTGAAGATCCGTTAGTAGTGGAATATAATCAGCAATTAGCAAGACTAGAACAAATATATGCTGACATGGAAGCTCATCAAACCAGAGATGCTTCAGAAGATGTTTTGAAAAGTGCAGTTAGTGCAACTGAAGAAATAACAAGAACAGGACAAATAAATGATGGAGTTAGTAACTTGACACATACAATACAAAAAGGTGCTGAACAAACGCAAGAGGATTTGAAAGATGCAAGGTATTAATAACTCTGACATTGTAATTTTGTAAACAGAAAAAGAACCCCGGGGAAACTTCTCCCCGAGGTCTGTGTTGTTAGTTTTTTGCTAAAATGACCTCCACTTCTTTCAGCCTTTTTAGCTTTTCAGAACCATACTTTTGCTGAACATATTCGTACAGTCTCTGTCGTTCACTCTTATCAAGTGCCATTTTTAGCTGAGCATCTGATAATTTGTTCACTTCAGAACATTTCTCTGAACTGCGGTCAACAGCAGCCCAATAATTATGGGCTGTTATCATAGCTAATGCCCCTTTCTTCTGAGTAAGCCACGAACTTTGTACCTCTGAACACTTTGATCTGATATCGGCAATATCCTCATCATGCTGATCAACAGATTCATGGTCAATGATAGCATTGACCAAAGGTACATCGTCCTTACTGAGTCCTTTTATTAAGGGCTCCTTTGAGTTGACATCCAAGGTAATTACCAGCTTTTTAAATGCATTTTGAAGCACTTCACTCGTCTTCTGCATTCGAAATGGCCACATTGCCAACCGATTGTACTCCATCTTCACCTGTTCATTATAAAAATGAACAGGTAATGATACCACTGCTACAAAAAGACAAGTCATTACTGCTACCCCAACAGCTTCCTTTTTCATAATTAGACCCCCTGGTCTTGAAAGGTTAACAACACAAACTACATGACATACTTATAGTATACTCTTTTTTATTCAAAAAGTCAAAAATTTCACGCATTATAACACGATATGAACCGCTATTTTTCTGCCTTGTGATGTCATAGTATCAGCTATTTTGTTTGCAGATACTATGTTCCCTATATTATCGGTCATATGTCAAGTTTTAGCAGTGCATTGCTAAAACTTTGCAATTTATGACATTTTTAGCAGTCTACGTTACCAGTTACACAATAATGGATTCCTAAAATGGATAATTTTACATTCTATAACACTTTTGTTTTTAAAAAAAGACCCTTTGGACAAGATGTCCTCAGGGTTTTCAATTTAACTATTTGAAATGTTGTTTTGCTCCTTATACATGCGTAATGCTAATTCAGTCGTTTTGTAACCATAAGTAAATATTAGAATAGGCTTAATCTCATCAAGATTAAGGTCATCTTTAACCTTATTAATGAAATTCATCGCATTTACACATTTTTGATCTTCTCTTTCCTTTTTCAAAGACCGCAACCTTAAGCGTAGAATTAGCATAGTGATAATTATTAATATAATAGTGATACCTATGCTCCATAAAAAAATAATCATAATCTTCTCCTATTGGAAGTTTTTAAACAACACAAGTAACGTTAACATTCTTATATTATACTTTTTTTCATGCCAAAAGTCAAGGTTTCTAAACACTCCTTAGTGCATCATCTGAATCAATTATGATAAAGTCTTAAGTAATCGAGAATGAAAATGTCCCAACCAAAAAAACTTTGTTCTCTACTTTAAATCTTGTATAATAGATATATCAAGATTTGGATTGGAGGTACA
>WRFS01000006.1 GCA_009778695.1 Oscillospiraceae bacterium
AAAAACCGACATTTTCAGCGTGACAAACGAATGGTGGGAATGATATAGTGTAATTACATCAAGGAAAAGACGAAATATTTTATAAGGTTGGTGATAGCCTATGGATGTTCGTTGTGATGTTTGACCATAAAGATTTTAGAAAAAATAATTTAAAATCATAATACAATGAAACTTCGTTTCAAATTAAATTGTATTATGTAGAAAGAAGGTTTATTATGAAAAAAAGAAGTTTATTAATACTTACAAACTTAATTATTATTTTTATTTTATTGTTCTCATTATCTTCAACAAAGGTTTATGCAAGAGATAACCTTGCTTTTTCTGCAGGGACTACTGCTAATGGAGTTAATACGGTTCAAATAGTAAATGATGCAATGAATGGCTTTTCAAGTGCAGGATATAAAAGATATTCATATATAGATCCAAGCAAAAGTACACTGTGGTCATACTTGTATGCGGATGTACAACTTTTTACTACCCATGGGAATTTAACTGCCATTTCTTTTGCTAACTCTGGAATAAGGGTTGGCAGTGATAATACTACACATGTAGGAACAGACTCTGTACATTGGGATGCAGATACTATACTAGTTACTTATGTGAGTTGTGAAGGTGCAGGAACAAATAATTCTTACAATACTGGTAGCATTACTGCTAAAACAGCATTGCGTGGTGCGGATGTTGCAGTTGGATTTAGAAATACAATTGCTGTGGCCAGTGCACAAAGTTGGTCAAAAAGATATACTGAAAAATTAGGTCAAGGATATGGTGTTCTAGATGCTGTAAATTATGCGAGTTCTTTTATTTATCTAGATGGGAATGTAAAACAAGTACAAATTGTTCATCACGGAAACGCTAATATGAAAATTGGTAAATATAAAACAAGTACATCTTCAAGTATAGCTTCAAACATAGTCGCCGATAGAGATATTCTTTCGACACATAATATAAATACAGAAAGTTTGAAAAGTGATATTGTAAATATGTATGGTTTAAAAAGTGACAGTATGAATATAAGCAGTTTGAGAGGCAATATTTTAAATGTAGGTAAGTTGAAAAGAGATAATTTGAGTATAGCAATAAATTATATAGAAGAAGTATACCCTGATATAAATATAGATGATTATATAGTGACAGAAAACACAGGTACAATGACAACAGATATAAATACAGGTAAAACGGAAAGTCAAACAGAATATATAGATTTACAATTAAAAATTGGTGATTTTGTTACAACAGTGGGATATACAATAGGTATAAAAAATGGGGAAGTTGAAGCGATTTACGATAACAACATAGATACTGCAAAACAAGAAGAAGCCATTAATTCAAAAGAAAATTTTAAAGTAGAAATAACGAGCACAAAATTAAAGCAATTTGAACAAAATGCAAAAAATTCAGTAGCACAAAAATATGCTTTTTCTGGAATAGAAGTACAAGATAATACCTCTACTACCTACTACTATGATGTAGAGACAAGTAAAAAATATGTCTTGGTTACTGTCCCTACCACAACCAAAACGGGCGAAATGGCATATGATACTGTTCCATATGAAATCTAAATAATGATATAAAATCTAAAAAAATATTTGTCGATTTTTATTTAAAAATGAATAAAGAATTGACAAATATTTTTTTAATTAAAACTTCTAACATAGTTTTCTTATAAAATTTAAAGTTCATTACCACCAGTTAAAGTGTTATCATATTTCATAAAGATACTTCCAAAATGTATTTTATTATAGCCATTTAATTTATGGTATGCTATTACTTTATATCCTAATCCAATATATTCTTTTGTTCCACCATCCATGTCTGTATAAAGTTTTATACAAAATACTGGAATTTGCTGTTTTTTAGCTCTATTATAATCAATGATTGCAAAAACAATTGATAATAATATTATTATTAAAAAAATAATTAAAATAATATTAAGTTTTTTATTCATAATAATATCCTCATTTCTACATTAATACTACTTCTATTTCTTAATTTTGTC
The DNA here is from genome assembly GCA_009778695.1 of Oscillospiraceae bacterium. Lineage (GTDB taxonomy): Bacteria > Bacillota > Clostridia > TANB77 > CAG-508 > WRFS01. Next base: position 2,000 of record WRFS01000006.1, read on the forward strand.
AATAGATAAAAGTTATAATATACTAGATATGTTGCTATAGGTAGTGTAAAGTAATCTATGAAAAAAATTTGAACGACATTAAAATTAAATAAATATGAAAATGTTTAAATAAACGAAAAAAATACTGTAGTGGCACATTGTTAACCACTACAGCATTTTTTATATAATACAAATAATTATTTAAAATAAATCATTTTCTTTTGCTGGTTTCTTATATGTACCAGAAATTAACTTAGGTAACACAGTTATAAGTTTATATATTGCTAACTTAATTTTTTTACTTAGCATATATGTTCTGCGTAATCTTTTTGCCTTATCAAGTTGGTTAGGAATTGCTACAACTAAATCGGTTGGAACAGCTTCTAATTCAAATACATAATTTTTTCCGTTATTATTATCCCATTTTCCATTTTCATTTTTAAAACAAAAATTAAAGGTATCACTTTCTATTAAGTTGATTTCTGCTTGAAAACCTAAATCAGTTTTTTCCATTTTTACATCTGAAAGGTTTTCCCATAATAAACCAAAACCATAGTGAATATGTACTTCTTTCGCACCTTCCTGAAAAAATTTACCAGTATAAGAAATTTTAACTTTACTGTTTTGAGTTAGTTTATCTGTGTTGAAAAATATATCCTTTAAAAGTTCCATTTTTTTCTCCTTTTATCTTTTGCTACAAACCATTATATTATTAAACTAAAAATAATGCAAGTATATTTTTCAAAAAAATTCAAAATTTTGTATTTTTCTTCAAAAAAGTTCAAAAAATTATGCGATTGTTGTTACTAGTTAAAATTTTAACCAGTAACTAATAAGCAATTGTATTATTTCCGTGTCTTGCTATTCAAAACATATTATGATACAATAGCAATATCTGAAAGTAGGGGATATCATGGCTTTACACCATACATTTAAACAAGGACAAAAAGTCTATGTAATTTTAAAAGACGGAACAACGATAGTGGATAGATATAGAGAATACGACTCAAAATTTATTCATTTATATGAAAATAAAATTAGGTGGTCAGATATACGTTCTACTACTATATATAAGATTAGGAAATAGTAACAAAAGAAAGGATTAGTTAAAAAAATGAAGGTTGAACAAAAATTTAGAGTATGTGCACAAAACGTAGATAAATTCAATAAAATAAAAATATCAGCAATTATGAATTACTTTCAAGAATTGGCTACATTGCATTCAGATAGTGCAAAAGACGGAATATATTATATGGATAAAAACAATGGAGCATGGGTAGTTATAAATTGGAGAATGAAAATGTATAGTTCATTAAAATGGAACGAGGAATTTACAGTAACAACATGGTCAAGAAAGTTTGAAAAAATATATGCTTATAGAGATTACAAAATGTGCAATCAAAAAGGCGAGTTGGTTGCAATTGCAAGTTCAAGATGGATTTACTTTGATTTTAAAACAAATTCAATAAAAAACCCGCCAATGGACGTAATAGAGCGATATCAAAGTGAAGACGTTATGATATTTGGAACGGATGATTTTAAAAAATTGAAGGAACATGAAAATCAAGAATTAATTTATACATATGCTATTCAAAAGAAAGATATAGATTGGAATAATCATGTAAATAATGTAGTTTATGTTGATATGATACAAGAGGTTTTAGATGAAAATGCTAGAATAGAAGAAATAGAAATTTTATATAAAAAAGAATGTAAATATGGTGCAAATGTGAATGTGTACTGTGCAAAAGTTAGTGATAAGGAGATGTTTTTCTCGCTTAAGGATAAGGAGACTGGGACTCTTCATGTTGTGGCACATGTAACATTGGATTTATATCAAGAAAGGATAAATTAAATATGCTAAAAAATGAAGAACAAAATAATGTAACAGAAATCATAAAAATATTAGATAAAGCTTATCCAGAAGTAGGAGGAAGTTTGAATTTTAAAACTCCATTTCAGTTAGCAATAGCAGTTATATTATCAGCACAATGTACAGATGAAAGAGTAAATAAAACAACTGAAATTGTATTTAAGAAATATCCAACGGTTCAAGATTTTAATAAATTATCAGTTGAAGAGTTGGAAGAGTTATTTAAGAATATAAATTTTTATAGAAATAAATCTAAAAACATAAAAGAACTATGTAGTGTATTGGTGAATGATTATAATGGCGAAATTCCTAATAATCCAGATGAATTAGTGAAGTTGCCAGGGATAGGAAGAAAAAGTGCGAATGTTATTTTAAATGATGCATATAAAAATTCTTGTGGAATAGCGGTAGATACTCACGTTAAGAGGATATCTGGAAGGTTGGGGCTTACAAAAGAAACGGACCCTTCAAAGATAGAAAAAGATTTGTTAAAAATGTTGCCAAAAGAGTATTGGTACAGAGCTAATCATTTGTTTGTGCATTACGGTCGACATGTTTGTAAAGCAAAAAATCCGAATTGTGGCGAATGTATTATTAGGGAGTATTGTATATTTAAGGATCATTAAAAGGTCCGCTTTCGGTAGATAGTATATGTTTTTAAAAAACTCCTCCAAGCCTCCGAAGATTCCATGGGCCTCGTAATTGCTGTCGTTCGCTTTTTAAAAACATATACTATCTACCGAAAGCTACTTTGGTGAAAAATATTAATTTAGTAGGAGGGAATAATGGATATAAGACCAATAGGAGTATTTGATTCAGGAATTGGTGGTTTAACTGTTTTTTCAGAAATAGCAAAAAGATTGCCAAACGAAGATATTATATATTTAGGAGATACGAAAAGATTTCCATATGGGATAAAATCTCAAGATACGATTATAGAAATAACAAAGAAAAATATTGAATTTTTATTAAGAAGCAATGTAAAAATTGTTGTAATAGCTTGTGGGACAGCTACAAGTCAAGCACTGGATGCAGTAAAGAATTTGTTTGATGTGCCAATTATTGGGGTAATTGAGCCAACTATCTTAAGTCTAGCAAAAGATACTTGTGTAAATACCATTGGAGTAATTGCGACAGTAGGGACAATAAGAAGCAATGCATGGGAAAAGGAAATAAAGGATCATATTAAAAATGTAGAAGTGGTTAATAAAGCCTGTTCTCTTCTTGCAGGAATGGCTGAAGAGGGCTGGGTTGACAATGAAATAGCAAAATTAGCAATAAAAGAATATTTAAAAGATTTTAAAACCGTAGAAATTGATAAATTAATTTTAGGTTGCACACATTATTCATTGTTTCAAAAAATTATTAAAGATGAGCTGGGAAAAGATGTAGAAATTATAGATACAGGAGATAAGGTAGCAATATATTTGGAAAAGTTACTTAAAGAAAGTAATAAAGGGAATAATCAAGCTAATAAAGGGAAATATAATATTTATTTAACGGATATGGAGACACATTTTTTGAAATTTGGAGAAAGTTTGTTGAATCAAAAAATTGAAATTAAAAAGGTAGATATTGATTAGTGTTAGTTGCTAGCTAATGGTTTTGCCTAAAATGTCCGCTTGTGATGATTAGTATATGTTTTTAAAAAACTCCTCCAAGCCTCCGAAGACTCCATGGGCCTCAAAGGGCTGTCGTTCGCTTTTTAAAAACATATACTAATCATCACAAGCTGTTTTGTTAAAAAGCATTAACCCGTAAACTAAAAAAATTTAAAAAGGCTATTGTTAATTTTTATATGATGTGATATTATTTAAACAAATAAATTTTCAAGCAAAGTGATAAAATATAAAAAAAGGGGAGGATAAGTATGGAATTAAAAGGTTCAAAGACAGAGGCTAATCTAATGGCAGCATTTGCAGGAGAATCTCAAGCACGAAATAAATACACATATTATGCAAGCAAAGCAAGAAAAGAAGGATTGGAACAAATTGCATCAATATTTGAAGAAACCGCAAATAATGAAAAAGAGCATGCTAAAATATGGTTTAAATTATTGCATGATGGTGATGTACCAGCAACCACAGCAAATTTAGCAGATGCTGCAAATGGTGAACATTATGAGTGGACAGATATGTATGCGAATTTTGCAAAAGAGGCAAAGGATGAAGGATTTTCAAAAATCGCATATCTTTTTGAGGCTGTGGGCGAGATAGAAAAGGAACATGAAGAAAGATATAAAAAATTATTACAAAATCTTAATGATGGCACAGTATTCAAAAAACAAGAAAAAGTAATGTGGATATGTAGCAACTGTGGACATATACATGAAGGTATAGAAGCACCTGGGGTATGTCCTGTATGTAATCACCCACAATCATTCTTTGAAATGAAAGCAGAAAATTACTAAAATAAAAACGGATTTTGAAATTAGGAGAAAAATTTTATGAAAAGCAAAAGAAAATTAATTATAACAGGTATAACATTAGCAGTTTTAATAATAGTTGTAGTAGGAATTGCCTTTTTGGAAAAAATATATAATAATGCAGACAATGGACCATCTACTCCAGCTGTATATTTTAAAACTTTAAGCGATGGGACGCTATATAATACAAGCCCTAAATTACAAATGCCAAAGCAGTTTGAGGGATTGGATATAACAAACATCCAATTAACTTGTACACAACCAGTATCTACAAATAATGTAATAAATAGTATGATAAAAGGAGTAACGGATATAATAGCAACTGTCACAAATAATACAGATCAAACTTTAGGAGGATATGGCGTAGAAATTACTTTTGTTGACGAAAAAGGGGTTCCAATATCAAATTCTAAAGTATATGTTGAAATAATTCAATTAAAACCAGGGGCAACAGCTCAACTCCACGGAGGGATTACAGAAAATTTAGTAAATGCATATGATATACAAATGGAAAAAGTTACAAATGAATAGAAAATGAAAAAAATCATTCGCTAATTAAAAAAATTAGTGAATGATTTTTTTTTGTATTCATAATTCAATAAAAACAAAAATAATGCTTAGTTTTCCTCATTCATAAACTAGCTTGTAAAAACATATATTTTTAAGGAGAAGAAAGTGGAATTTGTGAGGGAGAGCACATGGTAAAGACAAAGCTAAGTACAAAAAAAACATTAAAAAATATGTTAATAGTAGTTATTACAATATTTGTATTACTAACAGTTAGAATAGGCTGGATACAAATGGTACAGGGTAGTGAGCTACAGACAATGGCATATGTACAACAAACATTAGATAGAAATATAAATCCTAAAAGGGGGAACATATACGATGCAACAGGGAAGGTTCTTTTAGCAACAAGTGCAAGTGTAGAAACTGTAACAATAAATCCAACAAATATAAAAACAGAAGATAAACAAAAGGTTGCAGAGTGTTTAGCTAATACATTCAATTTAAAGTATGATGATGTATTGAAAAAAGTAAATAAAAAAACTTCCATAGAAACCATAATAAAGAAAGTAGACAAAGATAAAACAGATCAATTAAGGGAGTGGATGCAACAAAATGGTATAAATAGTGGAATAAATATAGATGAAGATACAAAAAGGTATTACCCATACCAAACATTAGCATCTCAAGTAATTGGATTTTGTGGAAGTGATAATCAAGGGCTAGATGGCATAGAGGCAAAATATGACGATATCTTAAAAGGTCAAATGGGTAAAATACAAAAAGTGATGGATGCAACTGGTGGCAATGCTGATTATGAAAAGGAAAATTACATACCAGCTATAGATGGGAAAGACTTAGTAATATCAATAGATATGACGGTGCAGTCAATTGCAGAAAAGTACTTAAAAAATGCTTGTGTAGATAATAAGTGTACAGATGGTGGAAATATTATAATAATGAATCCTAAAACTGGTGATGTTCTAGCCATGGCTGAATATCCAGATTATAATTTGAATTCTCCATATGATGCATATACACCAGAGTTATCACAAACTTGGGACAATTTATCTGAAGCGGACCAGATGAAAGAACTTCAAAAAGTCTGGAGAAATAAAGCAATTTCAGATGGTTATGAGCCAGGGTCTGTATTTAAAATATTAACAGCTTCAGCTGCGTTACAAGAAGGGATTGCAGAAGTCGATAAAGCGGGCGAGTTCTATGATCCAGGATACATTATCGTAGATGGAGTTAAAATGCAATGCTGGCGTTATTATAATCCACATGGTTCAGAAAGTTTAAGGCAAGCATTAATGAACTCCTGTAATCCAGTATTCATAGGACTTGGAGAAAAATTAGGCGTTAAAACATATTTTTCATATTTGCAAAAATTTGGAATGCTTGAAAGAACAGGAATAGATTTATACGGCGAAGCCAATAGTATATTTTTAAAAGAAAGCAAAGTTGGTCCAATAGAATTAGCAACATATGCATTTGGGCAGAGATTTGAGGTTACTCCTATACAAATGGTAAGGATGGCTTCTGTAATTGCCAATGGTGGCAAGCTGGTAACACCTAGAATAGTAAAGCAAATAATAGATCCTACAACTGGAGAAAAAACGGATATACCTGTGAAAATTTCAGATAATGTAATATCTGAACAAACGGCAAAAAATGTTCTAAGTATGATGGGAAGCGTTGTTTCAGAAGGAACAGGTAAAGGTTCGCAGGTAGCAGGATATTCAATTGCTGGGAAAACAGGAACCTCAGAGGACGGAGTTAACACAGGGAAATACATTGCGTCGTTTATGGCAATAGCACCAATGGAAGATCCAGAATTGGTAATGCTAATAACATTGTATAATCCAACTGGTGAAGGCGGACACCAAGGAGGAGGAATTGTAGCCCCATTGTCGGGTCAAATTTTATCAGAAGTTTTACCATATCTTGGTGTTGTGAAAAAAGTAGACGATACAAAGCCAGTAGTTACAGTGCCAGAATTAAGGGGCATGAGCATAACAGATGCACAAAAGGCAGTAAAAGAATTAGGACTGAAATTGAGCATAAGAAACAAGCCAGATGGTGAATTAGATGAAAGCAAAACTATTATTGTGGAACAATCACCTAAGCCTGGGATTAAGATTAATCAGGATAATACTATTCTAGTGGATATATAGGGACGTTTGAAAAATAAGCGGCGTATTACGTCGTTGAAATTTATTGAAAAAGCCTCAACGTACTTAGTGTACGCCTCCGGTTCTTCAATAGACTTCTTTCAAAACCTATGTAGATTTCAGGCATTGTCATTCTGAGCCATACTTCGTAGACTGACTTACGAAGAATCTTACTTTATCTATTTTCATTTGTATACCTACCATTTAGTAAGATTCTTCGTGAGAAAGGCTTTGTAGCAACGCTCAGAATGACACCTACAGAAAGGCTTTGTAGCAACGCTCAGAATGACACCTACTTGTTTTTTGTAAATATATCACATTTTATGTTTCGAAAGAAGTCTAATAAATTTCGCCTAGTACTACTTGCTTCTTTTTCAAACTAGAGAGATGTAAAATCCGCTAAAGAAAGGTGTCCAATAATATAAATTTTCATATACTACCCATCGCAAGCGGGCTATGGTAGTTGATTTCAAAAGAAAGGTGTGAATAAGTGTTATTTAAGATAATTAAACTAAAGCAAATGTTAATTTTTATCAGCCTATTATTGATTGTGATTACCTTAATTACATATATATCTACAATGGTAATTGCTTCTACGCAAAATAAAGAACAAGATTATATTAAGTGGGTTGAATTTTCACCACCGTATGCACTTCTAGATAAAACAGCTAACTTAGATATTGAATCCCATAATGAAAATTATCCTGTAAAATATAATTGGATAGAATTAATTGCATATCTTGCATCAAAATACTATGGTAATTTAAACAACTTCAAACAAGCTGATTTAGATAAATTGATAAAAGACTTAAATTCTGGGAAAACCATACAGGAGCTAACGCAAGGCATGACATTATACAGTTACTATATAGAAAGCTATACAGCTATCTTAGGCGGATTTATAGGAGAGTATCAAATAAGGAACGATAAAGGCGAATATGAGAAAAAATACGGAATAAAAGTGTTTTCGCCAATTGCAAAAGGGTTTTACTATACTCATTCAGATGATTTTGGGAATCCAAGAAGCTACGGATATCAGAGAGAACATCTAGGAAATGACCTAATGGGAAGTGTTGGGACCCCAATTATTGCAGTTGAAACAGGTTATGTTGAAGCACTTGGCTGGAACCAATATGGTGGCTGGAGGATTGGAATAAGAAGTTTTGATGGTAAAAGATACTATTATTATGCACACCTTAGAAAAGATCATCCATATGCAGAAAATTTAGTTGAAGGTTCAATTGTTATGGCAGGGGATGTTATTGGTTATTTGGGGATGACGGGTTATAGTGCAACAGAAAATGTAAACAATATTGAGGTTCCACATTTGCATTTTGGTTTACAGTTAATCTTTAATGAGGTTCAAAAAGATGGGAATAACCAGATATGGATAGATGTTTTTAATATTGTAAATTTCTTAAAAAGAAACGCATCTCAAGTTATTTATAATTCAGTTACGAAAGAATATTATAGAAAAAATGACTTTATAGATGAAAATGTAGAAATTTAAAAAAAGGTATGTACAAAATAGTAAAAAGATTATATAATTACAAAAAAGGAAGGAGCTGTTATGGATTTAAGAAAAATATTAAATGGACTAGATAATTTAAAGGCAAAAGGAAACCTAGAAATAGAAATAAATAAAATTGAAAGTGATTCAAGAAAAATTGAAAAAGGCGATATATTTGTTGCAATAAAAGGTTTTGAAGTAGATGCACACGAACACATAAATGAAGCCATAAAAAATGGAGCAATAGCAATAGTAGCAGATAGCGCAGCCGATATTAAAAAAATACCTGTACCTGAAAACGTAACATTAATAGTTGCAGAAGATTCAAGGAAAGCACTATCTATAATGGCAGGGAATTTTTACAAACATCCTTCTAAAAAGTTTCAAATAATAGGTGTTACAGGCACAAAAGGAAAAACAACAACGACGTTTATGATTAAGCAAGTATTAGAAAAGGCAGGGCATAAAGTAGGCTTGATTGGCACGGTTGCCGTATATATAGGAAATGAAAAATTATATGATAGTGAAAGGACCACACCAGATAGCATAGAATTGCAACAATTATTTGTAAGAATGGTAAAAGAAAAAGTTGAATATGTTGTAATGGAGGTATCTTCTCAAAGCTTGAAATATAGCAGAGTAGAGGGTATTGAGTTTGATGCGGTAATTTTTACCAATTTCTCTAAAGACCATATAAGTTTAAAAGAGCATCCAAACATGGAAGATTATTTCAATTCGAAACTAAAAATATTTAATATGTCTAAAACATTCTTTGTTAATGCAGATGATTATTACGTTGTAAAAGTAAAAAGCATGTTTCCTAATTTAAATATAAAGACTTTTGGAATAGATAATCCAGCGGACTTTTTAGCGAAAGATATAACTGTACAAAATTCAGGTGCAGATTTCAAAATAAAAATAGGCGAAAGGAATGAAAGAATTAAAGTTCCAATTCCAGGGCGTTTTAGCGTTTATAATTCTTTAGCGGCTATTTGTATAGCACTAAAATATAATGTTGATGCAGAAAAAATAAAAGAAGCATTATTAGAAGTTAAAGTACCAGGTAGAAGTGAGCTAATTCCAAATGAAAAAGGGTTAAGCATAATGATAGATTATGCACATTCGCCAGAAAGTTTAGAAAACATATTAAATGCAGTGAAAAGTTATTCAAGAGGAAACGTAATTTCTGTATTTGGTTGCGGTGGGAACAGAGATACAACTAAAAGACCTATAATGGGAGAAATATCTGGTAAAATTGCAGATTATACAATTATTACTTCTGACAATCCTAGAAACGAGGAGCCGCAAAGTATAATTAATCAAATAGAAGAAGGAATAAAAAGAACAAATGGGAAATATGAATGTATAACAGATAGAATACAAGCAATAAAGAAGGCAATAAAAATGGCAACAAGGAATGACATAATAGTTTTAGCAGGGAAAGGTCATGAACCATATCAAGAAATAAAAGGAGAAAAATTTTCTTTTGATGAAAGAGAAATTGTAGCTAAAATATTAAAAGAAGTGTAGGCATAGAATAAGAGGTGTACTTAAGTGGGGTATTGGAACTCATTGGAATTTCAAATAAAAATATTGTTGATATCATTTGGCACAACAGTGGTGCTTGGTATAATTTTAATTCCATTATTAAAAAGACTTAAGCTTGGGCAAATGCAAAGAGATGACGGCCCACGAAGTCACTTGAAGAAACAAGGCACTCCCACAATGGGTGGAATAATAATGATGTTTGCAATAGTAATTGCATCAGTTGCAGGATTTTTCTTTTATTATTATGGAGCAGGTAGTGGTTCTGAAGGAAGAACAGTTGCAAAAAGATTATTGCCACTAATATTGGCAGCATTTGGATTTGGAGCCATAGGCTTAGCGGATGATTTTAAAAAGATAGTTTTAAAAGATTCACATGGAATAAAACCAAGAACAAAAATATTAGGATTATTAACGGTTTCAGTTTGTTTTATAACGTATATGATTAATACAGTACATATAGGAACGGAAACATTGATACCTTTCTTAAAGATTTATATACAAATTCCAACTTGGGTTTATGTTCCGTTTGCAATATTTGTTTTATTAGCAATAACAAATTCAATTAACCTAACGGATGGGGTAGATGGCTTAGCCTCCACAGTATCAACAATAATAATAACATGCCTGACGATAATAGGAATAATTTTGGATGTAAAAGAAGTAATAATATTTGGAAGTGTCGCAACGGGAGTTTGTTTAGGATTTTTAATATTTAATTTGAATCCAGCCAGAGTAATGATGGGCGACACAGGTTCATTATTGTTAGGCGGAATTATAGGAATACTTGCATTGTATTTGAAAATACCATTTATAATACTTATTGTAGCTATAATACCTGTATTTGAAGCGATTTCTGTAACAATACAAGTATTGTATTTTAAAAGAACTGGTAAAAGGATATTTAAAATGGCACCATTACATCATCATTTTGAACTGTCTGGTTGGAAGGAGAACAAGGTGGTTTCAGTATTTTCAATAATCACGCTAATATGTTGCTACATTGCCTTGATATCAATATGATATTGTGATATGGGGGACGGTCCTTTTTGTTAATTTTTGAACATCTGGGACACCCCTACAAATAAGATATTTATTTAAATAAGTTTTAATAGGGGTGTCCCAGATGTTCAAAAATTAACAAAAAGGACCGTCCCCGAGGGAAGGAGAAACGATTATGCCACAAAAACAAGCAGTCAAACCACAACAAAAATACACAAAATCAGAAAAAACTGTTTCAAAGAAAAAATCAGTGGATTTTATTTTATTAATAGCAGTTTTATTATTGTTGTCATTGGGCATAGTAATGGTATTATCAGCTAGTTCTCCAACTGCATTATCTACTTACGGCGATAGTTATTATTTTGTAAAAAGGCAATTGGCATTCGCAGTTTTAGGAATTGTTTTAATGTTTATAATATCTTATATTGATTATAGGAAATATCAAAAATTTTATAAAATAATATATATTGGTGTTATTGTTGGATTGATTCTTGTTCAATTAGTAGGATATTCTGAAGGTGGGGCTAAAAGATGGATAGATTTATTTGGGATAGTTTCAATTCAACCATCGGAATTAGCAAAACTAGGAATAATATTTTTTTATGCAACATATTTAACAAAATATAAGGATGAGATAAAGAAATTTTCATTCAAGAATCACGGGCTGTTGATGGCATTTTTGTGGCTGGTGCCTGTTATTGGAATATTGATAGCATTCCAAAACCATTTAAGTGCAACTCTTGTAATATGCATCGTAGTAGCAATTATGATGTTGATAGCAGGAGTGAAGTTTAGAATATTTGCATCTGTAGGTGTTATATTAGGGTCGCTAGGGGCAGCCGTAATGTATTTTATGGCAAAAGTTACAAGTGCAGGGGCATTTAGGATTCAAAGGATTATATCATTTTTAAATCCATGGGCAGATGCACAAGGTTCAGGCTGGCAGGCGATTCAAAGTTTATATGCTATAGGTTCAGGAGGTTTATTTGGGGTAGGTTTGGGAAATAGTAAACAAAAGTATTTATATATATCTGAACCGCATAACGATTTTATATTTGCAGTTTTAGCAGAGGAATTAGGATTTATTGGATGTGCAATAGTTATAGCATTGTTTTTGATATTTATTTGGAGAGGAATAATGATAGCAATGAATGCTCCAGATATGTTTGGAACATTAGTTGCATCAGGAATTACCGCATTAATTGGGATTCAAGTTATTATAAATATAGCTGTTGTAACTTCGTCGATGCCAGTAACGGGTATGTCGTTGCCGTTTTTTAGTTATGGTGGTTCGGCTTTAGTAATATTGCTTTGTGCGGTGCGGTGTGCTGCTTAATATATCGAGGCATAGTACGAAGAAAATTTAAAGTTATTGGTTACTATTTAACATTTTAGCCGAAATGTAGGGGCGAACATCGTTCGTCCGAGATTAGAGAAATTTGATAAAATTATTGAAAAACGAGATAATTATAGTGCAGGACGAACTATGTTCGCCCCTACATCTTAGAAAAAATATTAATTAATAACTTTATAACTATATAAAAAAATCAAAGGAGGAAGGCCATGAAAGTGGTAATAGCAGCAGCTGGTACGGGAGGTCATATAAATCCGGCACTAGCAATAGCTAATAAAATAAAGAAGGAAGATGCAGAAGCTCAAATAATATTTATTGGAACTTCATATGGGTTAGAAAATGACCTTGTTCCGAGAGGGGGTTATCCGTTAAGAACTATAACGGCATATGGGTTAAGTAAAAAAATTAGTGTAGAAAATTTTAAACATATTTTAGGAACAATAGGTGGGATTGGTCAGGCTAGAAGAATATTAAAAGATTTTAAACCAGACATAGTAATTGGAGCAGGAGGGTATATTTGTGGACCTGTATTTTTGGCTGCAAAGATGTTAAAGATTCCAACAATGATACATGAAAGTAATGCTTTTCCAGGGAAAGCAGTAAAATCTTTATTAAGGTGGACAGATGTTGTTTTAGTTGGTTTTGAAGATACAAAAAAGAGTTTAGGAAATGCGAAAAACATCGTGGTAACGGGAAATCCTACAAGAGTAGAGAGGATGGATTTGTCTTTAATGCAAAAAGAAGAAATATTATCGCAATTGGGGCTTAAAATTGAATTGCCAGTGGTTTTAGTGTTTGGAGGAAGTCAAGGTGCAAAGGCAATAAATGATAGTTTAATTGGGATAATAGATAATAGATTACAGGAGCAATATCAAATAGTTTGGGCAGCAGGTCCAAAGCAATATGATATTATTAAGGACGAGTTGGCTTTAAGAAACGTAAGTATTGAAAATGTGTATAATATGAGAATCGTTCCATATATTTATAATATGGACGAAGTAATGAATGTAGCGGACTTGGTTATTGCAAGAAGCGGTGCTATGACTATAACAGAAGTGGCAAAAGTAGGCAAACCCGCTATATTTATACCGCTTCCAAATGTAAGCCAAAATCATCAAGAATATAATGCAAGAGTTTTAGCGAATGTTGGTGCTGCTGAAATAATACAAAATTCTGAATTAAATGAAAGTATACTTTCAAATAGTATTAAGAAAATTATTTTGCATAGGGACAGGATGATGAGCATGGGAGAAGCTGCGAGAACAGTGGCACCAAGTAATGTGGAAGAAAAAATCTATAATGAGATTGTGTATTTGGTGGGAAAGAAATGAAAGGAAGGTTATTTTTCACTGAAAAAAATTAAAAATCAAAAGTTTTTACAGTATAAGTATAAAAACTTTACAAAAAGAAAACAATATGATAAAAAAATCCAATTTAGACTGGATTTTTTTTAATTTTAATTATATAATACCTATCAAAAGGGCGTGATTAATTATGAAAAAAGCATTAAAAGATAAAAATGGCATTTATAAATGTTCAGATGTTAGAATTTTGTTTATTATATATATTATTGAAATAATACATTCTAAAACAAATAAGTCATTGGATGAAATATATAATGCATTAGTAGATACAAAAGTATATAACTATTTAATTAAAAATTATGAAGTATTGCATACTCAGGATATTGTATGGGTTGCAGAAGATACATTAAAATTTATAAAAGAACGAGGTACGCAGATATGATAGTATATCATGGTTAAAATATAGAGGTCAAAAACCCTAAATTAAACATGAACGCAAGACCATTAGATTTTGGAAAAGGGTTTTATTTAACGGAAAATTGTGAACAGGCAAAATCATGGGCAATAAAAAAAGCAGATAGATTTGGGAATCAACCAATTATTACAAAATATGAAATATATTTAAATAATTTGAGATTAAAGGAATTTAAGTATACAGATGAGGAATGGTTGAATTTTGTATGTGGCTGTAGAAAAGACATTAACATATGTCTGGAGAAGGAATATGATATAATTATAGGTGCAGTGGCAGATGATACAATATTTAGATTAGTAACATTTTATGAAGAGGGAACTTACGATTTAGAATATACATTAAAGCAATTAAAGATAAATCCTACATATAATCAGTTATGTGTTTGTAGCAATGAAGGAATTGCAAGATTAAAATATATTGATAGTGAAAGTGTGTAATATGCAAAATATTAAATTTAATACAATGATGATTAGTAAATTAAATAGTGTAGTAAATGTAATAGCAACCGCAATGGAAATATCGGAAGAAGAAGCTATGAAACTTGCGTATACAACTGGATTTGCAGATGATGTGAGAAATGAAAATGATGTATTGTGGCAAAGAAGTCCCATTCAATTATTTCAAATTTTTGTAGAAGATTATTTGAAAGAAGATGTGAATAAATATATATGATGTTACACTTTAATCTCACACATGTACGTGCCGAAAAATGGCATATTGACAAAAGGTATTTGGTAATGTATACTATTTGTAAAATTGGAGGGGAAAATGAAAAAGAAATTAAGTGTTTTAGTAATTATAATTTTAGTATTGGTATTTACAATGAATATTACATCTGTTTTATCGATGTCAAGCTTTACAATAGGTTTATCTGCATCATCTACAACAGCTGTTAAAGGACAAACAGTAGATGTAACGGTTAGTTTAAGAAATTTTGTTAGTGTGGGTAGTGGACCTGATGGGATTAATGCGATAAAATTAACAATTGATTATGACAAAACAGTGTTTAATGCATTGCAAACAACAGATATAACATCTAATGGAAGTTGGTCGGCAGTGGCATTTGATCCGACGCAGAACCTGATGGCAACAGATAGAGCTAAGCTTATAGCTGTAGATAGTGACTTGTTAACAATTAGATTTACAGTGAAGGATACAGCAACTTTAGGAAATACCACTATCACAGTAAAAAATGTTGATGCAGGAGACAGCGTGAACGATATTTATCCACAAAATCAATCAATTACATTAAATGTTATACCTGCAACAAGCTTTAATGTAAATTTATCTGCAACGTCTACAGTAGTTGAAACGGGACAGACAGTTGATGCAACAGTTAGTTTAAAAGATTTTCCTGTAGGTTGCAAGGGAACTAATGTTTTAGCGTTAACGATTGATTATGATCAAGCGGTGTTTAACACATTGTCAGTAGCAGATTTAACAGCTATAGGAGGTTGGAAGCCAACAACTGGTCAAGTAACATTTAATCCAGCAAATGGTAAAGTAGCACTTGAAAATCCAGAGTTCATATCTGTGAATCAAGATTTTTTAACAATTAGATTTACAGTAAAAAGTACAGCTACTTTAGGAAATACAACCATTACCGTAAAAAACATCGGTGGATCGGATGAAGTAAACAATATTTCTACTGCTGACCAATCAGTCAAATTAAATATTATACCTATGACAGACTGTACAATGGCTTTATCGGCAACAGCTTTAAAGGCTGGAACAGGAAAGGTTGTTAATACAACAGTTAGTGTAAAAGATTTTCCAACAGGTTGTGTAGGAATTAATTCTGCAAAATTAACAATTAATTATGATCAAACAGTATTTAACACATTGTCAACATCAGATTTAACAACTCAAGGAGGTTGGACAGTAGTATCGTTTGATTCAGCAAACGGTTCAATAAAGTTGAGTAATACTAAGTTTGTATCTACAAATCAAGATTTATTAACAATTAAATTTACAGTAAAAAATACAGCGACCTTAGGAAACACAACTATTACTGGGAAAGACATAATAGCAGACAATGGTACAGATTCCATTAGTTTCGCAAATCCAATAACTACTACATTAACTGTCGTTGGTCCTCCACCACTTGACGGATACATTAGAGTATGGCCGAACACAACAGTAGAAGACTTTAAAAAACTTGATGGCAAATCTGATTTTTCAGGATTTAAAACTGAACAAGGGACACCATTGGCAAATACAGATTATATTCCAGTAGGTGCAACAGCAACAGATGGAATATATTCATATACTTTAATAGTTGTAGGGGATATTAATGCAGATGGAAAATTAACTGTAACGGACTTATCTCAAATTAAAATGTTTGAAATTAATTCGTTAAAAATATTAACCGACACTCAAAAAATGGCGGCGGATGTTAAGTGGGATGATTTATTAACAATAATAGATGTTTCACGAATAAAGATGATAATGGTAGGACTAGGAGGATTTGATATTGCTAACTGGGAGCCAGTAAGTCAACCAGGTGTAAAAAGGAGCGATAATAAATATGTAATTAGCCCCGCAAGCCCAACAATTAGTGCGTTACAATTTGATAATACGCATCTAACACCATATACACCACAACCATAATAAAAAATATAATGTCCAAAGATAGAAATTTATAAAGGTGTTATAATTTCATCAATCCTACGAACACTCCCTTCATTATTGATAAGTCTGACACTTTTACAGATGCATCAGTATTTACATCTGCTGCTTTTAAAAATGCTCCGCTCAAAGTATTAGTTGGATCTTCTACCAAATAAAGTTTTAATTTACTTAAATCAAGTGTAGTTATTTTTCCATCGCCCGTTACATCACCTGTTACTACCAATGTATAAGTAACATCATTATAGTTTAGATTCATTCCTGTTCCTACTACATCTGTATCCATTAATTCAGTATTATTCATATTATATAATTTTATTGCATTGCTTTCTGAATCTGCTAAATTTCCTTTTAGTGCCTTGGCTGTTGTAGTTTCTGGTATTTTAAATATATAATTAATATTTCCATCTTTTGTAGTGTTATATATACTAAAATTCAAATTTGCTTTAGATACATTAGAATTTGAATTCATTGTTGGAGTATTCGCAACACTTGTTGTTGGAGTATTTACAACATCCGTTGTTGGGGTATTCACGACACTTGTTGTTGGGGTATTTACAACATCCGTTGTTGGAGTATTCACGACACTTGTTGTTGGGGTATTCACGACATTTTCTGTTGGAGTATTCACGACATTTGTTGTTGGGGTATTTACAACATCTGTTGTTGAATTATTCACAACGCTTATTGTATATGTACATGTTTTAATTATAGTATCTTCTGTGTATGTTACTGTTATTGTTTGTTTTTTAGTTTCGACATTACTATTAAATCCACTAACCATTTCAGGCAATATAGGGGTTTCGACTTTTTCTCCATTTGCTTTTATTATATCTATTTTTCCAGTTGTTACATCAAGAGGTTCTCCTACGTTATATGTTTGTTTGGGAACGACCGCCATTACTATATCTGTTATTGGATTTTTCACCATAATATTAAAAGTAGAAGTTTTATTCATATATGTAACAGTTATGGTTTGATTACCTATTCGAGTTTTATTATAACCAGAGATACTTACATTTGAGTCGGTCAAAGGTATAGCTGTTTGTGTTGTTCCGCTTGCCATTGTTCTTGTTACTGTTCCTCCTGTTAAATCGATATTTTCATTATAATTATATATTGTTTTTGTAGGAGGTACTAAAGTAATATCCAGAACATAGTCGGTCACTGAGATATTATAAGAGGTAGTTTTTTCGTTGCATGTCAAAGTTACTTGTTCTTCATTATTGCTTGCCATGGTTAATACTGTGCCATTTGCTGGGCTTACTATTATATTTTTATCTTTGAAGTTCGCATATGTTACATCTTCTGTATCTCCATTATTATAAGTTAAAGTTGCTGTTAAGCCTGATAAATCTAATTTTTGTCCTTTTATATAATTTAATACTGATGGCTGTGTTTTTATTGTTATTCCAGTAACGACTTTTGGCACTACTGTTAAATTATCTGTATTTGCAGTTTCATCATTGCATGTTACTGTTATTGGTTTTGCATTATAGTCTGCTATAGTTAATGATGTACCATTTTCTGAATTTACTGCAATATTTTTATTGGCAAAATTTTCATATAGCACATCTTCTGTTGTGTTATCGTTGTATACTAACGTAACAACTAAGCCTGATAAATCTAACGAATCTCCTTCTATATAGCTTAATTTTGTTGGTTGATTTTTTACTGAGATTCCTGTAACTACCTTTGGTACTACTGTTAAAGTATCTGTATTTGCTGTTTTCCCATAACATGTTAATGTCACTGCTTTTCCATTATGATTTGCTACCGTTAATGCCTTACCATTTGCTATGCTGGTTGAAAAACCTTTACTTGCGAAATCTGAATATGGGACATTCTCTGTGGTTTTGTCTGCATATGTTATAGTCACTACTAAACCTGTTAAATCTAACTTTTGTCCTTCTACATAGTTTAATTTTGTTGGCTGTGTTTCAACTGCTATGCTCGTTACTGCTTTTTCTGTAGTAAATCCTTTTATACAAGTATCATAATCTGTCATTAAGTAATATGCATTTCCATCGTTTGAAGAATAGCTTTCTTGCGATATTGGAACACCTGCCCAATAATCGTCAGCATATGTTGCTCCCCACATACTTGCAGGATCTAGTTCTACTGAAACTGGATACCCATTAGATTGTGGAGCAGTATATTTAACCGCAATTGCAAACTGTGAACCTGTTAATTCTATGGGAGTATCAAGCTTTATTGTATTATATCCGGCATTCAAAGTATCTGTAGTTTTTACTTTTGTGAGACTTAATGAATTTAAAGTGCCATCTTTACTGTTTACATATATTTCATAAGATGCATCATATATACTAGCGACTGAAACCTCTGTAAGCATTTCTTTGCTATTTGTATTATTTCTTGTAAATACATCTGCTCCATAGCTTTGATTTATAGATGATCTTGGACCTAAACTGTCATATTGATATATGTTATTATAGCTTACATCTTCTGTATCGATTATTCCATACATCTCACGATATATTAACGCATCTTCATATGAAATATAGTCATAACCAGCATAATTTGGATAGGCAGCAGGGTTTGCACCCCATGAATTTTGTACAATAAAAGCCCCATCATTTTTTGGTTGATTTCCCACCTTAAAATTACTTTTTGAATAATTGTCATCCCATCCGATAATGCTTACTGCATGGTTTGTATAAGCTGAATCGTCACTACAGTAAATAGAAATAGTTTTTCCATTAGGCGAAAGGTTAAAATCACTATAATTAGTTTGATCATAAAAAACTAATGCTACTATAGAACCATAATTCATTATGTTTTGCTTAATCATGTTCCTATATGTTGTCATATCTGTTGAAGATGTGACTTGTGGATATGCTCTATAACTGTCAATCTGCTTTTCTACTTTTTTGTTTTGTATTGAACCTAAAGGCATTTTATTTTCATTATTTTCAAATGGCATTGCCGTTTCTAAAATTGGTCCAACTCCGTTAGTATATAGTGCCAATCCAAATCTTGGAGAACCAGCATCTCCTACTTGCCTATTACCTCCATTTGGATTTTTTCCATCAATAAATGATTGGGATGTGGCATAATCCAAAAATCTTGTGGAAAATATGTAATTTTGAGCCTTTGTCTTTGCTATATTGCTTTCTAATGAAGTATTAGTTGCAAATGCCCAGCATGCACCAGTTTGATATTGATTTTTTAATGTAATATTAATACTATTCCTCAAATCGTACTGTGCGGGAAGTATTGTTTCTTCTGCTGCTACAAATGGCATACTTTTTGACGCTTTAGCACTTACTGGTTCAGCATATGTTACATCTTGTACAGGTGGTGCTATGGTATCTGCCTTTTCTTCCTCACTTAAGTTAAGCCAATCTAAATATTTTTGGCTATCTTGTTTTACTTCGATTGCTCCGAGTGTCTATATTTATTACATCTTCTAATGCTGTAACATGATTTGGCAATACTAGTAACATAATTATTATAAATGGAATAATTAAGTTAAATAAAATACTTTTCTTTTTCATGTGGAAAATCTCCTACTACATTTTTCTACTATTATAATAAGTTTTGCACAAGTTCAAAAAAATGTCAACCAGTAAAAACTTGCAAAGTCTTTATATTTCAAATTTCTAATAGTTTTATGTTTGCGGAAAATACCTTTCAAAGAGTGTATTACGGTTTCATTACAATTATAAGAAATTTTTATTACAATCATATTATGTGTGAGAACATTATTCACACTTTTATCCACATAGCAAATGTTACAAGATGGTTACAAATAAATCCCAAAATTTAGGGAAAAACTATATTGACAACACATGTGAAATGTGATAAAATAACAAAATTAATGTGGATTAATATTAATATGGACGAGGAGGTGAAAAAAGTGCCAACAATTAATCAGTTAGTAAGAAAAGGCAGAAAAACAGCAACCAAAAAGTCTAAAGTTCCAGTGTTGCAAAAAGGCTATAATTCAAGGAATAAGAGACTTACAAACAGTAGCTCACCATTAAAAAGAGGAGTGTGTACAGTTGTAAAAACAGTAACACCTAAAAAACCAAACTCAGCTTTAAGAAAAGTAGCAAGGGTAAGACTCTCAAATGGCTTTGAAGTAACAGCTTACATTCCTGGAGTAGGTCATAATTTGCAGGAACACAGTGTTGTGTTAATAAGAGGCGGAAGGGTAAAAGACTTACCAGGTGTTAGATACCATATTGTTAGGGGTACGCTAGATACAGCCGGTGTGAAAGATAGAAACCAGGCTAGATCTAAGTATGGAGCAAAGAAACCTAAAAAATAAAAATTCCTAGCAATATATCAATTTTGCTTCGAATTTAGAAAATTTGAAATTAGTGCTTAAATGGAAATAATATCGATATTTCGTACTTGTCATTCTGAGAGTTGCTACAAAGTTTAGCTCTCGAAGAATCTAAAAACTGAAATAGATTCTTCGTAAGATGGTCTATGAAGAAGGGCTCAGAATGACACTTTAGGATATTCGATCAATATATATAAGCACTTACGAACAGAAGTCCGACATCAGATATCTGACATCCGACATCTGTTAGAGTAACTAGTGTTTTAATAAAACACAAAAAATATGAGATAAAGATAGCTAGAAGTAGGATTTAGAAACAAGATTTCTAACATCCAACATCTATATCTAACATCTAGAAGGAAGTGAAGAATAGTGCCAAGAAAAGGATTTATAGTAAAAAGAGATGTTCTTGCCGATCCAATATACAATAGTAAAATTGTTACAAAACTAATAAATAATGTAATGTTAGACGGTAAAAGATCTATTGCACAAAAAATTGTGTATGAGGCATTTGACCAAGTTCAAAAGAAGCAAGGAATGCCAGCTTTAGAAGCTTTTGAAAAAGCATTAGAAAATGTAATGCCAGTATTAGAAGTAAAAGCAAGAAGAGTTGGTGGAGCAACATACCAAGTTCCGATGGAAATTAGACCAGAAAGAAGACAAACTCTAGGTTTAAGGTGGTTGGTTCTTTATGCTAGAAAAAGAACTGAAAAAACAATGGGTCAAAAATTAGCAGCAGAAATAATAGATTCAATAAATGGAAATGGTGGAGCATTCAAGAAAAAAGAAGAGATGCACAGAATGGCAGAGGCTAATAAGGCTTTCGCCCATTACAAGTGGTAAAATTCGAATAAAAATCG
Source organism: Oscillospiraceae bacterium (assembly GCA_009778695.1). Classification (GTDB taxonomy): domain Bacteria; phylum Bacillota; class Clostridia; order TANB77; family CAG-508; genus WRFS01. The sequence goes on from WRFS01000006.1 coordinate 23,948, forward strand.
GTATCTTGCGTCGTCAAACGTCGCAAAAAATCTTTCGACATACCGAATGTATAGTCTCAAGATTTTTTGCTAGTTTTCCTAGCAATATACCAATTTTAATTCGAATTTAAGTAACAAAGAAAGGGATGATAAACAAAAATGTCAGAGAGAAAATTTACATTAGAAAACACAAGAAATATAGGAATTATGGCTCACATAGATGCGGGAAAAACCACAACAACAGAGAGAATTTTATTTTATACTGGTAAAACACATAAAATAGGAGAAGTTCATGAAGGTGCTGCAACAATGGATTGGATGGAACAAGAACAAGAAAGAGGTATAACAATCACTTCTGCAGCTACAACTTGTGAATGGCTGGGGCACAGAATAAATATAATAGATACACCAGGACACGTTGATTTTACAGTAGAAGTAGAACGTTCATTGCGTGTGCTTGATGGGTCGGTTACAGTATTTTGTGCTAAAGGTGGAGTTCAACCACAATCAGAAACTGTTTGGAGACAAGCAAATAAGTATAATGTTCCAAGAATGGCATATGTAAATAAGATGGATATTACTGGAGCGGATTTCTTGGGTTGTGTTAAACAGATGAGAGAAAGATTAGATGCAAATGCAATTCCAATTCAGTTGCCAATTGGTGCGGAAGATACTTTTGTGGGAATAGTGGATTTAATTAAAATGAAAGCTTTTATTCACAAAGATGACCTAGGCAAAGAAATAGAAGTTACCGATATTCCAGCAGACATGGTAGAATTAGCAAATGAGTATAGGGCAAAACTAATTGAGGCAGTTGCAGAGCAGGATGACGAATTAATGATGAAATATCTTGAAGGTGAAGAACTTACAGAGGAAGAAATTAAAAAAGCTTTAAGAAAAGGAACAATAGCTAACAAAATAGTTCCAGCATGCTGTGGGTCTTCATACAAAAATAAAGGTGTTCAGGAATTATTAAATGCAGTAGTTGAATTTATGCCATCACCATTAGATATAGAAAATATCAAGGGTGTTGATATGAATGGCAATGAAATAGTAAGAATAACAGGCGATAATCAACCATTTGCAGCATTAGCATTTAAAATCGCAACAGACCCATTTGTTGGAAAGTTGTGTTTCTTTAGAGTTTATTCTGGAACATTGGAATCAGGTTCGACCGTATTAAATTCAAATAAAGATAGAAAAGAAAGAATAGGAAGAATTCTTCAAATGCATGCTAATCACAGAGAAGATATAGAAAAGGTATATTCTGGAGATATAGCTGCAGCGGTTGGATTAAAAGAAGTTACAACAGGAGACACTTTATGCGATATGGGTAATCCAGTTATATTAGAATCAATGGAATTCCCAGAACCAGTTATAGATATAGCGATAGAGCCAAAGGATAAAGTGGCTCAAGAAAAAATGGGCATTGCATTATCGAAGCTTGCGGAAGAAGACCCAACATTTAAAGTGTATACAAATCATGAAACAGGTCAAACTGTTATTGCAGGTATGGGAGAGTTACATCTAGAAATTATAGTAGACAGATTAAAAAGAGAATTCAAAGTTGAAGCAAATGTTGGTAAGCCACAAGTTGCTTACAAAGAGACAATTAGAAATGCAGTAAAAGTTGAAGGGAAATTCATTCGTCAATCTGGTGGTAAAGGACAATATGGTCATGTGTGGATAGAATTAGAACCATTAGAACCAGGCTCAGGAGTTCAGTTTGAAAGTAAAATAGTAGGTGGGTCAGTTCCAAAGGAATACATTAAACCAACTGAAGCAGGAATTAGAGAAGCAGCAGAAAGTGGTATTTTAGCTGGGTACCCAGTTATAGACTTTAAAGCTACGTTAGTAGATGGTTCGTATCACGAAGTCGACTCTTCAGAAATGGCGTTTAAAATAGCAGGTTCTATGGCATTCAAAGAAGGATGTAGAAGAGCAAAATCTGTAATATTAGAACCAATAATGAAAGTTGAAATAACAGTTCCAGAAGAATACATGGGTGACGTTATAGGAGATGTAAATTCAAGAAGAGGAAGAATGGAAGGTATGGAAGCTAGAGGAGGAGCACAAATAATAAGAAGCTTTATTCCATTATCTGAAATGTTTGGATATGCTACAGACTTACGTTCAAAAACACAAGGTAGAGGAACATATGCAATGGAACCATCACACTATGAAGAAGTTCCAAAATCAATATTAGAAACTATAGTTGCAAGCAGAGAGAAGAAAGACTAAAAATTTCAAATATTAGGAGGTGTGCACATGGAACAAGAAATTTTACAAGAAATTTTAGGTGAAGTTAAAACATTGGGTCAAAGAGTTGATACAATAGGTCAAAGAGTTGATACAATAGGTCAAAGAGTTGATACAATAGATCAAAAATTTGATACAATAGATCAAAAATTTGATACAATAGATCAAAGATTTGATGCAATAGATCAAAGATTTGATGCAATAGATCAAAGATTTGATGCAATAGATCAAAGATTTGATACAATGGACAAGAAAATTAATACACTTGAAAAGGGACAAGAACAAACAAATCAAAACATAAACAAAATAAATCACAATATAGAAGAAATAAAATATGATGTTAGAAACTTAGAAAAAGGTCAGAGCAATATTGAACAAAATATTGGAGAAATTAATACTAATATTCAATTTATATGGGAAGACATTGGGTTATCTGAGAATCGTATTAATAAAATAGAGACAAAAATTTAAAAGTTTCAAAACTACTTGCATTTTTATAAAAAATATTATAAAATATGGTTATTAAGAAGTGTAATAAATTTAAGATGTAGGTACATAAAGTATCAAAACAAAGCATCTTAATAGATAATAGGAGGATTTTTAAAATGGCAAAAGCAAAATTTGAAAGAACAAAACCACATGTTAATATTGGTACAATTGGTCACGTAGACCACGGTAAAACAACATTAACAGCAGCAATTACAACGGTTTTATCAAAATTAGGAAGGGCACAAGCTATGGCATATGATGCTATAGATGGAGCACCAGAAGAAAAAGAAAGAGGAATAACAATTAATACAGCACACGTTGAGTACGAAACAGAAAAGAGGCATTATGCTCACGTTGACTGTCCAGGGCATGCTGACTATGTAAAGAATATGATTACAGGTGCAGCACAAATGGATGGAGCTATATTAGTAGTTTCAGCAGCTGATGGTCCAATGCCTCAAACAAGAGAGCACATACTATTGGCAAGACAAGTTGGAGTTAAATATATCGTAGTGTTTATGAACAAATGCGATATGGTTGACGATCCAGAATTATTAGAATTAGTTGAAATGGAAATTAGAGATTTATTAACTAAATACGAATTCCCAGGAGACGAAATTCCAATTATCAGAGGTTCAGCTTTAAAAGCATTAGAAAACCCAGATCCAGCAGGAGCAGATGCGAAATGTATATTGGATTTAATGGATGCTGTTGATAGCTATATCCCAACTCCAGAAAGACCAAAAGATCAACCATTCTTAATGTCAGTTGAAGATGTATTTACAATTACAGGTAGAGGAACAGTTGCTACAGGTAGAGTAGATAGAGGTATACTAAAAGTTAATGAAGAAGTTGAAATAGTAGGATTATCTAAAGAATCTAAAAAGACGATTGTTACAGGTATTGAAATGTTTAGAAAATTATTAGACCAAGCTGAAGCAGGAGACAACGTAGGAGTACTTTTAAGAGGTATTCAAAGAGAAGAAATCGAAAGAGGTCAAGTATTAGCTAAACCAGGTACAATCAAACCTCATACAAAGTTTAAATCAGAAGTATATGTTCTAACAAAAGAAGAAGGTGGAAGACATACACCATTCTTTAATGGATATAGACCACAATTCTATTTTAGAACAACAGACGTTACAGGTGTAATTGAATTACCAAAAGGAACAGAAATGGTTATGCCAGGAGATAATGTTTCAATGGATATTGAATTAATAACACCAATTGCTATAGAAAAAGGATTAAGATTTGCTATTCGTGAAGGCGGAAGAACAGTAGGTTCAGGCGTTGTTACAGATATAGTTGAATAAGGAAATGTAGTAAAATCAAGGATTACAAAAAATTTGTAATCCTTGATTTTTTTGTGTTACCTGTTAATGGTTTAGCTTAAAACTTCCGCCTCTGGGGTATAGTATAGCTTTTAAAAAGGCTCCTCCAAGCCTCCGAAGACTCCTTGGGCCTCGTAATTGCTATCGTTCACCTTTTTAAAAGCTATACTATACTTTTAAGGAGGCTACTTTGCTGAAAAGTGTTAAATAATAACCTTTGATGTTGATTTTTTTTGAAAAGCTATTGATATTTTACATAAAATATGTTATTATAAGTTTACGTTTATGTAGTTTGACTAGGTGCCAAATGGCACTAAATAAAAACTCACTTCAAGGGGATACAACAATGACGACAGAAGATTTGAACAAAATGGCTATGACTGTATGGAATAAAATAACTGATAGTCTGAAAAACCAAGTAGAACAGGCAGTTCAAGAAAGCTTTAAGTGTCGAATTGAGGATAACAGCATGTTTGATGTTGATGCTACTAATAGGGCTTTAATAGATTATCGCGGTGTTATTAAGAGGACCGAGTTCCGTAACTTTGCAATAAGTGTGATTGTTACGGAGGGAAAGAAGTTATTAATACGTTTTAGCTTTGGTAGGGAGTACTTTCTTTTATGGAGAACACAACATATGACCGATAAAGAAATTGAAGATTTATTTATCGGCGTGCAACAGATAGCGATGTCCCACGGATTCTTGGTGGGATATAAAGTAGAAGTAGAATTAAAGAAATGGATATTTCTTCTGGAGGAATAAAAAAAGGCATCGTTGAATGTTAAATTTCAACGATGCCACTTTTGTTATCCAAAGTTATCCGTTTTCCTTACCTTTGCAGGATTAATCTCAAATCTCACTTTAAAATGCTTAAACAAATGCAATTTATTTTCCTTCATATATTTAACATATTCTTTTAACTCAGATTTATGCTTGCAAGCTACAATAATGGCTGGGTTTAAGTTGTACAAGAACATCATTTCAACCCCTAATGCTAAGCTTTCAGTTATTTTTCCATCAGATCTATGTCTAACCAATTTAAAAGTTTCGGTAAATCTAGAAATGGTAGGATTTTTAAATTTATCTATTGGAATAATAAAGTTTTTTCTAATAGCTTCTTCTAATGGTTCATTTGTAGTTGCTTCTAATACTTTTATGTCTTCTTCATCATAAGGCAAAAATATAGCTGATTCTTTTTCAGAAATTAATAATGTGTCGTTAACATTTAAACGAGTAGTGCCTGGGGCGTTATCTTTAGTAGTAGTAGTAGTTTTCCCTAGCAAATTATTAATTTGTTCTTGTTTATGAATTTTAAATTCTTTTATTACCTTTTGCTTGGGATTAGAAAAGTATTCACAAAGAGCTGAAATACAATTATCTGAACTAGAGATAAAGCCTTCAACAAATAAATTGTTTCTAACGATAGTATCTTTATTTTGAAATTTGTTTTTGTTATATAAATTTAATTTAATTTCTAAGGAACTGTATGGGTCATCTACGTTAGTTGAACCATTATTTATACATTCTATGATGTCAGATATATTTTTTTTCATTTCGTTAAGATTAAGCTCACTAGAGGTAGATCTGTTGATTGATTCATTTAGTTTTGACAATAATTCTGGAATCATGTGGGCTTCTTCTATATTTATATTAGCTTCTTCAATAAAATTATCAGAAAGTTCTTCTAAAATAGTTAATAGATAAGTTTTATTTTCAGAGTTTTTATTAATTAAGGTGTCTATGGTGTTTAGTTCATGGATTAAGTTATTTTTTAATATTGAAAGATTAACACTTTCTTCATCTTCGCGGACTAACATATTATTCGCCTCTTTCTTTAGTTTAGAATAATATATCACAATGAAAATAAAAAAGTCAATAATATTTTTTGAATAACAATAGTTGCTGTTAATATTTAACGGTTTAGCTTAAAACTTCCGCCTCCTTAACTATGTGGTTCCCGTAAAAAATCAATTACAATAGTCCGCTCCCGGTGTAGGTATATCTTTTTAAAAAACTCCCTCCAAGCCTCCGAAGACTCCATGGGCCTCAAACGGATGTCTTAGATAAAAAACAATAAAGGGCAACAAGCACTTGAAATTTTCTAGCATTTATAGTAAAATGTACGTATAAAAAGAAGGTGAAGAAAATGTCAAACATATTGGATCAAGTTAACAGTCCAGAAGATGTAAAAAAACTAACACTAAAGCAAAAAAATGAATTAGCAAAAAACTTAAGAGAATTTACGTTGGATACAGTGTCGAAAACAGGAGGACATTTAGCTTCAAACCTAGGAGTAGTAGAACTAACAATAGCATTACATAGCGTTTTTGATTCACCAAAAGATAAAATAATATGGGACGTCGGACATCAAGTATATATTCACAAAATATTAACAGGCAGAAAAGATAAAATGCATACATTACGTCAGTTAGACGGTTTGTCAGGTTTCCCCAAAATGAACGAATCAGAGCATGATGGTTTTGATACAGGGCATAGCAGTACTTCGATTTCAGTTGCATTAGGTATGGCAAGGGCTAGAGACATATTAAAAAAAGACAATAAAGTGATTGCTGTAATTGGAGATGGAGCTTTAACCGGAGGAATGGCACAGGAGGCCTTAAATGATGCGGGTTCTAGCAAAACAAATATTATAGTTATTTTGAACGATAATGAAATGAGTATATCTAAGAATGTTGGCGGAGTGCCAATGTTTTTAAGTAAGCTACGTACTAAAAGATTTTATACGAGCATTAATAGAGTGGTAAGGAATGTATTATATAAAATTCCAAAAGTAGGTAAAAAAATAGTTGATGGAGTACGTCGTATAAAAAATACTCTTAAGCATTTATTTTTACCTAATATGTATTTTGAAGATATTGGGTTTACCTATTTAGGACCAGTTGATGGTCATAATATTGATAAAGTTGAAGGTTTGTTAGAAAAAGCAAAAGAATTGTCAGGACCAATTTTGGTACATGTTATAACTCAAAAAGGTCACGGATATAAAGTCGCAGAAGATAGACCAGATAAATTTCATGGAATATCAAGTTTTGATGTTAAAACTGGAAAGAAAAATGGAACAAGTCAAGATGACTATTCAAAAGTATTTGGGGAAAAGTTGATTGAACTCGCAACTAAAGACGATAAAATAGTTGCCGTAACAGCTGCAATGACAGATGGTACAGGATTAAATGAATATGCAAAGAAGTTTCCAGATAGGTTTTTCGATGTGGGAATTGCAGAACAACATGCATTAGGCTTAGTAGCTGGAATGGCAGCATCTGGGCTAAAACCTATAATTCCACTATACTCATCTTTTTTGCAAAGGGGATATGACCAATTAATACACGATATTTGCATGCAAAGCTTGCCGGTAGTTATAGGACTAGATAGAGCAGGTATTGTTGGAAATGATGGAGAAACACATCAAGGAATTTTCGATTTATCTTATTTATCAACAGTTCCAAATATAAATATTTTAGCACCAAAGGATTTTGAAGAATTAAGAATGATGATGGATTTTGCAATGAATTTGAAACAACCAGTAGTTATAAGGTATCCAAGAGGAGGAGAAGGCGGTTTTCAATTTGAAAAATCCAAGCCAATAGAATTAGGTAAAGCTGAAATAATAAAAGAAGGTACAAATTTAACGATAGTGGCTATTGGGAAAATGGTTTCTCGTATTATGGAAGCACTAGAGCTATTAGCGGATAAAAATTTAAGTATAGAAGTAATAAATGTGAGATTTTTAAAACCGTTGGATTCAGAAACGATAGAAAAGTCTATACTGAAAACTAAGAAAGTTATAGCAATAGAAGATAACGTTATAACTGGCGGTTTGGGGTCAACCATTGCAGATTTAATAATTCAAAAGAATATGAAAGATATAACCTTGAAGAAATTAGGTTATCCTGTGGATTATATAAAACAGGGAAACATTTCAGATATAGAAAAAAAATATGGGTTAGACAAAGAAACTATTGCAGAAATAATACTTAATATGATAAGATAAATGAAGGTATTAAGGAGAGGACTTATGAGAAAAATTTTTGAAAGTGAAAAAGGTTCAGTAACATTATATACAATTATAACTTTAACAGTGGTTACAATAATTTTGGTTGGAATATATTTCAGTATTATAAATAAGCAAAAATCCGATTTAGAAGTAAGTCAGCAAATAAAAGCTATATATGAAAATGATGTAAATAACGTAGATAATATCTATAATAATGTAGCGGTGGAGAATAACGACGATAATACATTTGGAGAAAATAATTTAGGAAATCCGCCAGATACAACATTTACAACAGTAGCAAATGCACCAGATATAACAGGATTCAATAAAGCAACAACATATTATGTGGCGTGGGATACAACTTCAAGCCCATACGCTATAAATGATACAACATTAATAAGTGGAACAGCACCAGTAAATTGGTATGACTACACGGCAGGAGTAAATCATTATGCGAATATAAAAACCACTGGCGGAGGAAATACTTGCTATTGGGTATGGGTGCCAAGATATGCATATAGAATAAATAGTGCCAATTATCATACATCTACATCTGGAACAATAGATATAAAGTTTTTGTCTGGAACAACAAATACACCAATAGATGGAAGTAGTATAACGATAGCAAATGCAAGTGGGGCAGGGAATTGGAATGTATCGCCAGGATTTTGGTGGGACAAAAACAATGATGGAATAAGAACGCCAGATGAAGAATTAGCGGGAATTTGGGTGGCAAAATATGCAGCAAGCTGTAGTACGGTTGGGGTAGAACCAGGATTTGGTGGAACGCCAACAAGTGGGACATCATATTTGGCAGGGCTTGGTGGGGGAGCTTATACAAATCAACAAGTAAGGTCAATACCGAATGTAACAATGTGGAGAGGAATAAATGTAAATGATATATTTACAGCATGTAGGAATATGACAAACGCTGGTAATTCATTAGCAAGTGCTACAGGAGTAGATTCACATATGATTAAAAATAGCGAATGGGGAGCAGTAGCATATTTAAGTATGAGTACATATGGAAAGAATGGTAGAGTATGGATGAATCCATATTATAACGATACAACAAATTATTCTACAATAACAGGATTAGCAGGTGAAACTGCAACTTCAAGTCAGACTACTACAACGAACTTGTATGAATACAACACAACAGGGGGTAGAAATGCAAGCACAACAGGAAACGTATATGGAGTATATGATATGTCGGGAGGAGCATTCGAATATGTGGCAGCTTATCTAAACCAAGTTGCACCGTTAGCAGGTTACACGACATTAGCAAGTGCAGCTAACAAATATAAAGATGTATATGCAGGAACAAGTACTGATCCTCAAACAAATTATTTAGCAAATTCAGGGGAATATGGGGATGCCATGTATGAAACTTCTGATACTGGAAGCTATAGCACTACTGGTAGTTGGGATAGCACAGATGCCCAATATCCTTATTCTGCCGAACCAGTGTTTTTGCGTGCTATTCATGTTCGCGATGGAAGTAGGGCGGGGGTGTTCGCATTCAACTATTATCCAGGTGATGCTTACAATAGTTGCGGTTTCCGCCCTTGCTTGGTTACTGGGCAGCAATGATTTAGAAAGGATAATGATTTTCATGGAAAAAATATTAGACGGCAAAGCTTTAGCTAAAAAAATAAGAGAAAACCTAAAGAATGAAGTATTAGAATTAAATAGAAAAAATATCTTTCCAAAACTTGCAGTCATAATGATTGGAAACGATGCCAGTTCTGCAATATACGTAAAAAATAAAAGCAAAGTAGCAGAAGAAATAGGCATTAAATATGAAGAACATTTATTAGCTGAAAATACAAAAATGGATGAATTGCTAAACCTAATAAATGAATTAAACAATTCAAAAGATATACATGGAATTTTAGTACAAAGTCCAATACCAAATGGGCTAGATATAAACGAAGCAATTAAAGCAATTTCACCTACAAAAGATGTTGATGGATTTCATCCAATAAATGTAGGAAAGCTTGCTTTAAACCAAGATTGTTTTGTATCTTGTACACCATATGGAATTATAAAACTATTGGAAGAATATAATATTTCAGTAGAAGGAAAACATGCAGTAGTAGTAGGAAGAAGTAATATTGTTGGGAAACCAATGATGTTAGCATTACTTAATAAAAATGCTACAGTGACAGTGTGTCACTCAAAAACAAAGAATTTACCAGAAATAACAAAGCAAGCAGACATTTTAATATGTGCAATTGGGAAATCGAAATTTATAACAAAAGAAATGGTAAAGACAAATGCTGTAGTTATTGATGTTGGCATAAATAGAGGTGAAGATGGCAAAGTTACAGGAGATGTGGATTTTGAAGGAGTATATGAAAAAGCTTCATACATAACCCCAGTCCCAGGCGGGATAGGCCCTATGACCATTGCCATGTTAATGAACAATGTGGTAAAAGCAACAAAGTCAATGTAAAGACGAATTACAGTATATAGAATAGCGTGAAGTGGTAAAGTGTATTTTTAAAAAAGTGCCCGACAGCCCTTTGAGGCATACGGATTACCCCTTGACCTGGAGGGACTTTTTTAAAAATACACTTTACCACTGGAAGCGGGCTATGGCAGTTGATTTCTTATTGAAATAGCATAGAAAAAATAATTAAAGGAGAAGAATAATGAGTTGGATAATGCACTTAGTAGACTTTGTATTACATATAGATAGGTACATGCAAGGATTCATAAATTCATATGGAACAGGCGTATATTTAATTTTATTTGTAGTAATATTTGGAGAAACAGGTTTTGTATTTTTGCCATTTCTTCCAGGAGACTCGCTAATATTTGCAGCAGGATCATTTGCTGGAATGGGAATGATGAATTACTTTGTTTTACTAATATTATTAATAATTGCTGCTGTTGGAGGAAATCAGGTAAACTATTTTATTGGAAAAAAGTTTGGAAATAAAATACTTGATTCTCAAAAAATTAAATTTATAAAACAAAAACATTTAGAAGATTCAAGAGCATTTGTAGCAAAACATGGAGAAAAAGCCTTGTTTTTATCTAGATTTATGCCAATTATAAGAACAATAGTGCCGTTCTTATTGGGAATAGGAGAAATGAGCCCTAAGAAGTTTTTTGCATATAATTCATTGGGTGGAATTGTTTGGGTTTTATTATTTTTAAATCTAGGATATTTCTTTGGAAATGTATCATTTATAAAAGAGCATTTTTCACTTATAATGATTGGGATAATTTTGGTTTCGCTAATACCAATTATAATTAGTGTTGGGAAAAATATATTTAAGAAGAAAGTAGTTACTGCATAATAAAAAAGAATATTCGGAAATTCGTATTATAAGAAAATCAAATTATAGAGGGTGTCCTAGAATTGTCATCCTGACCACTTCTTACAAAGCCTTGCTATGAAGAATCGTATATTTCGTGAGATTCTTCACAAGTAAAATCTTCGTAGAAAGACTCAGAATGACATTCTAGGACACCTTATATATAAAAAAGGGTATTTTAAATTATAATATTCATATTATTTTGTAGTATTCGTAGTATTTGTATTATTAGTGCTACTAGGGTTTTTCATTAAATTATTGTAAAAATCCATACAGGTATTGATTGGTATAGCAAAAGATATGCCTTCAACTCCCACAGAAGATACTTTCATACAGTTAACGCCAATGACTTGTCCTTGACTGTTTACTAAAGCACCACCACTATTACCTGAATTTATTGCTGCATCAGTTTGAATCAAGTTATCTTGAGTTTCTGGAGAATCATCTACTTTTCTATTAAGGGCACTTATGGAACCGGTTGATACACTGCTTGAAAAACCAAGTGGATTGCCAACTGCCATTGCAAACTGTCCAATTTTTAGATTGTCTGAGTTACCTATTTCTGCTGGAGTTAGACCAGTTTTATCAATTTTTAAGATAGCTAAATCTGCTGTAGTATCTGCTCCTACAATTGTTGCATCATAAGGAGTTGAATCGTTATACAAATATACCGAAATTTTGCTGGCTTCAGATACTTGATAAAAGTTAGAGCTACTACTAGTATCTATAACATGGTTATTTGTTAGAATATATCCATTTGAAGTAAGGATAATTCCAGAGCCAGAAGCTGTAGCTGTTGTAGTCATGCCACTTCTGAAGAAAGAACTTACTTGGTATTCAACTGTAATTCCAACAACTGAAGGCAGTATTTTTTGTGCAACAACAGACCCTATATCTAGGTCAGAAACTGCTGTGTAGTTAGTTTGATTATCGGCAACAGAACTTGTAGTAATAGCAAGTGCATTGTTAGTGTCAATAGGATTATTAATGCTCGCTATGTTTTTATTTAAACCTGGAATATTAAGGTACACTGCTAAAACTACTACTGCACCTATAATTCCTGATAAGAAAGGAATTAGTACGCTACGTTTAAAATTATTACTTCCCATAAATTACCTCCATATTGTTATTAGTATATCATATTTTTTATTAAAATAACCTTAAAAATTATGTGTCGAAATTACTAATTAATGGCTTTTTCTAAAACTTCCGCTTGGGGTGGTTAGTATATGATTTTTAAAAAACTCCTCCAAGCCTCTGGAGACTCCATGGGCCTCAAAGGGCTGTCGTTCGCTTTTTAAAAATCATATACTAACCACCCCAAGCTACTTTACTACAAGACATTAACTGGTAATCTGTGTCGAAATTTGACGATGAAAAGTTCTTTACAAATCACAATTATTTTGATATTATATTAATATAAATTTTTTCAAATAAGTCTTGACTGTTCTGTCAAAAATTTCAAAAAGGTATCAATAAAATATAACGAAGAGGAGGTATATGTGCTTTCAATAGTAAAAAGCATGGCTTTAAATGGGCTAGATGGTTTTTTAGTCTATGTTCAAGTTGATGTTTCTAATGGGCTACCATTTTGGGAAATAGTGGGCTTGCCAGATACGAGTGTTAGAGAATCAAAGGAAAGGGTAAGAGTAGCAATAAAAAATTCTGGATATGAGTTTTTAAGCAAGAGAGTTGTTGTAAATTTAGCACCAGCTAATACCAAAAAAGGCGGTTCAATCTTCGATTTGCCAATAGCAATAGGAATACTTTGTGCTTTGGGTATGGCAAATATGGAATGTTTAGAGGATTACCTCTTTGTGGGCGAACTATCTCTTGATGGAAAAGTGAGAAAAACAAATGGAATATTACCAATTTGTATAGAAGCAAAAAGGTTAGGCATAAAAAATATAATAATTTCAGAAGAATGTGCTAAAGAGGCTAGTTTGGTAAATGGAATAAATATATTTCCTGTAGTAAGTTTAAGTGAAGTAATTAACCATTTAAATGGGATAACAACCATAACCAAGATGACAAGAGTTTCACGAAACGTAACCGTGGGAAAACCGGAAGAAATATTGGACTTTTCTGATGTGAAGGGGCAGGAACCAGTGAAAAGAGTTTTAGAAATTTCTGCTGCAGGCGGTCATAACTGCCTAATGAATGGTAATCCCGGTTGTGGCAAAACTATGCTCGCAAAAAGGATACCTAGTATATTGCCAGATTTAACATTTGAAGAAACCTTAGAAATAAGTAAAATTCACAGTGTTGCTGGAAGTTTGAAAGAGGACAATTTAATAACTAAAAGACCTTTTAGATCACCGCATTATACTATTTCAGCAAATGCATTAGTAGGAGGAGGGGCAAATCCAAAGCCTGGAGAGATAAGCCTTGCACATTATGGAGTATTATTTTTAGATGAGTTGCCAGAATATAAAAATAGTATTCTAGAATTATTAAGAACTCCATTAGAAGATGGTGAAATAACAATTAGTAGAACAAATTTTAAACATACATATCCATGTAAATTTATGCTAATTGCTGCCATGAATCCATGTCCCTGTGGCAATTACGGATTAAAAAATAGAGAGTGTACATGTACCAATGAAATGATAAAAAGATATTCTAGTAGGATTAGTGGACCATTGTTAGATAGGTTCGATATTAGTATTCATGTAAGTTCTATAAAATATGATGAAATAAATGAAAGTGTAAAAATAGAATCTTCTGAAAAAATAAAGAGAAGAGTAGATATAGCAAGGAAAATTCAGCAGGAAAGATATAAAGAATATGGTATTTTTTCTAATTCTGAACTAACTCAAAATTTAATTGAAAAATTTTGTAAAATTGATAAAGTTACAACACTTATATTAAAAAATGCTTTCGAAAAGATGCACCTTACAGCGAGAGGATATAGCAAAATATTAAAAGTGTCTAGAACAATTGCAGACTTAGAAGGAAAAGAAAATATTCAGAAGAATCATGTGGCAGAAGCAATCCAATATAGGCTAATTTAATTTAGATTAGCGAATTGCGTCGTTGAAAGTGTCTAAAATAGCGTGAGTGGTTGATGTATTTTTTACAAAAGTTGCCCGACAGCCCTTTGAGGCATACGGATTACCCCTTGACCTGGAGGGAACTTTTGTAAAAAATACATCAACCACGGAAGCGGACTATTGTAACTGAGTTCAATGTGAGTACAAATTTAGAGGTGATACATATTCGAATAATAAAAATAGAAGACAAATTATATCCAGCTAATTTAAGAAGTATAAAAAATCCACCTAAGCAGCTATATGCAGAAGGAAATTTTGACTTATTAAATCAAAATGGAATTGCCGTGGTAGGTTCAAGAAAATGTTCAGATTATGGTGAAAAGACAGCAAAAAAATTTGCAAGAGAGTTAACTCAAATAGGCATAAATGTTATAAGTGGTATGGCTATAGGGATAGATGAAATTACGCATAGTGAAACTATAAGGAATAATGGAAAAACTATTGCTGTTTTACCATCTGGTTTAGAAAATGTGTATCCGCCAGAAAACAGAATTTTATATAATAAAATTCTTGAAAATGGAGGATTGGTACTAAGTGAATATGCACCAAAAGAAGAAGCAACTTCAAAAAATTTCTTAAATAGAAATAGAATTGTAAGTGGATTGGGTCTTTGTTTAATTATCATAGAAGCTAAGTATAGAAGTGGAACGAGTGTTACGGCAAGGCTAGCAAAAGAACAAGGGAAGAAAGTATTTTGTGTTCCAAGTAATTTAGATAGTAAATATGGAATTGGTACAAATCAAATGATAAAAGACGGAGCTGTGCTTTTAACAGGCATTGGAGATATAATTGAAAGTTATCCAGATATAAAGTTTAATGTAATAATGCAAGAACATATATGCAAAACAAAAGGTGTAAAGAAAGAATATATGGATGTTTATAAATATGTTCAAAATAGGTCGACAGATATTGAATATATTTATAATAATACAAATGTGTCAATTGGCGATATTAATTTTAAACTTACAATGCTTGAATTGGAAGGATTTATTGAGAAATTACCAGGTGGATTTTATAGGAGGATTTAGTTACTAGTTAAACAGTTTAGTCTAAAGTTTCCGCCTCTTTGGGGTATAGTATAGCTTTTAAAAAGGTTCCTCCAAGTCAAGGGGTAATCCGTATGCCTCAAAGGGCTGTCGTTCACCTTTTTAAAAGCTATACTATACCCCAAAAAAGAGGCTACTTTGCTGAAAAGTGTTGATTGGTAACAGGATTTAGGAGGAGGTATATTATTATAGAGAAACATAAAACAGGGCAAAAAGGAGAACGCATTGCAGAAAAATATTTAATAAACCACGATTATCAAATAATTGACAAAAACTTTAATTGTTGTTTTGGTGAAATTGATATAATTGCTAAAGATAAAGATTATCTGGTTTTCATAGAAGTAAAAACTAGAAGAAATAATAATTATGGGAGAGGACTTAATTCAATTGACTATGTAAAACAAAAACATATATATAAATCATCGGAATATTATTTAAAACGGCAAAAGGTTGGAAGAACTGCCTGTTAGGATAGATGCAATAGAAATTTTAATATTAAGTAGCAGTAAATATTTAATAAATCATGTAAAAAATGTAATAACTGAACAAAAATATTAAAATCAAAAAACTATTTACAAAATCAAAAAAATATTATAAAATGGATTTGTTGAAATTCAGAAAAAGGTAAAGTAAGAGGGAACTATGAAACTAATATCATGGAATGTAAATGGAATAAGAGCCGCATATAAGAAAGGTTTTGAAGATTTTTTTAATCAAATGAATGCAGATATTTTTTGTATACAAGAAACAAAAATGCAAGAAGGTCAGCATGAGTTAATATTTGAAGGATACGATATTTACATAAATAGTGCTGAAAGGAAGGGATATTCTGGGACAGCTATATTTACAAAAATAAAGCCCAACAATGTTGTATATGGGATAGGAGTAGACGAACATGATAAAGAAGGACGAGTTATAACACTAGAATATAATAATTTTTATTTAGTAAATGTGTATACACCTAATTCAGGCAGAGGGCTTGATAGACTAAAATATAGAGTGCGCTGGGAAGCTGATTTTAGAGAATATTTAAAGAGTTTAGATAAAGTAAAACCTGTAGTGATTTGCGGAGATTTAAATGTTGCTCATAAAGAAATTGATTTGAAAAATCCAAAAACTAATAGGAAGAATGCTGGTTTTACAGATGAGGAAAGGACAGAGATGACAAAACTGCTAGAAGCGAATTTCATCGATTCTTTTAGATATTTATATCCAGATAAAACGGACGCATACACTTGGTGGTCATATATGGGAAATGCTAGAGCAAAGAATGTTGGTTGGAGAATTGATTATTTTATAGTTTCAAAAAGATTAGAAAATAAAATAAAAGAGGCAATAATTTATGCTGAAATATTTGGAAGCGATCATTGCCCAGTAGAATTAAAATTAGAAATATAGGAGGAGATTTAATGGATATACAAGAAACAATAAAAATAATGTTAAAAGGGGTAAATGAACATACTCAAATAAGTGATATAGAAGAAAAACTAAAAAAAGTAAGTGAAGAAAATAGGCCTTTAAGAATAAAATTAGGGCTAGACCCATCTGCACCAGATATACATTTAGGGCATGCGGTTGTATTAAGGAAAATAAAACAATTACAAGATATGGGACATGAAGCTATTATCATAATAGGTGACTTTACTGGAATGATAGGTGACCCAACTGGGAAATCTAAAACAAGAAAACAATTAACTAGACAAGAGGTTGAAGAAAATGCAAGTACATATAAACAGCAAATTTTCAAAATTTTAGACGAGAGCAAAACAACATTAAGATATAACAGCGAATGGTTATCGCCATTGACATTTAAAGAAATAATAGAACTTTCTGCAAAATGCACAGTAGCAAGAATATTGGAAAGGGACGATTTCAAAAAAAGGTATGAAGCAGGGCAGCCAATATCTGTACATGAGTTTTTTTATCCGTTAATGCAAGCATATGATTCTGTTGTACTTAAAGCGGATATTGAACTTGGTGGAACAGACCAAACATTTAACATTTTAATGGGAAGAAATATTCAACGAGATTATGGACAAGACCCTCAAATAACATTGTTTATGCCATTACTTGAGGGGTTAGATGGTGTAGAAAAGATGAGTAAGAGCTTGGGGAACTATATCGGAATTAATGAGGATGCAAATACAATGTATGAAAAAATCATGAAAATTCAAGATGAAATGATTATTAGGTACTATGAATTGTGTACAGATGTGCATCCTGACCAAATTACTGAAATACAAAGAAGGTTATCATCAGGAGAAAATCCAAAAAATGTAAAAATGGAATTAGCAAAGGAAATTACAAGGCTATATCATTCAGAAGAACTAGCAAATAAAGCAGAAGAACATTTCAAATCAGCGTTTCAAATGCAGGTTGCTCCAGAAGATGTAGCAGAAATAGTGATTGAAGATGCTAATAATGTAAATGAATTATTAGATAAAATTTTATTATCTGGGAAATATGCTTCAAAGGGCGAGATAAAAAGATTATTTTTACAAGGTGCAGTAAAAGTAGATAATGAAAAAATAATAGATTTTAGGGATTTAAAGCTAAAAAATGATTCGATTATCCAAATTGGGAAAGGGAATTTTTATAAGATAAAAATGAAATAAAGGAATGGAGTTTGTGAGAAGTAGTGAATAATAATAAAAATAATGAAATAGAAAATAATATTGAAAGAAAGAAAGACAAAAGAAATGTACAAAAAGGGAAAAAGAAAAAAAGTAAAATAGGAAAATTTTTTGCCAGATTCTTTTTAGTGTTACTTATACTCATACTTATATGCGGAGGCGTATTTGCATACAAAGTTCAAAAAAATGGTGGAGGATTAAGTGGTTTAACAGCAACAATATTAGGAACAAATCAAGAGGTAGTAAAAAATCTTCCTCCTGTATATGTTGTATTATTAGGTGAAAGTCAAAACTTAACAGATACAATTATGCTTGTAAAATATGATCCTAAAAATCAGACAGCAAGCTTATTATCTATACCGAGAGATACATTTATAGGAACTTCAAAAGCCACTGCTACTCCATATGATAAAATTAATGCACTTTGCCAATATGACTATCCAGAAAAAACAGTTGCAAAAGTTAGCGAATTAACTGGAATTCCAGTTACAAATTATATTTTAGTAGATACAGCTGGTCTTAGAGACCTAGTAGACTTAATTGGTGGAGTATGGTTTGATGTTCCAATTAATATGAATTATACAGATAAAAATCAAGGTTTATATATTAGGCTTACAAAAGGTTATCAATTATTAAATGGAGATAAAGCAGAGCAGTTAGTAAGATTTAGGCATAATTCAGATGGAACAACATATCCAGGAGATTATGGAATACAAGATTTTGGAAGAACAAAAACACAAAGAGATTTTTTAAAGGCAGTGGCTAAACAAACTCTAAAGCCTCAAAACGTATTTAAAATAGGTCAATTAATGGATTTAGCATACAAATATATAAAAACAAATATGACAATGACTGATTTTAAGGATTATATTCCATCTCTAGTTGATTATAATAGTGATAATTTAAAGACAGATGAGTTACCAGGAGTAGCAGAAACTTGTAATGGCTATTCATTTGTAATTCAGGACAAAGCTAAATCTAAAGAAGTAGTAAGTAAATTATTTTCGGATGAACCACAAACTACTGGCAGTTCAGATAATAATACAGTGGATACATCTGCACCTGCACAAACAACTCAACTTGTTGGTCAAGGAATAAAAGTACAAATTTTAAATGGAACGAGCAATACTAATACATTAACGAATTTAAAAAATAAGCTAGTTGATAATGGTTATACTGTTGTAAAAACTGGTACTACTAGTTCAACCAGTAAAACCACAATAACAAATAACACTAATAAAGACGATAAAACATCAAACAATTTACAAACAATAGTGGGATTAGGAGAATTAACCACAGAAACAAGCAGTTCAAGTGGTGCAGATTTTACAATAGTGATTGGACAAGATTATTAAATGTAGGGGCGCATGATTGCGCCCAGAAATTAATTATAATGTACATCATTCCAATTCTTTAGAAATTATATATTTATTTGCCAATTTGTCGATTCTATGATTTTTCTTTTTTCTATTTTTTTGATTGTCAATATATACATATATAGCAATTAAAACGATAAAGATTATTATTAAAGTAACGATAATTGAGGCGTAAGATTTTTTCACATCTTTTGAAGCTAAAAGATTTGAAGTATAATTTACGCCATCAATATTATAAGTTGCTGTTCCTACAACTGTTCCATTTGAAATAGGAGCTTTTAAATTTTCGTTAAGAGTTATATTTGGCTGAAAATACGTACCTGTAGCCAACTCTTTTTTATCAACAAATGCAGTTATAGAGGATTCAAGTTTTAATTCTAAATTCTTTGTTTTGTTTGTAGCACCTTTAATCGTTGTAGTGGTTACAACATCATTGGCTTTTTCTATATCTGAATAAGTATAATTTCCAAAAGCATAACCAAACAAGGTTTTTGCATCTAAAAACCTTTCACTTAAACCGCTAGCGGTTTGTGTGGCACCTAAAATTACAACTATAAATTCTAAATTATCCTGTTTTGCACAAGCAACTAAGCAATTACCAGCAGGCGTTGTAAATCCTGTTTTTATGCCAATTGCATTTGAATAATAATAAGTAGAATTTTTATCTAATAAAGAATTAGTGTTTTTAAAAAGTCTTTCGGTACTTGTCTTATTTGTAGGGTAAATAATGTATGAAGATTTTGAAACTATACTTCTAAATGTTTCATTGTTCATTGCATAATTTGCAATTTTTGCTAAATCCGTTGCTGTGGTGATGTGTTTTGCGTTTTGTACTCCATCTGGACTAACAAAGTTAGTATTTGTACATCCGAGTTCTTTTGCTTTTGCATTCATCATGGATACAAAGTTTGGAATTGAACCAGCAACATGATCTGCCAATGCATATGCTGCATCACTTGCAGAACAAAGTAGTAACAAATGTAATAATTGCTCAACAGTTAATTCTTCATCAACTTTTAATCCAGCATTAGAATATCCGCTAGGAACACTTGTAACTTCATCATAGGTCATTTTTACAACATCATTTAAATTTGAGTTTTCTATCACTATAATTCCTGTCATGATTTTAGTTAAGCTAGCGGGGTATCTTGTTGTGTCTGCACTTTTTTCATAAATAATATTACCAGTTTTTCGTTCTATTACCAAAACGGATGGTGAGCTGATTTTTAAAGTGGATGGATCGGCAGCATAAATTGAGTTGCTAAAAATCACACTCAAACAAAAAAATATAAATATAAGACTTAATAGAAATCGTTTTTTGAACATATATATATCACCTTTAACATTTTAGAATATTATATTGCATTTTTTGACAAATTACAACAATTATTTAAAAATTTTTTAGGAGGTTTTATGGAAAATTTTAATAACAAGCAAAAAATAATATTAGGAGCATTAGCGGCTATACTAATTATAGTTGTTATTATTTACGTTTTTAAAAAAAATACTACTAGTACAATATATTCAGGATATGATAATTTATACTTAAATGATGTTGGAGATAATGCCGTTCAGCAAGCAAGTAGCGGGGATTCTACGAACGAAATTGGAAATAAAATATTTGTACACATTGCAGGTGAAGTTCAAAATCCTGGTGTTTTTGAAGTGGATGAAAATAGCAGGATAATAGATTTGATTAATTTAGCAGGCGGATTAACTGAAAATGGTAGTATAGAAGATATTAATTTAGCTTACAAAGTAGAAGATGGTCAAAAAATATACATTCCGAGTATTGAAGAAACTAAAAAAGCTAAAGAAGAAATAGAACAGAATGAAACGGAATATATAACAAATTCGAGCGGAGCAAAAATAGAAGGACCAAGTGTGATAGATGATGCATCGAAAGAAAGTATAGTAAATATAAATACAGCAACACAAACAGAACTAGAAACTTTATCTGGGATAGGACCTTCAACTGCTCAAAAAATTATAGATTACAGAAATTCAAATGGAAAATTTAAAAGTATTGAAGATATTAAAAATGTATCTGGAATAGGAGACGTAAAATTTAATACTATTAAAGATAGTATAAAGATTTAATATCATGAGCACATAAAATAGTGCGAGTGGAGATAGGTGTTGTTTGTGTAGAGGTGGTTTTTCATGCCTGCTCGAGGAGAAAACTTTAAACTTGGGGGAAGTATAGTGGATAAAAAGGTAATTTTAGTGACGGGTGCGTCGTCTGGGATAGGGAAGGAAACGTCAAAAAAATTAATTAAACAAGAGCATATTGTATATTGTGTGGCAAGAAGAGTGGAATTAATGGATGACTTAACAAGGTTAGGTGCTAATATAATGAAGGTGGATGTTTCAAAAGAGCTAGATTGTAAAAATTGTATAGATAAAATAATTAATGAACAAGGGAAAATAGATGTATTAATTAATAATGCAGGCTTTGGTTGCTATGGACCAATAGAGGGAGTCAATTTAGAAGATGCAAAATATGAATTTGAAGTTAATTTATTTGGGTTAGCTAGAATGGCTAATTTAGTGTTGCCATATATGAGAAGACGAAGTCAAGGAAGAATAATAAATGTATCTTCAATAGGGGGGAAAGTTCATAGTCCAATGGGTGGTTGGTATCATGCTTCAAAATTTGCAGTGGAGGGGTTATCCGATTGCCTAAGAATGGAAACAAAAGAATTTGGAGTAGACGTGGTTTTAATAGAGCCATTTTACGTTAAAACAGCATTTTTTGATATAGCGATGAGTTATGCCAATAAAGCAACGAATGATGAAAGCCCATATAGACCAAGGGTAATGGCTAACAATACAACTCTTAAGAAAACATCTGATGGTAAAGGGTTGTTTCCAGGGTTACCAGTTTCTAAAGTTGCCAATATTATAGTTAAAGCCACAAGTAAAAAGAGACCTAAAACTAGGTATATGGTAGGGAATTTAGCAAGAATCGGTCGTATATCTAAGAGATTATTAAGTGATAGAATGTACGATTGGTTGATGCTTAAATTGATGGCGAATTTTTGATGTTTGGAGTATAGAAAAAAGTTACAAATAGATAACTAATAAGATTATTTTAGAGTATCAGAAGTGATACTTTAAAATATTTGAAGATAAGAATATACGTGTACATTGGGACAAAGACGAAGAAAAATGGTATTTTTCTGTTATTGATATTATTTTTGCTTTAACTGATAGTAAAGACCCAAGCGATTATTGGTATAAATTAAAATTAAGGGTTAGTGAAGAATCAAGAATTGAACTATCGACAATTTGTCGAGAGTTGAAAATGTTGGCAAAAGATGGAAAAATCAAAGATTAAAAACAATAGACGCAAGAAAAGAGTTTACAGATGAGTTAAAACGTGGTGGAATAAATGCAAGTAAAGATTTTGCAGTACTTACAAATATTTTAACTAGTGTTTGGAGCGGTTACAGTATTAAAGATTATAAGCAATTAAAAGGGCTAAAAAAAGAAAATTTGCGAGATAATATGACAAATATGGAAATGGTTTTAAATATGCTTGCAGAAACATCTTCAACAGAGATAGCAAAAAAGCGTAATCCAAAGGGTATAACAGAAAATACAAAAACAGTAATAGATGGTGCTACTATTGCTAAAAATGCTAGAAAAGAACTGGAAAAACAAACAGGAGAAAATGTAGTATCTAGTAAAAATGCTAATCAAATTAGGAAATTAAATTCAAATACAGATGAGGCTATGTAAATATTTACAAAAATTTTCTGTACTCCCATTGCAATTATTATTGATGTTATGTATAATAATTGCAATGGGAGTATAAAAAATTTTAATATTCCTAATCTTTATTTTTTGACATTAATCCTGTTTGCCAATTTATTATATTCTTTACTTTATCATTATTATTAAAGTATGTATTTAAATGTGTAGAATCTAATAAATATAATAAAATAAGGATGCTTTTTGCAGTCTTTACTTTTTCATCTTTCGATATGAAATCATAAAAATCTAAATTCCTTGTACTATCATATGAATGGCTCTCTCCATGAAGCACTAATCTATACATAAAATTAGAAAAATATTCTTTTTGATTTTTACCTTCAATCTTCGCTAATATATCATCACAGTTAGTGAGTTCCTCAATACTTTTATTGTAATTAAATGTTGCATAGGCTTCTAATGTTTTACGCATAGTATTTCCGATTGTATTATCTAAGTAGTCTGTTTCTTCATCTTCATTAGCATAAATATATATGTCTTCTAACATTTTCTTATATTCATTTCTTTTCTTAAATCCAAAGTCTTTAAATATATTATTATACAGCTCATATAAAGCATATTTACTATTAATATCAGAGCTAATCTTCTCTAAATTAAACATAACTTCTAAACTATGAGTTAAATTTATAATTTTGCTTTCATTGTTATTTTTTAGTATTTTTTCAAATACCATTCTTAAAAAACTATAAATCCCAATTTTATTTTCTGAATCCAAACTTGAAATAGGGTCGTCTAATATGATTAAACATGGGGATTTAAACTCCTCATCCTCATTTGTATTCTCAAGTATTGTTATAAAAAAATAACAAAGTGAAATAACATTTCTTTCTCCAACAGATAAATTTTTAGGTTTTATATCTTTATTATTTACTTTAATTTGATATACTTCATATTTATCATTATACTCTATTTTTAATCTGTCTTTTGCCAAAAAAACATATTCTAAATACTTATTCATTTTCCCAATAGCAATTTTTACATTTTTTTGTTCACTTTTAAGGGTGCTTATTTGAAAACTATTATTTTCTATTTCTTGCTTTACTTTTGCTATATCTTTCTCTAATTGTTTCTGTTTTCCTAATTGCTGACTTAAATTGTTATATGGTTCTTTGATTTCATACCAAGCAATCTGTAAATTTAGATTTTCTAATTTTAGTTTGTTTTCATTTTTTTCATCTATAGCCTTATTAAATTCTTTTCTTTTCTTTTCTAATTTTTCTATAATATTATTGTATTCACCCTCAAGAGTTATGATATTTGATTCGAAATCTATTATTGGATTATAAATATTATTCACCTTTAGGTCTATCTTCTCAGTTACTTTATTTAGTTCTTCATTTATTTTACTAATTTTATTGTTTAACTCCAAAAATTGTTTTTCATCTAATATATGTGGTTCTTCACTAGTTTCTTCTATACTACTAAACTTAGTTTTTATTTCTTCTAAATCTTTTTTATGTATTTCAACTTCTTCACTTAAGAGTTTATCTATACTTTTAACAACTTCTTCTTTGTAAGATTTTTTTACTATTTGTAAGCAATAAGGACAAATACTATCTCCATTATTAGAAAAGTCTGCTTTAACATTTTCATAAAATTTTATTCCATCTGATTCTATTTTTTCTAAAATTTTAGTCTCCCTTTCTGTTAATTCAGCCTTGTCTATTTTTTTTTCTAATAATCCTTTAACATTTTCATACAACTCTTTAAATTTATTCATTTTTTCAAAACTATTATTCATTTTAGTACTTTTATCATCAACTTTACTAAACACATCTAGTAAGTCAATAAAACTTTTACTTAATTCTTCTTCGGCAATCTTCTCTTCCTTTGCATTATTTATATCTATTTGTATATTATCCGGTAATGTAGTTGCTCTCATGTTTCCTTTAATATCTTTATCCCTGTTTGCCCATCCAGATTTATTTTTTAAAATATCATCTATTTGCTTTTGATACTTTAATGGTGAAAGCACATTATTTACATCTCTATATTTCTCTAGTTCTTTCTCCATTTGTTCTTCAACTTTAATCTTAGTTTTATTTTCTTCTGTTAATTTAGTGATTTTATCATCTATTTCCTTTTGTTCTCCAAACATTACAATGGTTTTTATACCATTATCACTTATTTTTATATTCTTATCAATAAAATCTTCATCATATAAATAAATTTTATCATCATCTTCTTTAGTTAATTCTGTATTTTCAAAGTTATAAAATGTTACTGCTACTTCATCTAATACATTATTTATTGCTTTTGAAATAGTAGTCTTCCCTGTTCCGTTTTTACCATATATATTACAGATACGTTGAACTTCATCATTGTTAAGTTTTTTAAATAATTCTAAAGTTGTGTTATTTAATTGGCTTTTTTCTCCTA
The DNA here is from genome assembly GCA_009778695.1 of Oscillospiraceae bacterium. GTDB lineage: Bacteria > Bacillota > Clostridia > TANB77 > CAG-508 > WRFS01. The sequence continues at coordinate 49,615 of WRFS01000006.1, forward strand.
TTATAGTCACTTTATTTAAATCTTTAAGTTGCATTGATTTCTCCTTATCAAAGTATATATATTATTACATTTATGCTGTTTTTTTCCATTCTTCTATACAGTTACTTATATTACTAATCCATTCATTAGAATCTGCTACTTTGTCAATTTGGCTTATAATATTATCATATAGCAGTTTTAACATATCATTTGTAAATGTTTTTCCTTGTATTTTTAGTTCTTTTATATATTCTAGTATTGCAATTAATTGTGTTGAATTCATTGGAACTATTTTTTGTTTTTTGCCTTCATACTCATATTTATTAGCAGTCCAAAATGTATTTATTGTATCTCTATGTAAACGTGGTGCTATAAACAGGCAATATACTTCTTCTGTATTCTGAATGTTTTCAAAATCTCTTAAATGTCTTTGTACTGGTTGTCCCTCATTATACCATTGTGCTCTGTTTGTAAGCATTGTTACTTCACAAATAGATACAAAACTGTCATAGTAACATTCTATATCTGGTACATTTGATGGTGCTGTGAATGTTGGTTCATTATCATCTCCAACTGGATAATTTGGTTTTATTAATCTTGCGTCGTTAATAATATTTAATGCAATGTTTGTCCATTTTTCTAACTCAATACTTGCTTTACCTTTTGTATCAAAGATATTTTTAATTTCATATATCGCTTCATCTATTTTTGCATATTCGCTATAATCCTGTTTTATTTCCAGATTATTAACTGATGTACGCATTCTTCTTAAATAACTAATATAATCCTTTAGCTCTTCTGTATTCAAGGACTCTTTCATCTTATATTCTACAGAAATGTAATTACTAAATATATCTTCTTTAGTTTTTAACTCATTTTCTATATCTGTTGCAATGCTTATAAGCACTTCTTTAGTTTCCCATGGCAACATAGGTATATTATAATCTGATAAGTAATCAATATATGCATTTCTATCCATTTCAAGTGCAGAAGCATTGTCTTTACTTAATAACATTGAAATTTCTTTCATTCTTCTTGGTTCAATATCTATGTAGTAGCCAGCACCTCTAATATACAAATATCTTGTTAATCTGAAATATCTAATAATATTATCTGTATAGTCCCTTATATTTTCTATTGTTGCATTACTAAAATCTTGCAAATAGTTACTACGATAATTTTCTATAAAACTTTTTCTTTCTTCACTATACGGTAAAAATTCCTCACATTTCTTTCTAAATTCTAATAATATACCGGCAGTCTTTCCAATATCTTTATAGTCAGTTAAACTTAGAGCAAAAATACCTAGTTCTTCCTTTGATATACCTTTGACTATCATGTTATTTTGTTTACACAGTGTATTAATTTGATTTATTAAATGCAATACTGCTACAAAAGGCTTTATATTATAACCTTCTCTGAATTCACTATCTATACTATTGGGATATTGCCATTTTAATAGGCTTTTAAAACAAATATCCCCCAAGTCAAGTATCCCATTTAATAAATTATATCCCGTATCAGTTATTACAATCTTCCTATCGATTATAAAGGCCAACCCAAGCTTTTCTAATGGTTTATACGCTATTCTACCTCTAATACTTCTATCCACATATTGTTTAGATACGAATATATCTTTTGCTTCTTCGTATGTCATTTCATAAACAATATTATCTAATAATTTTATTTGTATATCGTTTAGGTTTTTATTCTCTGGACGAACAACTCTATCTTGTATTAACTTTATATAATACTCTTCTTGTGTTTGCTTGCTCCATTCTTTACCTTTCATCTTTTCTAGTACATTTAAGAAACCATCTATTCTATTAGGATTTCTTACAGCAGTTGCCATACTCCACATTTGTTTGCTCACACTATCAACCCTCCAAATTTAGTAATAGTATAACATTTTTTTACATTTTTTGCTAGTAATTTGTGATTAATACCTCTTTTGTTAATGACTCTCTGTCTTTTTTATGATAACTTGAATTATTATAATTATAAGTTAAATTTCGTATGTTATAATTATTCTCTATGACGAAATCTATTAAAATATTATTTTTCATTCCTTTGTGTTCTATAACATTTGAAAGTGCAAATTTATTACCGTTGTTATCTATATGCTTTATAAAATCTAACAATTTCATTTCCTTTTCTACATTCCAACCATTATTTTCATTATATGTAGCTTGCCCTAAAAAATATGGTGGATCGAAGTAGAAAAACATGTCATCTTGTAAGTTTTCTTTCATATTTTCAAAGTCTTTTGCTATAAACTGTATTTCTTGATTTTGTATCCTTTCACAAAAATTCTTAATATTATTTCTAATAGAATTATTAAAGTCTCTTTTCCCTACTGGGGAGTTAAATTCATTTTTGCCATTAAATCTAATTTGATTATTAAAACAATATATTATTAATGCCAAAAACATATAGTCTTTTTCTTCTGTATCAGAGGTACATCCATTGTATGCCTTTCTTAAATTTACAAACCTGTCTTTATTATAACTTCCAAGACCAGAATCACTATTACATCCATAATAGGTATATCCATATTCATATGTATTACTTAAATCATATTTTTTAATTATTTTCTCTATTTGAGATATTATTTCAAAATATCGTTTAGAATTGAACATTTCTAACAATCTAATCAGTGGTTTATTATTATCAATTGCTATAACCTTATTACAAGATACATTACTACCTACATTAAACCCTCCACAAAAAACATCTACAAATGTATTTATTTGCATTGGAAACTCTGGTATCAATTGATTCAGTAACTTATATTTACCACCCGTATAATTTATTGGGGACTTTACATTGCCATAAAATGTGCTTTCTTCAGCAATGAAAAGTTCATATTTCTTTTCTTTTTTCCCAACCTCGCATAGAAAAACTCTTTCTTTGTGTTCATCTATATCTGTTTTACCTGTTGTATAATAATTATAGTCTGTTTCAAATGTTTTTACCTTTCCTTTTGCCTCTAATATTTCCAAAATTTCCCTATCAGATATTTTGGCTTGAGACCTTCCTGCTCCTTTATTACCCATATTATTATATGAAACCAATATATATTTTGCATTTATATCTTCTATTAAGTTTTTAAAGGATTTTACGGCTTTTGAAGTACAATAATGGCTTTTTATTTTACTCCTATCCATTTTTCTTGCGACACCATATACTTCTGGTTTTTTCCATTCGGCTAAATTCTCTAATAGATGATATGCATCTGAATATTGTCTTGAATTGTATGGAGGGTCTATATATACAATATCTGTTTGTATTTCTTTTACAAGTTTATTTGAATCCATATTATAAATTTTATTTTTACTATTTTCATTATTCTCTATGTCTAATTTATACATTTTAAAACAGTCTTTCAATGGAATGTTTTTTCTATATGCATCATAGTGTCCAACTGTGTTTGCAATTCTATCAGCAGAATATAGAAGGGAAGTAATTAGTGCATCTCTTTCTCTTTTATTTAATTCTTTGTTCTTATATTTTTTTTTAATATCCTCTCTAATAAATCCGATTTGTTTTGCATCGTTTTTACTAAAGTACATGTCTCCAAAATTTATAGAGAAATAGTTATCATTTTTTAAGTTTATATTGTTATATTTTTCTATCATCATTTCTATTTTTAACGTGTCAATTTTTTCGCTTCCAAACCAAGTATTGTATGAACAATAATTTGATTTCAAAATATCATTCACATATACTTGGATTTCATTGTTATTAAATGCATTTGCTATAACTCCTGTACCACCAAACAAATCTAAAAAAGATTCGTATTCGCCACAATTATTTTCTACTATCTCTTTTATAAAACTAACTAACTTGTTTTTACTTCCTAAATATCTTCTATTATTTATATTTAATTTCTCCATTAGTACACCTCATTTCCTTTTTACGCATCGTATGCACATATATTATTATATAGTATAAAAAAAATCAAGCGAACAGATGAAAATTTTTTAAAAAGTTTTTTCAAAAGAGGGATTGGGATTTTCTAATAATTTGAATTTGTACGGGAGTTAAAAACAGCCTACGAATCCATAATGGTTCGTAAGCTGTCTTAAATTGGAGCTCTCAAGCAGAATCGAACTGCTGACCCCAACCTTACCATGGTTGTGCTCTACCTACTGAGCTATGAGAGCAATAAATAATCACTTCCATATTTTATAACGAAATTCATAAATTGTCTAGTCCTCTACATAGCTTTTTCACTATTATTTTTCATACCTTTAATAAACGTAAAATTATGCCATAGCTACTTGCATTTCTCCTACCAATTCATTCATCAATTCTTTAACTGTTACAAGTTCTTTTACTTTGTCTACATTGCTTCCACAAAACACCAATCCTTCCGCTGTATTTCCTTTGACAGCATTTATTAATGCATCTGAAATACAATATGGAGTTTCGCGGGGATTACATGGTATAATACAAGAAACACAGTGTTTTGATTTTACTCTCTCATTTTCCACTTTCTTAATAAAATTGTTTCGTATTGCTCTTCCTGGCATGCCTACTGGACTTTTAATAATTTTTATATCTTCTTTTGTTGATTCTATATATGCCTTTTTAAACTCATCACTTGCATCACACTCTTTTGTTGTTACAAATCTTGTGGCCATTTGAACGCCGCTTGCTCCTAACTTTAAAAACCTGGCAATATCTTTTCCAGAAAAGATTCCTCCTGCTGCAATTACTGGAATTTTTTTCTTTACAGTTTTTTCTATATTTTTCACTACTTTAATTACTTCTACTATAATATTTTCTAGTTTTGGTCTCTTAGTCTCATCTAATTCTTTTTCTGAAAAACCTAAATGACCACCAGCTTCTGGTCCTTCGACTACAATCATATCTGGGACATAATTATATCTTTTCATCCATAATTTTATAATTAATTCCGCTCCTTTTGCAGAAGAAATAATAGGTGCAATTTTTGTTTTTGTATTTTTTACATATTCTGGTAAATTTTTTGGTAATCCAGCTCCTGATATAATTAAATCTACACCCTTTTTCACAGCTTGTTTTACCATTTGAGAATATTGTTGAATTGCAACCATAATATTTACACCAATTATGCCATCCTTGCCTGCTATTTCTCTTGCTTGATCTATTTCTTTATCAATTGCCCTTAAATTTGCTTTTAATGGATCTTCTAAAAAATCTTTTTCTTTGTAGCCGATATTCACAGAGGCGATAACTCCTATTCCTCCATTTTTTGCTACCGCTCCTGCTAAATTATGTGCTGATACGCCTATACCCATTCCACCTTGTATAATTGGATATTTTGAGACTTTATTTCCAATTTTTATTCCTTTTATCTTCATGTTAACTTCCTCCTAAATTTTAAATAATTTTTTAAATCAATATATCTTTTAATTCTCTTCTAGGCCTTTTAGATGGATATTCGTTGGGATATCCAATAGAAACTGCTGATACCAATTCGGAATTGCTGATATGTAAATATTCATTAATTTCTTGTTCAATATAACAAACATAGCCAATCCATAAAGAACCTAAATTCATATCTGTTGCTGCAAGACATATATGCTCAATAAAAGCACCAATTGATACCATTTCATGATCTTTTTCTTCTCCTTTTCCTTCTCTATACACTAAAAGTAGTATAGGAGCTTCTTTAATAACGTTTGCAGTCATTTTCATAGTCATTTTCCCATTGTTTTTTTCTCTCCAGTCTAACATCATGTCCGCAATTTTATTTTTCTTTTCGTCTTTTAATATACTTACTTTCCATGGTTGCCTATTTTTAGGAGATGGAGCAAGTATGGCACTATTTAGTAATTCTTCTATTAAATTATCTGAAACCGCATCTGTTTTAAACTTTCTTATACTTCTTCTATCCTCGATTGCTTTTTTTAATTCCATATTATAATTTATTCCTTTCAATAATTTTCAACTAATTATATACTAATTTTTTAAAAAAAGCATTAGTATGAGTGGTCAGTGTTGCGAAAATGTTACTGATTAACAGTTTTCAGCAAAGTAGCCTTTGGAGTATAGTATATATTTTAAAAAGGTGAACGACAGCCCTTTGAGGCCCATGGAGTCTCCGGAGGCTTGGAGGAGCCTTTTTAAAATATATACTATACTCCAGAGGCGGAAGTTTTATGCAAAAGTGTTAAATTGTTAACGTCAATTGCAAATGCGTTTTGGGTATGCTATAATAATGGCGTGAAAGAGAGGTTAAATAATAATGAAGATAGGAATAGTAGGATTGCCAAATGTAGGGAAAAGTACCATGTTTAACGCAATAACAAATGCAGGAATAGAATGTGCCAATTATCCCTTTTGTACAATAGAACCAAATGTAGGAGTGGTTTCAGTTCCGGATGAAAGACTAGATGTTTTATCAAAAATGCACAATTCAAAAAGAATAGTACCAGCAATAGTTGAATTTGTAGATATAGCAGGACTTGTAAGGGGAGCTAGTAAAGGAGAAGGACTTGGAAACCAGTTTTTGTCGCATATAAGAGAAGTTGATAGTATTGTAGAAGTTGTGAGATGCTTTGATAATCCAAATATAGTTCATGTAGAAGGGAATATTAATCCTATAAGAGATATAGAAACAATTAACCTAGAATTAATTTTTGCAGACATTGATACAATGAATAAAAAAATAGAGCGTGCCAAAAAAATGTTGAAATCAGATAAAAAATATCAGGAAGAAATAGATGTAGCAGAAAAAGTTTTAAAATGTTTAGAACAAGGTAAAACTGCTAGAAGTTTGGACTTAAATCAAGAAGAAAAAGAGATATTAAAAGATGCATTTTTGCTAACATTAAAACCAACATTGTATGTTGCTAATATTTCTGAAAAACAAATGAACGATACTGAAGGAGATAGCAACATTCAAGCAGTTAGAGAGTTGGCAAAATCAGAAAAAACAGAAGTAATTCCATTATGTGTAAAAATTGAAGAAGAACTAGCAAGTTTAAGTGAAAATGACAAAAAGGAAATGCTAGATGCTTTGGGATTAGAAGAGTCTGGATTAAATAAATTAATTAAAGCAAGTTATAAGATGTTGGGATTAATTTCTTTTTTAACTTCTGGAGAACAAGAAACTAGGGCGTGGACAATAAAAGAAGGAACCAAAGCACCAGAAGCAGCAGGAAAAATACATTCGGATATAGAAAGAGGATTTATTAAAGCAGAAACCATTGCTTATAAAGATTTAATAGAACAAGGAAGCATGCAAATGGCTCGTGAAAAAGGGTTGATAAGATCAGAAGGAAAAGAATATGTAATGAAAGATGGTGATGTAGTTTTATTTAGATTTAATGTGTAAAAAAATTTTTTAAGTTCGACAAGATTTTATTAAAATTGCAAAAATTTAATAGTATAATAATTAAATAAAAGAAAAATAATAAACTTATGAGGAGATTACTATGAAAATAAAAAATGTAATTTTAATAATGATATGTGTTTTACTATGCCTGTTAAACTTTACAAAAGTTAACGCAAGCCTTGTGCAAATACCGAATTCAAACAATGATATTAGCCATATAGACGTAATAGATCCAACCACTGGATATACTTTGCCCAATACAGGTGTAAATAATAATAATATTTTAATTGTAGCAATAGTTTTAATTTTAATTAGTACAATATATTCATATAAAAAGATTAAAGATTATAAAGATATATTTTGAATACGTCATCCTAAAATTACTTCGTAGAATTAGCTTACGAAGGATCTAAAACATTAAAAATTAGATTCCTCATGGGTAAGGCTTTGGAGCAAGGTTCAGAATGACATTTTAATATGCAATAGCTTTAATAATAGTTCTATTATTAGAAGTGTTGGCACAAGTAATAAGTGTAAGAATCTTCATTCCACCAGTAGATTGATTTAGGCAGTTTAAATCATTTGCATTTATTATACTTTTATCAAATACTTTATAATTAAAAGCAGTTTTATGCAAATCATAAAGGGTTATTTCATCGCCAATGTTTAATTCGTAAATTTTACTAAAAAATTTATTGCTGTAGTAGTTATGACCTAAAATACAAAGGTTTCCAACTTCATTTATATTAGGACCAGCAAATTTACAAACAGAAGTCTTAAGTAATGAGTCGCTATAAGTGGCAAAGATAGGGTAATTTATATTTATAGTTTTAATTTCAATATATCCAATAATTATAGAACCTTCATACGTTGTGGCGATTGAGGAGTTGGTAGTATTAGTGGATAATTTGGTTACGGTATATGAGCCGTGACAAATCGTGTGTCATGTTATTATAAGGGACAAAAAATGTTTTATAAATAACATAAAGCATTATTAATAAAATAATAATCATGTTAATGAATACTATATATTTATAATGTTTTATTTTTTTGTCTTGAAGTTCTTTATAATAAATAATTTGATTCATATAATTATTTTTTGAAAATAAATAAAATATATTCATTTAATGTTAACACATTAATTAGTAAATTTTCAAAAAAACATTGCAAAAAAATCTGTTATATAGTAAGATTGTGACATGGAGGTTTTTATGGAAAAAAATAAGTATAAACCACATGAAATTAAAGACATAAAGGATATGGTAAATAAAAGTGCAGAAATGTATGCAGATGAACCTGCATATATATTCAAGACACTTGTTCCGGGTAATTTTGATAAAATTACTTTTAAGGAGTTAAAGGAACAAGTGGATCAGTTGGGAACAGCTTTGCTAAATTTAGGGTTAAAGGGTAAAAGAATAGGTATTATATCTGAAAACAGGTATGAATGGGCTTTGGCATATTTAGCCATTGTTTCTGGCGTAGGAGTAGTAGTTCCATTGGATCATGCTTTAACAGATATAGAAATTGAAAACCTTGTTAAACGTTCAGAAATGGAAGCAATATTTTATTCGAAGAATCACGATGAATGTATGAATAATTTAAGGAAAAAAGCAGATAATAACGTCTCAAAGTTCATATCAATGGATTTTGAAACGGAATATTCTGGTATATTGTCACAAAAAGAATTGTTAAAGGAAGGTGAAAAGTTATTAGAAGTAGGAAATGATGATTTTCTTAAAGCTGAAATAAATGCGGAAGAGATGGGAATTATGTTGTTTACTTCAGGAACTACTGCAATGTCTAAGGCTGTAATGTTGTCGCATAAAAATTTATGCACAAACGTTATGGATTTAAGGAGGACAGTTTATATAGGAGAGGGAGATAGAGTACTTTCATTTTTACCACTACATCATACATTTGAGGCTACGGCAAGTTTTTTACATTCAGTTTATGGAGGAGTTACAGTTGCATATTGTGATGGTATTAGGCACATGGCAGATAATATAAAAGAGTATCAAATAACAGTACTTATAACCGTTCCGGCGGTAATGGAAAACGTATATAAAAAGGTATGGAAAAATATAGAAAAGCAAGGGAAGACTTCAACTGTAAAAAAAGCAATAAAAATTAGTAGATTTTTGCTAAAGTTTGGAATAGATATAAGGAGAAAATTATTTAAAGAGATACATGAAAATTTTGGTGGAGCACTTAAGCTTGCTGTAGTTGGAGCTGCTGCTGTGGATACAGAAGTAGAAATAGGACTTGCAGATTTTGGAATCAGAACCATACAGGGATATGGATTAACAGAAACATCGCCAGTTGTAGCGGTTATGAAAGATGGATATACAAAAGTAGGAAGCGTTGGTAAGGCACTTCCAAGTTTGAAAGTAAAGATTGCAAATCCAGGTGAAAATGGCGTGGGTGAGATAATAGTAAAAGGCGACAGTGTAATGATTGGTTATTATCAAAACGAAAAAGCAAATAAAGAGGTCTTTAAAGATGGTTGGTTCTATACTGGAGATTTAGGATATATTGATGATGAAGGTTACATTTTTGTTAAAGGAAGACAAAAAAATGTTATAGTACTAAAAAATGGAAAAAATATTTTTCCAGAAGAAATAGAAACTTTAATAAACAGAATTCCAGGAGTGAAAGAATCATTTGTTTATGGAAAAGAAGATAAAGCTGACGATTTGAAAGTATGTGCGAAAGTAGTTTATGACAAAGATGCAATAAAGGAAGAATATGGAGTAGAAGGCGAAGAAGAAATAAAGAAGATTCTTTGGGAAAAAATAAAAGAAATTAACAAGACTATGCCAACGTATAAATATGTGAAGGAACTAGCAATAACAGAGCAGGAATTTGTTAAAACAACAACACAGAAAATTAAGAGGCATGAAGAAATAAAGAGAGTGTAAAATTATTACATGTTATAGTATTAATAATTTTCGATAAAGTAGCTTTTGGGTAGTTAGTATATATTTTTAAAAAGCGAACGACAGCCCTTTGAGGCCCATGGAGTCTCCGGAGGCTTGGAGGAGTTTTTTAAAAATATATACTAACTACCCAGAAGCGGATATTCTAGGTTAAAGATATTAAATAATAACATTTTTAAAGAAAGGAAAGGAATTTTAAGATGGAAAGAAAAAGAGGTTTTGAAGTAGCAAAAGGATTCGAAAATCAAAATATTAATTTACCAGTAAGAAAAACAAAAAATTCAGCAGGATACGATTTTGAAGCGGCGGAAGATACAATTGTACCAGTACATATATCAGGAGGAAAACCAACATTAATAAAAACAGGAATAAAATCATATTTTGAAAACGACGAATTTTTAATGTTAGTAAACAGAAGCTCAAATCCTGGTAAAAAAGGGCTGGTTCTAGCCAATAGTGTTGGAATAGTGGATAGCGATTATTACGGAAACCCAGATAATGATGGACATATAATGTTCGCATTTTACAATATGTCAGACAAAGATACAGAAATAAAAAAAGGCGATTGTATAGGACAAGGAATTTTTCAAAAATATTTTCTTGCGGATAATGATGTGGCAGAAGGTAAAAGAGTTGGCGGATTTGGCTCAACGAGTGAGTAATGTATGGAATCCAAAGAGTCTGTAAAAATTTTGTGTAAAATAAAAACCTTTTATGATAAAATAGAAAAAACTGAATTGTATTTACCAAACAAAGAGGAATTGTAGAAAATAATAGAAGAAAAATATTTTCAGATAATGCATTTAAATGTTTTAATATAAAAGTGAAATACAGGAACTCACTATATGAAAAGAGAGGTTATATGATACCAGAGAAATTAAAGATTGGTGATGAAATTAGAATAATAGCACCATCTAGAAGTATGAAAATTTTAGATATACAAAGAACTGAAGTTGCAAAGAAAAATCTTGAAAATCTTGAATTTAAAGTTACATTTAGCAAATATGTTAATGAGTCTGATGACTATAAATGTCCACCAATAGAGAAAAGGCTAGAAGATTTACATGCTGCTTTTGAAGATAAAAATGTAAAAGCTATACTAACTGTAATTGGTGGATACAATTCAAATCAGTTATTAAAATATATTAATTATGACTTGATAAAAGAAAATCCTAAAATTTTTTGTGGATATTCTGATATAACAGCATTATCCAATGCAATATATGCTAAGACTGGCTTAGTTACATATTCTGGACCACATTATTCTAGCTTTGGCATGGAGAAAGGATTTGAATATACACTAGAATACTTTAAAAAGATGCTTATGGAAGATAAAAAAGTTGAAATACAATCATCTAAGGCATGGAGTAATGATGCTTGGTGGAAAAACCAAGAAAACAGAATATTTATAAAAAATGATGGTATGTTTGCAATAAATGAAGGAAAGACTTCAGGAGAAATTATAGGGGGAAATCTTTGTACATTGAATTTATTACAAGGAACAGAATATATGCCTAATTTAGAAAATAAAATATTATTTTTAGAAGAAGATGATTTGGCAGGTAATAAGTTTCAATTAGAATTCGATAGAAATTTGCAAAGCTTATTACATTTACCTAATGCAAATAAAATAAAAGGAATAGTATTAGGAAGAGCAGAAGCTACGTGTGAAATGACAAAAGAAAAGTGGACGAGAATTATAAAGTCTAAAAAAGAACTAGAAAATATACCAGTAATTGGTGGCTGTGATTTTGGACATACCACTCCAACAATCACATTTCCAATAGGAGGGAGAGCTAGCATGGAGATAATGGGGGACATAACACATTTAACTATAAATGGCTAAAGATAGTAAAATAGCATAAAATACCTTATATTGTTTTGTTATGCTGATTTACATAATTTTGCAAAAAACTATGTAAAAAAAACTTTTTTCCCAGCCTTTGACTTTTTTGGAAATTTGTAGTATAATAGGTACATGTGAGTTTTCAGAGAGGGGTGTTATACATATGTTTAATGTAGGCGATAAGATTGTGTATCCAATGCATGGTGCAGGAATAATCGAATCGATAGAGGAAAAAGATGTTTTAGGAGAAAAACAAGACTACTATATTGTAAATATGCCAGGGGAAGTTAAAGTTATGGTACCGACAGCAAGGGCACAAGAAATAGGGGTAAGAGATATAATAGGTAAAGAAAAAGTGAGTGAGGTTATAAAAGTACTAGAGGAAAATAGGACAGAAACCGAAATGAACTGGAATAAAAGGTACAGAAACAACATGGATCGCATGAAGAGTGGAGATATATACGAGGTTGCGGACATTGTTAGGAATTTAAGCCATAAACAAAAAAGCAGATCTTTGTCAACAGGAGAGAAAAAAATGTTATTGAACGCTAAACAAATATTAGTTAGCGAAATAGTATTAGCAGATCAAATGGATAAAGATGCCGTTGAAGAATTAGTAGACAGCAAAATTGATATGTCATACATAAATTATGTAGGAAATAGTAATGAAGATTTAGGAACAAACGTTGTTAGCACATTCATTCCATACGATGCATAATAAAAAAATAATAAAATAATAATAATGAAGCAACCATATGAAATCTTGATATAAAAAAATACAAATCTATATCAATTTTTTATATGGTTGTATTTAGATAAAGCCTAAATAACAAAAGGGGGTATATTATGGGCTTTGATAATGAGAAAATGACAGTAGGCATAGGATTTGCTACTGGAAGAAAAAATTTTATTGAAGTACTTAAATATAATTTTAAAAATTGGGAAGAAAACGGACTAACTAATAATCCTAATATTAGCCTTAATGTTTTTATTGCTTACGATTTAATTTATAACAATATAGATGAAAAAGAATTTTTAAATGTTCCAAAAGAAATAAAAAGAGGATTAAATAGCATAACATTCATAGGAGAAAATGAAGTAAAAGAAATATTAAAATATAGTAAAAATAAATTAAACATACCAAATAAAGATAGTAAATTAATATTTGGAACACACGGATATGGAAAGCTTAGGAATTCCATTCTTTATTATGCGTTAAAAAACAATATGGATTATTTATTATTTTTAGACGATGATGAATATCCGATAGTGCCAGTAAAAAAAGAAAATGGTGAAATAGAATGGATAAAGCAATCAAATTTGCTTACTCATTTAAAATATATTAAAAACTGCAGCATAACATCAGGCTATCACTGTGGGTATATTTCGCCAATACCATATTTTGAAATTGGAAAAGAAATAAAAGAAGATGTTTTTAAAGATTTTATAGAAGCGATAAGTAACGATATTATAAATTGGGATAAAATGAAAAATTTAATAATGCAAAACAAGGGTGTAACTTATGGAGACTTAGAAATTATAAATAATAAAAAAACCATAGAAATAATGTTTTTAAATGGTGGAAAGTGGATTGCGAGTTCAAATCTTTGCTTAAACCTTAAAAGATTAAAAAAAGCATATCCTTTTTATAATCCGCCAAATGCTAGGGGTGAAGATACATTTTTGGCGACATGCTTAAAAGAAGAAAAGGTTTTAAGAGTACCTACATACAGTTTTCATGATGGTTTTTTACGATACACATCAATTTTAGAAAATAAATTTCCAAATAAATTATATAAAATAGAGTCAGAAGATGAAGTCGTCAAACAAAGATTTCTTAAGGCATGCTTAGGGTGGACGAGATATAAACCATTATTATTATATGTTACTGATAGAAAAAATTATTCGAAAAGTATAGATGAAGTTTATAGAAAATTAAATAATAGTTTACCTGATATATGCTCGGTATTAAAAATAAATGATTTTTATGAAATGAAGGAAGAATTAAATACATACAATTCACAAGTACGCAATCATTATAATGAATTTATGCAAGTTAAAAAGATGTGGAATAAAATTTTTAATAATTTAAGAAAAGAAAAGATACGAAAAGAAAATGAAGTGTTAGAAAAAACTATAATAAAAGAAAATATTTCAGCATCAGTATTTGGGAATATTGCACTTCAATAAAAAAATCATCGATTATATGGGTGTATTAAAGTTATGGAGGGAATAACAATGATAAATATACTCTTTTATTCAAATACAATATACAGAGGCGGTACAGAACTTGCTTTGTTAAACTTAGTAAAACAAATGAATTTAAAAGAATTTAACATAACCGTCGCATATGCGAGTAAAAACTCAAATATAGAATTTATGAAGGAATTTCCTAAGGATGTTAAATTAGTTAATGTGATGGAAAATAATATAAAAAAAGAAAAGTTCGATATTGCTATAAATAGTGCAGTATGGGATGATAATGACGAAATATTTAATAATGTTTTGGCTAATTCTTATGTTTTATGGGTACATGTAAATCCATTACCATTTATAAAAAACTCAAATATATTATTAAAATATAATAAAATAATATGTGTATCTCAACACATGAAAAAATGTATTTTGCAATTAAACAAAGATATAGAAAATAAAATACAAGTAATACAGCCCTTACTTGATTATGAAAAAGTAATTAATCTAAGTAAAGTAAATCAAAATGAATTAGATAATTCTGTATATAAAATTCTAACAATAGGGAGAATCTCTCCAGCCAAAGGACAAAGCACATGTATCGATTTGGCAAAATATTTAAAAGAAAAAGGGCTTAATTTTAAGTGGTATTTTATTGGAGGAGTAAACAAAGAAGTAGAATATGAACTATATTACGAAAAATTATTAAAACAAGTATCTGAACATAACTTGGAAGATTATGTCGTATTTTTAGGAGAAACAAATAATCCATATAAATATTTAAAAGACGCAGATTTATCAGCACTTTTTTCTCCAGATGAAGCATGGGGATTTGTTGTAACAGAATCTAAAATCTTAAAAATTCCAATAATTGCAAGCAATACTAGTGGATATAGGGAACAACTATTAGATGGAGTTGACGGTATATTAGTTGATTTACCAAAATCAGAACAAGAATATATTAATATATCTAACAAAATAATAGAATTACTTACCAATAAAGAATATAGAGATATAATAATAAAAAATTTACAAGATTTTAAATATGATTCAAAAGAAATAGTAAGTGAAATAGAGGAATTATTTAAGAAGATTGTATAGCATTGTCAGAAAATGTACACAACAACGGCGTTGAAAAATTTTGTATCATTTGGCTAGATGATACAAAATTTTTTTATCTTATCAAAGTATACCTATTAACATAATGCAAGCAAAAATATAACCAAAAAGTCAAAAATCCAGAGAAGGATTTTAAAATTATATGTCGAATATTATTAATAAATCATGGGAAGGTTTATAAAATGGCTTTTTATAGTGATGAAATAATCGACGAAATAAAGAACCATAATGACATAGTAGATGCTGTATCACAATACATAACTTTAAAAAGAAGTGGAAGAGGATATTTTGGATTGTGTCCATTTCATAAAGAAGATACACCATCTTTTTCTGTTTCACCAGAGCGCCAGATTTTTCATTGTTTTGGTTGCGGAGTAGGAGGAGACGTTATTCGTTTTGTGGGAAAAATAGAGAACCTTGGGTTTAAAGAGACTATAGAGATGATGGCAGAAAAGTCAGGGATAATATTACCCACAAGTAACGATTTTGGGGATAATGGTACTCAACAGCTTAAACAAAAAATATATGAAATGAACAAAAAAGCAGCAGACTTTTATCATGAAAACTTATATAAACCTACTGCAAAAATCGCTCAAGAATATGTAAAAAAAAGAAAGCTTGACAATAAAACATTAAAAGCATTTTTAATTGGATATTCAGGAAACTTAAATGAATTATATAAGCATCTGAATAATGAAGGATTTACTGAAGAGGAAATTTTGGCATCAGGTTTAGTAAATAAAAATGAACAAGGTAAATTTATAGACAGGTTCAGAAAAAGGCTTATGTTTCCGATACTAGACGTTAGAGGAAGGGTAATTGCATTTGGTGGGAGAGTTTTAGACGATAGTTTGCCAAAATATATCAATTCATCTGATAATTTAATATACAATAAAGGCAGAAATCTATATGGTCTAAACTTAGCGAAGAATAGTAAAAGTAAAAAAATAATCATGGTTGAAGGCTATATGGATGCGGTTTCGCTATATCAACGAGGTGTAGATAACGTTGTTGCATCTTTAGGTACGGCACTAACAGAAGCACAAGGGAGACTGCTAAGAAATTCAGAACAAGTTATAATTGCATATGATTCAGATGGAGCAGGACAAGCTGCTACTATAAGAGGTTTAGAAATTTTACAAAACTTAGGATTAGACGTTAGAATTTTACAAATGGGAGAAGCTGCTAAAGATCCAGATGAGTACATAATAAAATATGGCAGTGCGGGTTTCAATAAGTTAGTAGAAGAGGCGATTTCTTTAGTTGAATTTAAAGTAAAGGTGTTGAGGCAAACTGTACGAACAGACAATTTAACAGATAGAATTAAATTTTTAAATGAAATTGCAAAAATCCTTTCAATGGTGCAAAACAATATTGAACAAGAGGTATACATAGATAAAATTTCAACCGAATATAAAATATCTAAAGAAGCAATATATGCAGAAATAAACAAACTAAAATATGGTGAAAACAAAGGTGCTAAAGTGCTGGATTTACCAAAGGTTAGTGTTTCAAAAAGAGAAAACAAAGTAAAAACTTTAGATAATAAGCTAGAAGATTTAGTGTTAAAACTTTTAATTAATGAACAATTTTCAGTTTATGAAAAAATTAAAGATATAATTTCGCCAGAAGATTTTAAATCTGAAATAAATAAAATTATTGTGGAAACACTATATAATAAATTTGAAGAAAATAGTCAAAACATAAGTGATATATTGAATTTATTTGAAGATGAACAAGTTATAAGTAAAGTGACAGAAATTATGGCAGTAACAGAAGAAATAGCAGATGTAGACAAAATGGTAAACGATGTAATTAAAGGCTATACTCAAAACAAATTAATAAATGATAGAAATGAAATCATAGAAAAGTTAAAAGATACAGGGTTGAACAGGGAAGAAGTAAGTAAATTAGAAAATGAATTAAACAAAACAATAATTAAATTAGCAGAAAATAAATAAGAAAGGGGTCTCAAAAAGTATTTGTAAAGCAAAACTTTTAGGGGTAAGGGACGATAAAAATGGCGAAGGAAAAAAAGAAAAAAGTGAATGATAAAATAAAGGAAAAGGAAGTTCAGAAAATAGACGAAATACAAGATGAAGATATTGAAGACATTAGTGAAGAAGAGTTAAATGAAGACATAGATAGCTATATTTTTGACGAAGCAAATGATGTAGAGGATGTAGAAGATTTAGAAGAGGAAGAATTAGAAGAAGATAGCAAAGATAATAATAAAACTGAAAAAAAAGTGTTGGATATTGTAAAAAAAGCTAAAGAAAAGGGAAATATTACTTATGGAGAACTTGCAACGGAGTTAGGAGAAGTTAATCCAGAGGAAATAGACAAAGTATTTGATGCTTTTGAAGAATATGGCGTTGACGTATTAAAGGATTCATTTGAAGAGCCAGATATTGAAGCACTAGAAGAGTTAGAAGATATAGAATTAGAGGATATAAATGAAATTGCCTTAGATCACTCTGTTGCTGTAGATGACCCTGTAAGGATGTATTTGAGGGAAATTGGGCGAATTCAATTATTAACTTCAGAAAAGGAAGCTGAATTAGCACAAAGAATTTTAAAGAATGATGAAGATGCCAAAAGAGAGTTATCAGAAGCTAACTTAAGGCTAGTTGTAAGTATTGCCAAAAAATATGTTGGCAGAGGAATGATGTTTTTAGATTTGATTCAAGAAGGCAATATGGGACTAATTAAAGCTGTAGAAAAATTCGATTATTCAAAAGGATTTAAGTTTAGCACTTATGCTACATGGTGGATTAGACAAGCCATAACTAGGGCTATTGCAGATCAAGCAAGAACTATAAGGATTCCTGTGCATATGGTTGAAACAATTAATAAATTAATTCGTACTTCAAGACATTTGCTTCAACAATTAGGAAGAGAACCATTACCAGAAGAGATAGCAAAAGAATTGGATATGCCTGTTGAAAAAGTGATGGAAATTCAAAAAATAGCACAAGACCCAGTTTCTTTAGAAACGCCAATTGGTGAAGAAGAGGATAGCCATTTGGGAGACTTTATACCAGATGAAGATAGCCCAGCACCACATGATTCAGCGGCATATATGATGATGAAGGAACAATTAAATGAAGTTATGGGGACGTTAACGCCAAGAGAGGCAAAAGTTTTAAGGCTAAGATTTGGATTGGATGATGGTAAATCGAGGACATTAGAAGAAGTTGGTAGAGAGTTTATGGTTACTCGTGAACGTATTAGACAGATAGAAGCAAAGGCATTAAGAAAGCTAAGACACCCAAGTAGAAGCAAAAGGTTAAGGGATTATATGAATTAGGATTGACTTTTTCCTATTTTTATGTTAACATATTTAGTGAAGTTTAATGTGAAAAAGAGGAAAAAGTAATGAATAAAAGGGGAAATAATTCAATTAAAGGAGAAGGAAAACCAGGACTACGACTCGCATTTAAGGCAATATTTTTTGACAAAAATGATTACTCAGATGATAGAGATGAACATGTTGATGGAGGACATGATGAAGAATTAGGAGATAATGGATTAGATGACATAGAGCCAATGGACGACATAGCTGACATAGAGCTAACGGAGGACATAGATGGCGGAGGACCAACGAACGATAAACTTAAAGATTTGGGACAACTTTATTGTGAAAATCCAAGTTATGAAGATTCCAATAAAGGGAGAAGTCCTGTAGATATATATTTAAAAGATGTATATAAGACAGGAGGTAAATTGTTGTCTCGAGACGAAGAAACAAATTTAGGGAAGAAAATTAAAACAGCTGCAAAAGAAATTAGAAATGCAGAAAATAAATTAATGGGAAATGATATGTCAATTGAAGCGACAGATAGAGGGACTCGAAGAATTAAAAGTGTCGCTGGAGAAATTAAAAATGCACAAAATATTATACAAAGAGTTGGTCACATATTACCCAAAGAAGAAGAAGTTCAGTTATTAGAATTACTTGAAAAGTCTGCTAAAGATTTTATAGAAGCAAGAAATGACCTAATGAAATCTAATGTTAGGTTAGTTATATCAATTGCAAAAAATTATCAAGGTAAGGGAGTAGAGTATGCAGACTTAGTTCAGCAAGGTAACTATGGATTGATAAGAGCAGTAGAAAAATTTGATTATGAAAAAGGATATAAGTTTAGTACTTATGCGGCATGGTGGATTATGCAAGCTGTAACTAGATTAATAATGGATCAAGCAAAACTTATAAGGATACCTGTTCATATGAAAGAAGCAATGGATGTTTTTAATAATGCTACAAGAGATTTATATCTAAGATTAGGAAGAAAACCAACAACAGAAGAAATAGCAAAAGAATTAAGGATGTCTATTAAAGATGTGGAAAAAATTAAAGTGGCTATGGATGTTAGTACAATTTCTTTGGAGACACCCATAGGGAGAGATAAGAGAGAATATGGCGATAGTGCCTACTTAAAGGATATGCTACCAGATACAAACAGTGTTGATCCAGAGGAAGTTGCAAGTAGGAGAGCTTTGCGAGAAAGAGTGAAAGAGGTGCTTGATACTTTACCGACAAGAGAACGAAGAATTATAAAGTTAAGATATGGGTTAGTAGAAGGCGAAGAATATGGTACAGGAATGACACTAGAAGAAATTGGTAATTTAGGAGAATTTGCTATTAGTCGAGAACGTATTAGACAGATAGAGGCAAAGGCATTAAATAGATTAAGGCATTCAAGCAGAAGAAGAAAATTAGAAGGCTTTATTGAAGAAGAGGAATGTGAGAGATGAAAGGAAAAACAAATGGGTGAAAGAGATATACCAGAGGCATTAGAAGCACTTAATAAAATAATTGGATTTTCTTCAAAATCAGCTAACAATCGGCGAAAGAAAAATACTGACTCGAAAGGAAGAAGCGGAGTTATCGGAAAGAATTCAAAAAGATTCTAAAGATATTATAAAGATAATAAATGAATTAATGAATGGTAAAGAGATAAAAGAAAACAGAAAAATTGAGCTAGCAATAAAAATTTCAAAGATTGAAAATATTGAATCAGAAATAGACACATTAATAGGTATAAATTCACCTGATAAAGAAGAAAAGATTAAATTGCTACGAAGACTTGTAGGAATTACCAAAGATTTTATAGAGGCAAGGAATTCATTGGTAGAACATAACCTTGGATTGGCTATACACAATGTAATAGAAAATTTCCCAAGAGGATATAATAGTCGCAATAATACAAATAAGATGTTATTTGAAGATTTAAATCAAGAAGCTATCATTGGCATTATAAGAGGTGCTGAATTATTTGATAGTAGTCTAGGTAATAAATTTAGTACCTTTGTTAAATTTTGGATTAAAGTGATGATTGATAACTACAAGTTGGATAAACAGAAAATCATACGAGTTCCCTCAGTAACAAAAAAGAAAACAGTGAAAGTAATTCGTGCTTCAAATGAATTATTTGAAAAGTTAGGAGAAAATCCATCTTTAGAACAATTATCAGAAAAGTTAGGTATGCCTGTTGAAGACGTAACGGAGCTTCTACAAATAATTACAAATACTAGTGATGTGGTTTCTTTAGAAACACCATCAGGAGAAAGGGAAGAAGGCAATGATTTAAATAATATTATAGCATCTGATGAAGAAAATAATCCGGCTCAAATTATAGAACGAAAAGAATTTGATAATAAATTATCAGAAGAAATAAATCAGGTACTTTTTTTTACTTTAGATTCAAGGGAAGCAAAAGTTTTAAGGCTAAGATATGGAATAGGTAACGATGAACCAATGACATTAGAAGAAGTTGGAAACGAGCTTGGATTTACAAGGGAACGTGCTAGACAACTGCAAAACCAGGCATTGGGGAAATTAAGAAAAACTAAGACAGCAGAAAAATTAGAACAATATAGATGAGTTGACTTTTTTCAAGTTTTATGTTAATATATAAACAAATTTGTTTAATTAAGCAAAAAAAGGGGTGAAATTCTTAAAATAAAGTTTAAGAGTAATTATGAGTGTAGAAGTAATAGAAAAAGAAAAAGGAAATGAAAATAGAAATGGGAAAAATAAAAAATCAGGATTCCTAGGGAAAGCAATGTTTTTTACAGGTATGCTTGCGTTTGGGACTATGATGAGTGATGCTGATAATCCAAAATTAAGCGAGCAAGGAATTGGTGAAGTTGCGACAATGCAAAAAGAGAGTGATTCATATATTGCATATTTAGAAGGAACACTGGGAGTAAATGAAGGGGAATCTAAAAAAACATTTAGTGATAGGATAAAGAATTCGAATGGTGATAAGATAAAAACACAAAAGCCTAAAAAGTCTAAACGTGGAAGAAATGAATTAATTGCTAGTGACGAGAATAATAAAGAAAATTCAAGAGAAGACGTATAACAAAAATATAAGAAAGAACAAAAATAATACAAAAGAAGGTGAAAAATATGTTAGTGTTTGATAATGATGGAGATATATTTGATGAAAGAAGAAAAAAACAAAGAAGGACTGAAAACAAGTCTATTGCAGTAGATAAAAATAGAAGAAAGGCACCAGACAGGAGAAAGCAAAATATTAACATTACCAAAAGAAAACAATTAGGAAAATAAAAGATGGCAGAAATAAAATGGTCAAAAAATCAATTGCAGGCAATAGAAGAAAAAAACAAAAATATACTAGTATCTGCAGCTGCGGGTAGTGGTAAGACTGCTGTTTTGGTTGAAAGAATAGTACAAAAAGTAATTAGAGATAAAATAGATATAGACAAATTATTAGTAGTTACATTTACTAATGCTGCTGCTTCTGAAATAAAAATGAGAGTATTAGAGGCAATATATAATAAATTGGACAAGGACCCAAATAATGCACATCTTCAAAGACAAATTGTCCTTTTAAATAGAGCTAGTATTTGTACAATTCATTCATTTTGTTTAGATGTAATAAGGAATAATTTTTTTGAAATAGGGGTATCTTCAAATTTTAAAGTAGGAGATAGCTCTGATTTAGCATTGCTAAAAATAGAAGCAATGGAGGACTTATTTGAAGAGTTATACGAAGCTCAAGACCCAGATTTTTTGGAATTAATAAATAATTATGCTACATATAGGACAGATGGGAACTTAAAGGATTTAATTTCTAAAATATATGAATATATACAAAGCAATCCATTTCCGCAAGAATGGTTAGAGAACCAAGTAGAAAAATTTAATTTAAAAAATAGTTTAAAAAATGATTTTGCTACTACTGTTTGGGGAAAGATTTTACTAGAAGAAATTACAGAAAATGTAGAAAGTAATATAACTGAATTGAAAATTATATTAGAACAACTTGCAAAAGACAGTGAGTTGTTAAGATTTTATGATTGTATTTTATCGGATGTTTCTAAATTAGATGAAGTTAGAGACATTTTAAATTCATGGGATAAAGCATATGAAGTTCTTAGTAAAGTAGATTTCCAAAAATGGCCAATTGATAAAAAATGTGTATCTAGCTTAAAAGAAGAGGCAAAACAAAAAAGAGATACTGTAAAAAAGAGTTTTAATAAAGTTAGAGACAGATTTATGATTTGTAGTTCGAAAGAAGCAAACGAAGATATTTATAGCATGTATTTAAATTTAATGAGAATAAAAGATTTAGTGGTTAAATTTGGTGAAAAATATACTGAAAAAAAACAAGAAAAAAACATTATAGATTTCAACGATATTGAACATTATGCTTTAAAAATATTAGTTGAACAAAAGGAAAACGCTCATGTTCCAACCTACGTGGCTAAAAATTACATGAATAAATTTAAAGAAATTGCAATAGATGAGTATCAAGATAGCAACTTGGTACAGGAGACTATTTTAAGTGCGGTTTCAAATGGTAAAAATATGTTTATGGTTGGGGATGTAAAGCAAAGTATATATAAATTTAGGCAAGCAAGACCAGAATTGTTTATTAAAAAGTATGAGAAATATAAGACTAAGGAAGAATTTATTGTTACAGATGTAAAAAGTCAAGGAACAGTGGAAGAGCACGATGAGCATGGACTTAAAAGAAATACGAATAATGATGAAGGCTTGAAAATACAATTGTTTAACAATTTTAGAAGTAGGGAAAATGTTGTAGATTTTGTAAATATTGTGTTTGAAAGTATAATGAGTAAAAAATTAGGCGACATTAATTACACAAAGGAGGAATATTTAAACTACACAGCAAATTTCCCTGCATCAAACGAAAGGACAAATTGTGCTGGTAAACTAAGTATAGAAATAATTGATACAGAAGTCGGAGGGCAAAGACCGGAAGACGGAGAAGATGTAGGGGCTGGTATCTCCGACAACCCAGAAGATATGGGGACAGACGACCATGCCCGCCCAGAAAATGACATTCTAGAAAAACCAGAAAAGGTTGAATTAGAGGCAAGATATGTTGCTCACAGAATAAAAGAATTATTAAATAGCAATTATTATATTTTCGACAAGGACAAAGGCTACAGAAGAGCAACATATAAGGATATAGTAATTTTGCTACGTTCAACAAAAGAAAATGCACCTATTTACGAAAAGGAAATTTTAAATTTAGATATGCCAGTATTTAGTGATTCGTCAGAGAGTTATTTTAAAAGTTTAGAAATAGAAGTAATGTTAAACTTACTTAAAATAATAGATAATCCAATGCAAGATATTCCTATGGTTTCTGTTTTAAGAAGCAATATAGGCGGATTTAGTGATAATGAGTTGTTAGAAATTGGCTTAAATAAAAAAAATATTACGTTTTATGAAAAAATGTTGGAATATACAGATTTATATGAACATTCATCTTTGTGTAAGCAAAAATTAGAAAATTTTTTAACACAGTTAAAAAATTGGCAAGTGTTACATCAACACATTCCATTGAATGAATTTATATGGAAAATATATTTAGAAACAGGGTATTATAACTACGTTTGTTTAATGCCAAACGGTAACGCAAGACAAGCAAACTTAAAATTTTTGTTTGAAAAGGCGAAACAGTATGAAGAAGCTAGCTTTAAAGGATTGTTTAATTTTATTAAGTTTATGGATAACTTAAAGAAAAGCAATAGCGATTTATCTGCTCCAAAGTTAATTGGGGAGAATGAAAATGTTATAAGAATAATGAGTATACACAAAAGCAAGGGGCTAGAGTTTCCTATAGTGTTTTTAGCTGGGGTAGGTAAAAAATTTAATTTACGTGATTTAGATGAAACAATATTGCTACACGAAAGTCTGGGGTTGGGTCCAAAATATATAAATAATGAGCGAAAAATTGAATATAATACGTTGGCAAAAGAAGCAGTAAGAATAATGTTAAAAAATGACAGCCTATCAGAAGAGATGAGAGTTTTATATGTTGCATTAACCAGAAGTAAGGAAAAGTTGATTATTACAGGTGTTTCAAGCAAAGTTAATGAAAAACTAGAGCAAAAAGCGACGTTGTTAAGTGCAAACAAAGGGAATAAAATTGATAATTTATTGTTAAAAAATGGTAGTTCTTATTTAGATTGGCTTGAATTAATATATTTAAATTGTAATGAAAACTTGAGCAAGATTATGGATTGGAGAGTTTTCAATATAACAGAACTAAATAAGAAGTTTCATATTAAGGAAGAAGTAAAAATAAAACATGATTTGTATGAAGTGTTGAATACTTTAAAAATAGATGATAGTCAAATGGAAGAGATAAATCATTTATTATTGTGGGAGTATAAAGATATTTTATTAACAAAAATACAAAGTAAAACTTCTGTAAGTGCAATTAACAATATGGTAGTAGTGGCGGACCCAGAAGTTGCTGTAAATTCTGTGCCTGATAAAAGTCTAATTTCGTTAAACAATACGGTTGAAATAGAAAAACCTAAGTTTTTGCAAGGGGAGATGCCACTTACTAGAGCAGAAATTGGGACAGTTACCCATTTAATTTTGCAAAAGTTGGATTTCAAAAAGGAATATACTTTAGAAAATTTAAAGCAGGAAATTGAAGGGTTTGTTTTAAAAGAAATTATTACTAAAAAAGAGAACGAAGCTATTGATATAAATAAAATATATGAATTTATTAATTCGGACTTTGCAAAGCGAATCAAAAAATCCAATAATATATTTAAAGAAATATGTGTTTATACTTATATTGGCAATATACTAGTGCAAGGGGTAATTGATTTATATTTTGAAGAGGACAATGAGTTAGTTCTTGTAGATTATAAGACGGATTATATAGTTGAAGCAGAGTTAATAATTAATAAATATAAGGAACAGTTGGGGTTATACAAAAAAGCTCTTGAGGAAGCAACTGGGAAAAAAGTAAAGGCTGTATATTTATATTCGATTTATTTAAATAAGGAATTAGAAATTTTGTAAATTTTGTAAAATTTTGACAAATTGTATTGAATATTATGTAAATCTATGATATAATAATAATGGTTATTGTAAATTTTGTCAAAAACATGTTATAATATAAAAAAAGGGAAAGAGGAGGAACATATGAATAAAAAATATGGTAAATTCTTAACAATCTTATTAATAGTAATAGCAATATTAGTAATTGGATTATTAATATTTTTTGCAGTAGATACAATAAACAAGTGGAATATAAATAATTCAGCAGATGATGGAATAGGTGCATTTAAAAATGTATACGTAAATACAGATTCAAATACAAGTGCAAATTCAAATAATAATCTTGTAGCAATAGGAGATAATACTAGTGGGGGAACGATAAATCCGTACGCCAATATAGTTTTTGATGATGAAAACTCAGCTGGAGATGGAACAGATTCAAACACTGGAAATATAATAAATACAAGTAATGGCAATACAGACGGAATAAATTATAAAGGTTTTACTATGGTAGGATATATTGAAATACCAAAGACAAATATAAAATATCCTGTGTTAAGTGAAGCATCAGTAAAAGGATTGGAAACAGCGGTTGCAATATTAACAGG
Organism: Oscillospiraceae bacterium; assembly: GCA_009778695.1. Classification (GTDB taxonomy): domain Bacteria; phylum Bacillota; class Clostridia; order TANB77; family CAG-508; genus WRFS01. Next base: position 75,935 of record WRFS01000006.1, read on the forward strand.
TCCAGGATTAAATAAGACTGGGAATACAGTTATAGTTGGTCACGACTATAGAAATGGAACATTTTTCTCAGATAATGCAAAATTATCTATTGGGGATAAAATATATATAACTGATACATCAGGCAAGACTGTTACATATACAATATATAAAAAATATCAAGCAGCACCAGAAGATGCAAGCTTTATAAGGGATACTCAAGGGGCAACAGAAATAACATTAAGCACTTGTACAGATGATGCTAAAAATAGAATAATTATATGGGCAAAAGCAGATTAAATAATTGTATAAATTGTGTAATTTTGAAAGTTATAATGTCATTCTGAGCCATACTTCAGAGATGTACTTACGAAGAATCTAGATTCTTCGTAAGAAAGTTTTTGTAGAAACACTCAGAATGACTTTTTTCTTTGAATAAATTTTGATGTTGCAAATGTAGGTAAGGGTAAGAGTATAAAGTAGTTAAAAATAAATTTCGACAGAATAAAAGGCTTGAAATGAGGTGCTTTGTCAAAAAAGGCAGCAAAAAAACAAA
>WRFS01000007.1 GCA_009778695.1 Oscillospiraceae bacterium
AAGTTTAAGAAACATAGCAGAAATAACAGCAGATAATAGTAGCACATATGGAGTATCAGATAGAGATTCAACACCAAAAGATGTAGATATAAACAACTACAATCCACCATCAGACAATAGTAAATATCAAGAAGATGATGATGATTATGAACAATTGATATTACCAGGAAAAGTTTTTGATTTATCATTAAGAAAATTTATAACATCAATAAACGGAGTGGCTCCAACAATAGATAGAACACCAGTAGTTGATGCGACAAATTTAATAAATGGAACATCTACAACAGCAACATATACACATCCAAAAGATCCACTTTTCGTTGTAAATAATGATATAGTTATATATACGATAAGGGTATTTAATGAAGGAAATGTAGCAGGTTTTGCGGAGGAAGTAAAAGATGATGTCCCAATGGGATTAGTGTTCTTGCCAGATAATGAAATAAATCAACAATATAGATGGCAATTAGGTGAAGATGGTAGTATAAGAACAGATTATTTATCTAAAGCACAAGGAGAGCAAAATCAAATACCAGCTTTTGATCCAAATACAATGACAACACCTGCATATAGAGATGTAGAAGTAGCATTTAAGGTAGATCAAAGTGCTATTTCGAATGATCCAAATCAAAGGATTATAATTAATACAGCAGAGATTTCAAAAGACAACAATGATTATAACATACCAGATAGAGATTCAACACCAGATAATGGAGTACCAGGGGAAGATGATATTGATAAGGAATATGTAACAGTTGGGCAATTTGATTTAGCATTATTAAAATGGGTAAGCAAAGCATATGTGACAGTTGACGGAAAAACTACAACTGTTCAAGGAAATAGCACTTCAACCAAACCAAACCAAGACCCTGTATTAAAAGTAGATGTAAATAGAAATAAAATTAATACAACAAATATAACATTTGTATATACAATACAAGTTATAAATCAAGGAGACATCGCAGGATATGCTAAAGAAGTTAAAGATACAATACCAGCAGGACTAAAGTTTGTACAAAGTGATAATCCAAATTGGCAGTTGGATGGGGATGGAAACGTTGTAACAGATCAATTGGCAAATACTCTTTTACAACCAGGGGATACAGCCTCAATTCAAATAGCATTCAGATGGATTCAAAGTGATAGTAATTTTGGGCTAAAAACAAATATAGCACAAATAAGCAAAGATTATAATGATTCAAATACGCCAGATAGGGATTCAACGCCAAATAACAACGTTCCTGAAGAAGATGATCAAGATTATGCACAAGTTATTATTAGTATCAAAACAGGAGATGCACCAACATATTTAGGATTAATTACGGCTTCAATAGCAACATTAGGCGGAGGGGTATACTTTATAAGAAGATTTGTATTATAAAATCATTTGACAAGCTTACATAATTATAATATAATATTTATGTAGTTTTTATATAAACGCTAACACTTATAAACAAGGAGAACAACATGGAGGCGAAATTTACTGAGCGGTTAATACCGCTAGGCGCAACGAACCAGCTAGGGCAGAAGAGGATTCCAAGGCACATAACAATACATGAATGTTCATTGGGTCTTGGAAAAACTCCTCCTGAGTTTAATCTAAATTATTACATTAGGCTCATGGAAAAGCCAGAGCCAGAGAGAAAACACGTTGGATACCATTATTTGGTATCAGATTCAGAAATTATTCGTTTTATTCCAGATGAAGAGGTGGCTCGTCATACTAGAACGGATGAAGGAAACTATTCCAGTATAGGAATAGAGAGACTGGTAAATGAAGGAACAGACTTTAATAAGGCGATTTCAATTCAGGCCAAGTTGACGGCAACTTTGATGGTGAAGTGGCTTATTCCACTTCGGAACATCAAGACACACAGAGACTGGAGAATGGACACTAATTGTCCATCAAGGTTACTTGGTGGACAAAATGGTGGATGGGAAGGATTCATACTTCAAGTCCAACGCTATTTTGAAACACGGGAATTTTTTGAGGAAATATTATAAAATAAATTCCGTGGAAGAGAGTATTCGATTTTTTCGATACTCTCTTAATATTTTGTTACAACTATTGACAAAAATCGACACATGTAGTAATCTATGAAAAAGAAAGGAAGGTAGCATTATGAAACACTTAATAAGTTGCGAACAATGCACAAGACAAAATTTAGAAGAAATATTTGAATTAACAGATAAAATTGTAGAAAATCCAAAAAAATATTCAGAAAGTCTAGTAGGGAATCTTGTTTCAATTATATTTTATGAACCAAGTACCAGAACTAGACTTTCTTTTGAATCTGCGGTGCAAAGACTAGGCGGAACGATAGTTTCTACTGAAAATGCTAAGGCGTATTCTTCCACAGCAAAGGGAGAAACCCTAGAAGACACAATAAAAGTTATTTCTGGTTATTGTGATGCTATTGTTATGAGACATAATGAAGATGATTCTTCGGAAAGAGCAGTAAAAGTATCAAGTGTACCAATTATTAATGCTGGTGCTGGCAAAAAAGAACATCCCACACAATCTTTATTAGATTTATATACTATAAGACAGCAAAAAGGAAGGATAGACAATGTTAAATTAGCAGTACTTGGTGATTTATTATATGGAAGAACAATACATTCTTTGGTAGAGTTGATATCGTTATATGATAATATATCTGTTTATGGTCTTAGCAAAAAAGAATTTGCTCTTCCTCAAAAATACATTGACTATATGAAGTCAAAAAATGTATCATATACGGTTTGTTCAAATTTTGATGATATTCCTTCAGATGTAGACGTGCTATATCATACTCGAACGCAATATGAAAGATTTGGTGGCGGTACTGGCAGAGAAGAATTTATTATAAATAAAGAAGTATTAGATAAATTTTCCAAAGAGACAATTTTATTGCATCCATTGCCAAGAAATGAAGAGATTTCAACAGATGTAGATGATGACCCCAGAGCATTATTTTTTAAACAAGCACACAATGGAGTTCCTGTGCGTATGGCGATTTTGTTGCAATGTTTGGATAAGATGGAGTGAATGCTAAGGCATTAACTAATAACGTACTTGCCTCGACATTTTGAAAAAGACTTTAAAAATGTTAAAATAAGTGATATAATAAATACCAATTATACACGGAGGGAAAAATAACATGTTTCAATATTTATTTATAGCAGTATATATTCTATTAACCACAGGTGGACTTGTATTAATGAAATTAGGGAACAACGCTGGAACTATAGCGATTCAAAATAGCACAGTTAACTTCTCGGTAAATGCAATAAGTTTAGTCGGTTTAATAATATATATAATTAGTTTTTTAATGTTTACAAAAATAATTACAACTTATGATTTGAGTTACATATATCCGATAGTTGCAGGAATAACTCAAGTATTATCGCTAATAGCTGCATTACTTATATTTAAGGAACATATAACTTGGCTTGGAGTAGCTGGGATAGTATTGGTTGTAGCTGGAATTGTTGTTATGAATATAAATAGATAGTTTATTTTAAAGAAGTATAACTATACAAATATATTGCGATATTATAAAATGAGGGATTATAAAATGGAAAAATTTAAACTAGTAAGTAAAGAAATTATTAAGGATGATAAAAATTTTTTAAAGACACCTCGAATGAGTTGTGTTAGAGTTAGTTATAAAGGAAACAAAGGAACTATTATGAATCATATAGTTGTTGAAAGTGTTCCATCAGTGGCGGTATTAGTTTTTAATCAAAATCGTGAAATTGCATTTATTAAACAATTTAGGTCTGCTACTGGAAATTATTATATAGAGGTTCCAGCGGGGTTAAAAGAGCCTTTTGATTCAAGTATGGTTGATACAGCAATACGCGAAGTAAAGGAAGAAACAGGGTTAGAGATTAAAAATGCGAAAATTCTTGATTTAAGTCCGAATTTATTAGATATTGGTAAGTCTAATGAAGAATGTGGAATTGCTATTGCAGAAGTTGGGTCTCAAGGAGAACGTAAACTAGATGAGGTTGAAGCAATTGATGATGAAATCATTTGGATTTCTGAGGCAGAAGTTAAAGAGAATCTTTTAAAAAGTATTATAAATGGAGTTCCGTTTTATAAAGAGTTGTATTTAAGTGGGCATACTAAAAATTCGCTGTTGGTATATTTCTTTGTAAAATAAAAATAACAGTAATGTAATAAAATAGCTGAGTACCTGAAAAGGTACTCAGTTGGAAGGTTATCCCGGGAAGAAGTAATCCTTCAGCCACGGAGTTTTTTTACTTACGAAGGAAAAAATATGTTAGTAATGCATCCTTCGAGTGTCCGCTGAGGAAAAGTCTGTCGAAAAATGGCTTGCCAATGGTTATACTTTTCCGAAGGCGATTTTCAACCTCGTTCTTGGGGAGCCAGATAAGTTTGCTGGAAATGGCTTCTTGTTCATCAAGGTTCCGATCTACTTGACCAGCCACTTCTCCGATTGCAAGACCGAAATCTTCATTGCTTTTGCTCGGGTCCAGCAAATTTGGGCTTTTGTCGAGCAAAGATACCCTCTTTACTAATAGCCCACTTTCTTCTTGAGCTTCTCGACTGGCGGTGTCCAATATTGTTTTGTCAGAAGCCACCAACAAACCCGCTGGGAGTTCAATATAAGTTTCCCCTGTGGTTGAACGAAACTGTTTGATAAAGGCGATTCGCTGGTTACCATCGGTGATGATGATTGCAACAGAGGGGGCTGATTCAATAATCATGTGATTAATGTTCGTTCCCTTATCGCCTTCGTAAGAAACCCGTACTGCTGCCATCCTTGGCGTTTTAACTGGCTTTCCATTTTCGCCCATAACAGGCAATTTACTCACAAGCCGAAACTTCTCCATGACAACCTCCATTGTTGAATGATGAGGCTATTTAGCCTCAAATTGAACTGCGTTAACTACAATATATTTTATCATATTTTCATTGAAAAAGCAAATTCGAAAAAAACTTTAAAAATATTAAAATAAGTGATATAATACATACAGTTTACAGAGAAATAGACATAGTTGTTATGAATTAAACAGATAAGGGGATTAAACTTAGCATGAAAAAGATAATAGTAAACATGTTTAAAACAATGTTTAATTTTATTTATTCCTTATTCAAATTAAGAAAAGTACAAAACAAAGTTGTTATGTTGAGCAGACAATCGAATTTTATGTCGATAGATTTTAAATTATTAAAAGAAGAATTTGAAAAAAATGGAGTAGAAGTTATTGTTTTATGCAAAATGATAGGACCGGGAATAATAAACAAAATAAAATATAGTTTTCATTTATTAATAAGTGCATATCACTTAGCAAGTGCAAAATACTGCATTGTAGATACATATTCAATTTGTGTTAGTATGTTGAAACATAGAAAAGAACTAAGAATACTGCAAGTGTGGCATGCTTTAGGTGCAATAAAGAAGTTTGGTTATCAAGTATTAGAAAAACAAGAAGGCAGTAAAAAAGATACGTCAGATTTATTTAATATGCATAAAAATTATACTTACATAACTTGTGCGAGTGAAGCAACAAGAAAAGTTTATTCAGAGGCATTTAATACGGAATTAGATAAGGTTAAAGTATGGGGAATGCCTAGGATAGACTACATTTTAAATATTAAGCAAAATAACAGAATAATAAAAGATAATCCTAAAATAAAGGACAAGCCTGTTGTTGTGTATTTCCCTACGTTTAGAAAAAATGAAAAAATAGATTATCAGCAACTAATTGATGCAATCGATAAAGATAAATATAAATTAATTATAAAAATACATCCATTAGATAAAACGATAGTTTCAGATGAATATACTATTGATTTTAAGTACGATAGCTTTGAATTGCTTGGAATAGCAGATTACATTATTACAGATTATTCGGCTATTTCGTTAGAAGCGGCAGTTTTAGATATTCCAGTTTTCTTTTGGGTATATGACATTGAAAAATATGAAAAAAGTAGAGGATTGAATGTAAATTTAATGAATGAAATGCCATCTTTTACCAATAATAATATACAAGAAATAATTGACAAAATTGAAAAAAAGGCATATAATTATACTGAATTAGAACTTTTTAAAGAAAAGTATATTGAGACATTAGATGCCGAAAATACAAAAAGGATTGTATCTTTTATGATTAAAGGAGAATAAAACTTAATGAGTATAAAAAAGCTTATAATAGGATTTCTTAAAATGATATATCCAATTATAATGGGTCAAAACTATGTGAAATATTATGAGAAATATAGTGTAGACGAAAAAGTAATATTATTAGAATCTCAACATGGCGAGAATATCAATGGAAATATATATTATATTTTGAAAGAATTAAGTAAAAATTATAAAGGGTATAAGTTGTTTGTAGTAATTTCAAAGAAATCTTTAAGTAGCACTAAAAAATTGATAGAAAAGGATATCGCATTAGACAATATTACGTTTGTAAAATTTCGAAGCAGAAAGTATTTTAAAATATTATCCCAAGCAAAATACCTTTTTAATGATACTAGTTTTGAAAAACGTTTTATAAAAAAGCCAAATCAAATATATTTAAATACATGGCATGGTACTCCATTAAAAACACTAGGTAGAAGCGTTAAAAATGAATGGTATGCTTTAGGAAATATACAAAAAAACTTTATTGTTGCTGATTATTTATTATATCCAAGTGAGTTTATGATGGGACATATGATTGAAGATTATATGTTGGAAAATATCTGTAAAGCAAAAGTATTATTAACTGGATATCCAAGGAATACAGTTTTTTTTGATGAAGCAAAAAGGGAACAAATAAGAAAAAAATTTGGATTAGAAGGAAAAGAAGTTTTAGCGTACATGCCCACCTGGCGTGGTACCACAAATCAAGTAGAAGAAGAGCAGCAAACTATGCAATTGAATAGCTTCTTAATAGAAATAGATAAAAAATTAAAAGATAATCAAGTACTATATGTAAATTTACATCCATTTGTTGGAGATAAGATTAACTATAATCAATTTAATAAAATAAGAATTTTTTCAAAAGAATATGAGACATATGAATTTCTTAGTGTTGCAGACTGCCTAATAACAGACTATTCTAGTGTATTTTTTGATTTTGCAGTTACTAAAAGAAAAATAATTTTATTTACTTATGATGAGGAAGAATATTTAAGAGATAGAGGGATGTACCTAAGTTTAGATGACCTACCGTTTCATAAAGTAAATACGGTAGATGCTTTAATGAATGATATTAATATGCAATATAAAATAGATTATACAGAATTTATAGAAAAGTTTGCTAAATATGAATCTGAAGATGTAACTAAACAAATATGTAGGAAAGCAATTTTAAATGAAGGACAAGATATAAAGGAACTAGAAATAAGAAACAATAACAAAAAAAATGTTTTAATGTACGTTGGAAATTTAGCTAAAAATGGAGTAACAGTTGCGGCACAAAATTTATTAAAAACTATAGATTTAGAAAAACGTAATTATTTTATTACGTTTAAGAATGTGAAAGCAAAGGAATTGGGCAGAAATGAAATGTCTAATTTTCCTCTTGAGGTAGGTTATTTCCCAACAACAGAAGGACTAAATGTAACACTTATACAAAGTATGATTATGGCTTTGTATAAAATGAATTTAATAAATATAAAGACATTTTGGAAACATATAAAAAATGTGTATAAATATGAAATAAAAAGGTTATATGGAGACATAGAATTTGATACAGTAATACAATATAATGGATATGATATGTATCAGATACTGTTTTTTAGCCAGTTTAATGCAAATAGAGCTATATATGTTCACAACGATATGATAAAAGAGATGAATGTAAGAAAAATTCAGCATGAAGCAACATTAAGATATGCATATAACAATTATGATAAAGTTGTATTAGTAACAGAAGACATGAAGGAGCCTACATTGTTTTTCGCCAAGAATGCAGATAACTTTTATGTAGGAAGAAATGTAATTGCATATAAAGAAATAATAGAAAAAGCCAATAAACCAGTAGAATTTGATAAAAATACAGAATGTAATGTTTCCATAGATAAATTAGTTGAAATATTAGAAAATACAGAATGTAAAAAATTTATAAACATAGGTAGATTTTCACCAGAAAAAGGACATTTTAGATTAATAAATATGTTTAATAGTTTATATTTACAAAACAAGGATATATATTTAATTATAATTGGGGGACATGGAGTACTATACCAAGAAACTCTTAATCTTGTTAGTAGTTTAGAATCAAAAGATAATATCATTATTATAAAATACATGAGCAATCCATATACAGTGCTCAAAAAGGCAGATTACTTTGTTTTATCATCATTGTATGAAGGATTTGGAATAGTTATTGCAGAAGCAGATGTTTTAAATAAACCTTTGATAGTAACTGATATTGTGGGTTCAAGTAAATTTGTAAAAAAACATAATGGACAAGTTGTTGAAAATTCCGAAGAAGGAATATTTAAAGGAATGCAGTTATTATTAAATGGCAAAGTAAAACCAATGAATATAGATTTTGAACAATATAATAAAGAAGCAGTAGAAGAATTTGAAGCAATTTTTGAAAAAATAATAAAGAAATAGGAGTGGTTAGTGTGAAAAGAATTTTAACATATGGAACATACGATTTGTTACATTATGGTCATATTCGATTATTAAAAAGAGCAAAAGCAATGGGAGATTATTTAGTTGTTGCATTATCAACAGATGATTTTAATATTTTAAAAGGGAAAAAAGCATATCATGACTACGAAACAAGAAAAAATATGTTGGAAGCTTTAAGATATGTTGATTTAGTAATCCCAGAAGAAAATTGGGAACAAAAAGCAGACGATATAAAAAAATATCATATAGATACAGTTGTGATGGGTGGAGATTGGGCTGGTAGTGATAAATTTGAATATTTAAAAGAGCATTGTGATTTAGTTTATTTGGACAGAACGGAAGGTGTTTCAACTACAAAGATTAAGGAAGATTTGAACTTGCCAGGAGAAGATGAAGGTCTGGGCCCACTATTAAAAGTATAAGAAAAGGATTAAAAAGGGGAAAACATGTCAACATTAATTACGATAATAAAAGAACATATATCATATAGAAGTCAAATTGTAAGATTAGCTAGGGCGGATTTAATTAAAACATACAGAGGAGCTGCTCTTGGATGGTTTTGGGCCATTATAAAGCCTGCAGTAACAATATTTGTATATTGGTTTGCATTTGAGATAGGATTAAGAGTTTCAGGGATGGTTGATAATTATCCATTTTTTTTATGGTTAATAGCAGGTATCTTACCATGGTTTTATATGAGTGATATGATAACGTTAGGAACAGATTGTGTTAGAAAAAACTCGCATTTGGTTACAAAAATGAAATTTCCTGTTTCAGTAATACCAACATTTACAAATGTATCTAAAATGATTATTGAATTCTTGTTAATAATTATAACAATGATAATCTTTTTAGCTATGGGATATCCTCTAACTATATACATGATACAACTGCCAATATACATAATACTAATGTTTGTATTCTTTAATTGTTGGGCGTTATTTGCATCGTTTATTGCAGCAATGAGCAAAGACTTCTCAAACCTCGTAAAATCCTTTGTAACAGCAGTATTTTGGTTGTCTGGAGTAATATGGAATGTAGACAATATCCATTCGCGAGCATTAAAATTGTTTTTAGATATCAATCCTGTAACATACATTACAACTGGGTTTAGAAATTGCTTTTTAGGACAAAAATGGTTTTTTCAAGAGCCCAAAGGAATGATAGCATTTTTAATAATAACAGTAATAATGCTGATATTGGGATTATGGAGCTATAAAAAACTATACAAGGAAATTCCAGATGTGCTATAGATAAATTGCATGAAATCAGCAAATGTGTATTTCAAGGAGGGTGAAATTTGAAAGAAGTTATAAAATTCGAACATGTAACAAAGATATATAAGCTTTATAGAAATGATAAAGCAAGGCTAAAAGGAATATTTTTTAAAAACACAAAACATACTGAAAAAAAAGCAGTAGACGATGTCTCTTTTTCAATAAAAAAGGGAGAAGCGGTAGCTATTTTTGGTAAAAATGGAGCTGGTAAATCTACAATATTAAAGATGATAACTGGAGTAACATACCCTAATAATGGGAAAATTAAAGTAGAAGGCAGAGTTAGTGCATTATTAGAACTAACATCTGGGTTTGATCCAGAATTTACAGGAAGAGAGAATATTTACCTAAAAGGACAAATTCTTGGAATAAGTAATGATGAAATTGAGGGGTTAGAGCCTACAATAATTGATTTTGCTGATATTGGGGAGGAATATATTGACCAACCTGTTAGAACATATTCAAGCGGAATGAAGGCAAGATTAGGCTTTGCCATTAATGCAAATATAAATCCCGAAATATTAATAGTTGATGAAGCATTAAGTGTTGGAGATGAAAAATTTAAAAACAAGTGCTTAAAAAAAGTAAACGAAATTGTTAATAAAGAACACGTAACATTACTTTTTGTTACACACGCAACAGAAACAGCACAATCATTTTGCGAAAGAGGGATAGTATTAAAACATGGCAAGTTAATTTATGATGCACCAATAAACGAGGCGGCAGAAATGTATAGAAAAGAAGTATTAGAGTTGTAAATGGAGGTAAGATTTTGGAACAAGATGATGAAAACTATAAATATAAATTTTCAGTAATTATACCAATTTATAATGTTGAAAAATATCTGAAAGAAGCCATAGATAGTGTTATAAAACAGACCATTGGATTTAAGAAAAATATACAAATTATTTTAATAAATGATGGAAGCCCAGACAACAGCGAGGCTATTTGTGAAGAATATGTTGAAAAATATCCTGACAATATTATATACATAAAACAAAAAAATGCAGGGGTTAGTGCTGCAAGAAATAATGGAATGCAATATATTGAAGGTAAATATGTAAGCTTTTTAGATGCAGATGATAAATGGGAGAAGACTGTGTTTAAAAAAGCTTATAAAATGTTTGAAAAAAATGAAGATGTGGATGTAATTGGAGTTAGAATAAAATTTTTTGAAGCATCAAATAAATTTCATTATTTAGATTATAAGTTTAATAGAGATAAAGTAATAAATATTTTAAAAGAATATAATCATCTTCAGCTAGCTGTTACATCAGCGTTATTTAAAGCATCAGCGATTAAAGATGTAAGGTATGACGAAAAATTAAAATATGCCGAAGATTCAAAATTCATTTTTAATGTTTTAATTAAAAAGTGTAATTTGGGAATTATTGCATCTGCCAAACATTTATATAGAAAAAGATATTCTGATGATTCGGCAATACAAAGAAAGAAACAAGACTTTAGTTGGTGTACAGTTGTACCGTATAATTGTTATAAATATGCATATGAAAAATCAATAGAAAAATTTGGGAAAGTGATTTCTTATGTTCAATATTATGTTGCAAATGAATATTATTGGGCTCTTAAAGAATATAAACCGGGGATTTTAGACGAAGAGACCTTACATAAATATTTCGAAGTTACGAAAGAATTATTTAAAGGGATAGAAGACAAAATAATTACAGATAGGTTATTTTCTGATTATTTATATAGAACTTACTTCCTATCTTTAAAACATAAAAAAGATATAACAAAAGAATTAATAGTTCAGAATAATAAACTGTATTACTATGATTCTTGTGTATATGATTTTGGTATTAATGATAATAATAAGATTCTTGTAATAAATAATTTAAATTATGAAAATGATGAATTAACCTTTGAAGGTCAAGTGGGTTGTAATATTCCAAGAAATATGTATAAGATGTATGCAATTACCAGTGAAAAAAAATATGAAGTGAACTTATACGAAACAAATTTAGACAATAAGTATGGATTTGATGATATATTGTACGGACGTAAATACGGGTTTAATATCACTTTACCAATAAATATAAAACAAATTAAATTTGTATTGGAGCTAAAAGAAAAAGGGAGTATTTCATTACCTTTAAATTTCACTACAAATTCAAGATTAACAAGAAGTAGAATAAATTATACTATTAGGGGAGAAAAATTGCTTTATGTGAAAAGTCCAGTTATACAGCTTATTAATAAAAAAGGAAATGTAATTAAATTTAAATTTTTATATGCTTTGCAATTATTAGCAAAGGCTAAATTTAAAGTTTTATTTACAAGAAGCTTATATTATATATTAAAACCATTTTATAGAAAAGAAATATGGATAATATCTGATAGACGTAATACAGCTGGGGATAACGGAATGCACTTATTTAAATATTTGTGTGAAAAAGAAAAGTCAAAAAATATACAACCATATTTTACTGTTGATAAGAATTCGGTTGATTATGGGAAGATGAAACAAATTGGGAAAACCGTTGCTATCAATTCGTTAATGTACAAATTATTATTTTTGATGTCGGAGAAATTTATTTCTTCTCAAGCGGATAATTGGGCTTTTGATACTTTTGGAGATGATGAGATTTATTATAGAAATTTACTTAAATTTGATTTTATATTTTTACAACATGGAATTACACATAATGATGTATCAAGCTGGTTGCATAAATTAAAAAAGAATATAAAAAAATTTATTACTGCTTCAGAACTAGAGTATAATTCAATAGTTAATGGTTCTTATGGATACACAAGTAGAGAAGTAGTTTTAACAGGATTTCCAAGGTATGATAATTTATTAGATGAAAAAGAAAATATAATCGCAATTATGCCAACATGGAGATCAAACTTAGTTGGTAAGTATGATAAAACTGCAATGATAAGGGAGTATAATAAACTATTTGTTAAATCAGATTACTTTAAATTCTTTAGCGAATTATTAAGAGATAGAAAATTAATTGAAAAATTAGAGAGATATGGATATAAAATAGAATTTGTGCTTCATCCAGCTACTTTAACTCAAGTAGTTGACTTTAAAAATATTGAAAATGAGTATATAAGTATTTTAAAAGAGGGTATTGATTACCAAGAAATATTTAAAAAATCCGCATTACTAGTAACAGATTATTCAAGCGTAGCTTTTGATTTTGCTTATTTAAGGAAGCCAGTTATGTATAGTCAATTTGATTTTGAGGCGTTTTATGCACAACATGTGCATGATAAGGGTTATTTTGATTATGCAAGAGACGGATTTGGACCAGTTACGGACACATACGAAGATACCATAAATAAAATAATTGGGTTTATAGAAAACGATTGTAAAATAGATGATATGTATTTAGAAAGAATAAATAAATTTTATAAATTTAATGATCGAAATAATTGCAAAAGAGTATATGATGCAATTTTGAATGATAAACAAATTGATATAAAGGAGAAAAATTATGCAAAAACAAATAACACAAACAATCGCCAACGAATTAAACATTAACGAATCGCAAGTAAAAAGCACGGTAGCTTTAATCGATGATGGAAACACAATTCCATTCATTGCACGTTATAGAAAAGAAGCAACGGGGGGATTAAGCGATGAAACATTGAGAAATCTATATGACAGATTAACATATTTACGAAATTTAGAAGAACGAAAAGCCGAAGTTTCAAGGTTAATCGAAGAACAAGGCAAGCTCACAGAAGAGCTTCAAAAAGCAATTGAAAACGCAATTACTTTAGCCGAAATAGAAGATATTTATAGGCCATATAAGCAAAAAAAGAGAACGAGAGCTACAATTGCAAAAGAAAAAGGATTAGAGCCACTTGCTACTATTATTTATGAACAAACAGAAACAACACCATTAAATAAAATTGCAGAGCAATTCTTAAACCCAGAAAAAGAAGTAAATACGGTTGAAGAGGCGATTGCTGGGGCATTAGATATTATTGCAGAAAATATTTCGGATGAGGCAAGATTTAGAAAAAACATCAAAAGTATGTGTTTTAGAGAAGCGGTTATTTGGGCGAAAGCAGCAAAAGAAGAAAAGTCTGTATATGAGATGTATTATGATTATTCTGAGGCGATTTTAAGAATGCCAAGCCATAGAATTTTAGCAATAAACAGAGGTGAAAAAGAAGAATTTTTAAAAGTAAAATTAGAAAAACCAGAAGAAAAAATTATAGAAATGATTGAAAATTACATAATTAAAAAAGATAATAATCAATTTACGAACATATTAAAAGACACTATTTTAGATAGTTACAAGAGATTAATCGAACCATCTATTGAGAGGGAAATAAGAGCAGACTTAACAGAAAAGGCAGAGGAGAAAGCAATAAAGGTGTTTGGACAAAATGCAAAACAGCTATTGCTTCAACCACCTATGAAAAATGTTAGAGTAATTGGATTCGACCCAGCATATAGAACGGGATGCAAAATAGCTGTAATAGACGAAACAGGCAAAGTTTTGGATACTAATACAATTTATCCAACAGAGCCTCAAAATGATGTTATCGGTGCGAAAAAGACATTGCTTGGATTAATAAATAAGCATAAAGTAAATATAATTGCTATTGGGAATGGTACAGCTTCTAGGGAATCTGAACAATTCGTTTCAGAGGTGTTAAAAGAATGCAAAGAAAAAGTATATTACGCAATTGTAAGTGAAGCTGGGGCTTCAGTTTATTCAGCATCAAAGCTGGCAACAGAGGAATATCCGGATATAAACGTTTCAATAAGAGGTGCTATTTCAATAGCTAGAAGGTTGCAAGACCCATTAGCTGAATTGGTAAAAATAGACCCAAAAGCAATAGGTGTAGGGCAATACCAACATGACGTGAATCAAAAAACTTTATCTGAAAGCTTAACTGGAGTGGTAGAAGATGCAGTAAATTCAGTAGGCGTTGATGTAAACACAGCAACTCCATCACTACTTACATATGTAGCTGGAATAAATTCAGGCATTGCAAAAAATATAGTAATGTATAGAGATGAAAATGGAAAATTTACTGAACGAAAACAGTTGTTAAAAGTAGCTAAATTAGGCAAAAGTGCATTTGAACAATGTGCAGGTTTTACAAGGATATTTGGTGGTAAAAATTTATTAGAAATGACAGCAGTTCATCCAGAAAGTTATAAGGCAACAGAACAATTACTAAGCAAATTGGGTTACACCGTGAAGGATTTGGAAGATAAAGAAAAATTCGAACAATTAAAAGGGTCATTAAAAAATTTGTTACCCGTAGGGGCGAGCATTGCTCGTCCGAACGTAACAAATTCAGGCGTGACGAATTCAGGCATGACAAATCCGGACGAGCAATGCTCGCCCCTACAAGAAACGGCAGAAGAATTAGGTATAGGCGAGATGACATTGTCTGATATTATAAACGAATTATTAAAACCAGGGCGTGATCCAAGAGAGAGTTCACCTAAACCAATATTAAGGGCAGACATATTAAAGTTTGAAGATTTAAGAGAAGGCATGGTGTTAAATGGAACCGTAAGAAATGTAATTGATTTTGGTGCATTTGTGGATATTGGCGTAAAAAATGATGGCTTAGTACATATTTCTGAATTAGCAGACAAATACGTAAAAAGCCCATCAGAGATTGTTTCTGTTGGAGATGTGGTAAAGGTGAAAGTTATTGGATTGGATATGGATAGGCACAAGGTAAAGCTCAGTATGAAAAATGTTTGAAAAATATTAAAAAACGCATTGTCATTCTGAGACTTACTTCGTAGTCCAACTTACGAAGAATCTTACTTTATCTATTTTCATTTGTATACCTACCATTTAGTAAGATTCTTCGTGAGCAAGGCTTTGTGGCAACGCTCAGAATGACACCTACTTGTTTTTATTCTTATGTAGAGGGCGTCACGTTTGACACCCTCCTTTGATAATTTATATCATGTTATTTAGATATCACAATATGGTGGTCTTGGTTTTGAATGTGCATCTATTACAACCGTATTGTTTTCTATTTCTAATTGTATTGCAGAACGAGGTAACTCTTCGATTATAGGTTGTAAAAACACTCTTGTAACTAATACTGGTTCAAGCCTTTTTATTCTAGGCTTTACACAATCTGGTTCACAATGTTTTCTAGTTTCAACTAATACATCATTATCGTTATCTATACTATTTTCATAGTCCATTAAAATCACCTCCGTAAAAGAAATTTTAAATGAATGAAAATATCATCGATATCGTTGATATTATATAATATGTTAATAATGGTTAAATGGTGCTAATTATACTTTTGTGCGTACAGACTACTATTTAACAGTCTAGTCCAAAATTTCCGCCTCTGGAGTATAGTATATCTTTTAAAAAGGCTCCTCCAAGTCTTCGAAGACTCCATGGGCCTCAAAGGGCTGTCGTTCACCTTTTTAAAAGATATACTATACTCCAGAGGCTATTTTGCTGGAAAGTGTTAAAGACCCACTAGGGGGTCTTTTTGTACATACATTCTATCATTCAGCTGTATTAGAAGTTTGTTTCAATCTCAAATATCCCAATTCTTCCCACATATTATATGCAAGGTTCAACCTAAATAGTAAAGTAGGTTTTGCACCAGCTCTGTTTTTGTCAACTACAAAGGAGTAATATCTTACATCTGGGTCGTCGAATTTTTCTAAATTATGAAACACGGTATCTACTTCATGTTCAGAATATTCATATTCGTCAAGAGTATCTCTATTAAGTTGTTTTACAAGTGTTAGTGTGTCTAAAACTTCTTTTACGGTTCTACTAACGGCTAAATCGTTTACATTTAGATTTAATGGCGAAGTTGAACTTTCTTGAAGTTGTAATGTTGCGAATATAAACAATTTAAAAGTTTGTGACAAATTCGTTAAAATAGTAGCGGTTCTTTTTAATTCTTCTGGACTTGCAATATTATTAACGTCCGTTTTTAAAGTATCATAAAATACATATTCAACCTCTTCTTTATAATAGTAGTTCGTGATTACTTTGCGGAGTTCATCATTTGTGTGGTCAGTAATATTCATAAAAGAGATTGCGTTTTCGGTTTCTTTATTTACCCAATCTGTAACAGCAATTACTTCTTTATATTCAGAAGAATATTTAGAAAGCTTTTCGATAAATTCTTCTTGAGTTTCTTCTTCGCCTCTTAAAATATATCCATTTTCATCTAAAGCCACTTTAGCACCTTTATCAGGTCTATATTTATATTCTAATATTTCACCTTCTGATTTTTTCAGTTTATGACCGTGTAACTCTTGAATTACAGGGTTATTTATAATTGTGGTAATAAAACACAACTTCATTTTTTCTTCTGACATTTCGTTAGAAATAATTAGGATTTTCTTTTTATGGAAAATGGCAACAATGGTTGCTAGATTTATAGTAAACCTACTTTTACCAGCATTTGAAGGCATTGCAATTGCCATTGTTTCGCCTTTTCTGATTCCTTTAAACACATAGTTCATAATAGGAAAAGGTAAATCTAATCCGTTTATTAAATCGTTGTCTCCTAGATTTATAAAATCTGTTAAATCTTTGTTTAAAACGGCTGGTTTAAACTTGCTTGTAACTGTAACTTGATTTATCGCAGCTTTTATTTCGTCAAGCGACATGTGGTCATATAATTTATAGTTTGTTATGTCGTTAAGTTTTTCTTGTATACTGCCTATTGGAGTTTTTATGCAGTTTTTTCTTATTTCAAATAATTTGCTTAGTTCTATATATATTTTTTCTATGTCATATTTTGAAAGGTCAACACTCTTTTTTAAGGTGTCCATTATGGGGTCTAATTTTTCTGGATTTTTAGCAAATGTAAATCTTTCTTTTGCTTCTACTGGAGCATAAGATTGTCCATCTGTAAATAAAATTCTTTTATATATGTTAGATAAGTCCTCGTCTTCAAAAAAGCAATTATCGTATAGGAAGTAGTATTTTGATATTAATTTAGGGTCGTTAAGAAGCAGGCCTATGTATATGCGCTCTAAGTCGTTTAATAAAACTTTTTTATATTCATGGTGAAGTTCTACAGCTTCTCCGCTTTTTAATTTTGCAGTTAGTTTATCTAATAACTCAACAGCTTTTTCATCTTGGTTATTTTCCAATAATCTCTTTATTAAGGCAACGTCCTCTTTGTTTTCTTTTTTTGCGTCGAGAATATTTAACAGGGTGTACATTTTTTCGAGTGTCTGATTATCCATAAATTTAAACTCCTTTTCTAAACCATTAAATAAAATCTTTTTTTATATAGTATAGCATATTTAAAAATTTTTCAATACCTAAAAGTAAAAAATGCAAAAAATAGGTTACCAGTTTTCTCCAAGATGTAGGGGCGAACATCGTTCGTCCTGCACTATAATTATTTCGTTTTTCAATAATTTTATCAAATTCCTCTAATCTCGGACGAACGATGTTCGCCCCTACATTTAGAATTCTTTTCTTTTAATTAGCGACCTATTTTTTGCATTTTTTATAAAACAATGATATTATATGAAAAAATTTGAAACTTTTTTCTAATTTAAATTGTATTAACGTTAGGGGGATAATATATGGTAACCGATGAAAAAAAGCAATATATCGAAGAAATGGTAGAAAAATATGCAGATATGGTTTACAGATTGGCTATTGCAAGAACTAGAAAAAAAGAAGATGCAGAAGATATTTTTCAAGAAGTATTTTATAAATTTAGTAAAAACATATTAGATTTTGAAAATGAAACGCATGAAAAGGCTTGGTTTATCAGGGTTACAATTAATTGTAGCAAAAATTTATTATCAAATGCTTGGAATAGAAAAACTATTGCATTAGAAACTGAAATTGAATTTACTGAAAAAGAAAATGGAGATGTATATTTTGAAGTGTTAAGACTACCACTAAAATATAGAACAGTGATTCAATTATTTTACTACGAAAAGTTATCGATAGAAGAGATTGGCCATATTTTAAAAACAAACCCTAATACAATTAAAACACGTCTTGCACGTGCGAGAGTACAATTAAAGTCAAAATTAGAAGGAGGCTTTGATAATGAATAAAGATAAATTTATAAAAGCAGTAGATGAAATTCATGCGAGTGAAGAATTAAAAAGGAAGGCGAAAAACACCAAAAGCACGAAAAGTGCACATTCCCCAAGAATATACAGATTAACCAGTGTAATGGCTACAGCGGTAATTGTATGTACTGTAATTTTTTCTGCTAGCATTCCTAAAATTAATGATTACCTTGCAAATAAACAAGGAGCGGATTATACAAAGGAGTTAAAACAAGAACTCCCACTAGTAGGAACTTTGGCAAACTTAAAAACGATTTTAGGTCAAAGTACTAATACTTATGAAAAAAGTTCGATGGCACAAGAAGATGAATTTGCAACAGATTCTGCCAGCATGTTGGATGCAATAAATGGCACAACAAGTGCAGATACTTTAAGTTCATCAAATGCAGTCCAAGATATTAATGCGGAAGATTATTCTAAAACAAACACACAAGTAGCAGGCGTAGATGAGGCAGATATAGTAAAAACAGATGGAAACTACATTTACTATGTTAGTGGAGGAAAAATAGAAATAATTGATGTAAGAGATAACAAGAATATGAAGATTGTTTCTGAAATAAAAAATGATGAACAAGTATATTTTAATGAGTTATATATAAATAATAATAAGCTTGTTGCAATAGGGTATAATTCAGTATATATGGATGTTTTGCGTAGTGCTGTTGATATGATTGCACCGACTAATCAAACGGTTATAATAAAAATATATGATATTTCAGATAAATCAAATCCAAAAGAAATCAGAACCATCGAACAGGAGGGAAATTATTTATCTTCTCGTATGATAGGTGACAATGTATATGTAGTTTCAAACCAAAATTTATATTATAAATTATCAGACAATAATACGGACATTCGACCAGTGTATAAAGATAGCGTGATTGGAGACTCAGAGTGTAAAATAGATTATACGGACATATCGTATATTCCCAATTCTACAAGTGAAAATTATATGTTTATTTTTGGATTTAATATAAATAACAATATGGCGGTTAATGTGCAAACAGTACTTGGCTCTGGACAAAACATCTATGTTTCGCAAAATAATTTATATATTGCTGTAACAAAATATGCGAATCAAACTGGTGGTATGCCAGTTGGTATAAGCATGCCAGTAGGGTCAACAGATTATTTAGAAAAAACTGAAATATATAAATATAAATTATATGATGCAAAAGCAGAATACGTGGCTATGGGAAAAGTTAATGGAGCAATATTAAATCAATTTTCTATGGATGAGTATAACGGCAACCTTAGAATTGCTACAACGATAGATGGTTGGACACAAAGTGGAATTCAACCAAATAAAAATAATGTGTATGTTTTAGACGGAAACTTAAATCAATTGGGTAGCTTAGAAAACCTAGCAAAAGGCGAGCAAATATATTCTGTAAGGTTTATGGGAGACAGGGGATATATTGTAACATACAAGCAAACGGACCCATTATTTGTTATAGATTTAGCAAATCCAACAGCACCAAAGGTTTTGGGCGAATTGAAAATACCAGGATTTAGTCAATATTTACAACCATATGATGAAACTCATCTAATAGGTTTTGGACAAGATACGAAGCAAACCAACTATGGTTATGGGGAAGTAACAGTTACTAATGGAATAAAAATTTCATTATTTGATGTAAGTGATGTGGCAAATCCAAAAGAAGTTTCAAGCGTTAAACTTGGGGCTTATACTTATTCAGATTTATCATACAATTACAAAGCATTGTTGTTTTCAAAAGAAAAGGATATATTCGCATTTTCAATTACTGATTATTCAAATTCACAGCCTAGCAATGCGTTCATGGTGTACAGTGTGGATTTAGAAAAAGGGTTAATACTAAAGGGAAAAGTGGTTCATTCTAGTGGTAAACAATATGATTCTAACAAGGAGATACAAAGGGGTTTATATATTGGAGATACGCTATTTACATTATCTCCAGCATTAGTAAAGGCAACGGATTTGAATACCATGAAAGAGATTAGCGAGCTGACAATTGAGGCAGGAAATTAATGATGCCATAAATATTTATGCGATTGCCCTGAACATTATGAATTCTTGACGGGTTACATAATTGTGTGATATAATAGAGTTAGTCTTAAGTAGTTTTTATTGAGTTCCTGCAATTTTGCAGGAAAAGTCACTTATCCATGGGGGACATCATGAAGAAATGGAAAAAATTTGAGCAAGGCAGTACGACAATGTTCCGAGGAGAAGATGGGGAATTGGTAGGATTCATTGCCACGAATGGGAGTGAAATATTCTCGTTAGATAAAGGAGGTAATGGAGGTAGTATAGGCAATATAGATTTGAGCACAGGAATAATCTACGGCCACAAAGATCAAGAAATAGGGCGGATGTACTCGGATGGGATTGAATGGACAGAATAAGTCGATAAAACGACTTAAAAAATAAAAGAGTTGGCTGAAAATGCTGACTCTTTTTTATATGTTCGTAATATTCAATAAAATTATTGACTATATATTTTAATAATGATATTATATATAGAGAAAATGGAGGGATACATATGTCTATTTTAAAAATGAACAATGTTACAAAAAAGTTCGGAAAATTTACAGCATTAGACGGTGTTAATCTAGAAATTAACAAGGGAGAGATTTATGGGTTTATCGGGCCAAATGGAGCAGGAAAAACCACAACAATTAGAATATTGCTTGGAGTTTTACAAGCAACCTCAGGAAATGCAACTATTTTAGGTAAGGATGTCTGGAACGATGCAGTATCTATTCACAAAGATATTGCCTATGTGCCAGGCGATGTTAATTTATGGGATAATTTAACTGGAGGAGAAGTAATCGATTTATTCATAAAGCTAAGGGGAACAAGCAATAAAAATCGAAAAGAAGAATTAATAAAAAAATTCGACTTTGATCCATCAAAAAAATGCCGAACATATTCTAAAGGAAATAGGCAAAAAGTAGCATTAGTTGCAGCACTTTCATCAGATGCTGAAGTTTATATATTAGATGAACCAACCTCAGGTTTAGACCCATTAATGGAGATGACATTCCAAGAATGTTTATTTGATTTAAAAAAGCAAGGCAAAAGTATTTTTCTTTCTAGCCATATTTTGTCTGAAGTAGAAAAACTATGTGATAGAGTCAGTATTATTCGTGAAGGGAAAATTATAGATACGGGAACACTAAAAGAACTAAGACATTTAAGCAGAACCCATATAGAAGTAGATACAAAAAAAGAAATAAAAGATTTAGAAAAACAAAAAGGTGTGCATGATATTCAGCAAAACAAAGATGAAATTATATTTCAAGTAGATAATGAAAATCTTGGCAATGTTATTTCATATTTAACTCAGTTTGAAATATCGAGCTTAAGGAGTACGCCTCCTTCGTTAGAAGAGTTGTTTATGACACACTATAAAATTTGAAAAATGATGAAACAAAATTCAAAAAATTTGGTATAATAAATTATAAGCGTAGATCATTCGTTGAAGAATATTCAAAGCTTGTTACTATGGGGAGTTTCTGCGAAGTCTAGCCGTAATAATGAATGAAAGGGGAATTTTTTTATATGAGTCAACAACAAATAGACATGCTATACACTATGATTGCTGATTTACCTAAGGAAGCATATGATAAAGTTTTTGATTATATTGCTTATTTAAAGTATACAATTTATCTTAAAAACGATTTAAATATTAAAGATGAAGAAGAGTTATATAATCAATTAGAAGAAGCTAGATTAGACATTGAAAATGGTAATGGAATATCTGCAGACGAAGCATTTTCTAAAATAGAAAATAAATATTTTATAAAAAAGTAAGGCGGTTAATTAATTGAAAGAATATAAAGTTATATTATCAAAAATAGCTATAAAAGAAATAGATAATACCGTAGATTATATTGCTAATAATTTACGGAGAATATGATATATCTAGAAAATTATATAATGATATAAAGAACGCAATTAACAGCTTAAAAACTTCACCTTATCGCTCTACACCAATAAAGTTTACTAAATTCAAAAATATTATTGAATATAGAAAATGTATAGTAGGTAAATATATAGTTTTTTATTCTATCAATGAGAAAGCAAGTTCAGTATATGTTGAGAGAGTTATACATGGTATGAGAGACTGGATTAGCTTGTTATAAAAAACCTATTATTGAAAGGAAATTTAAATTATGAAAAATAAATTATTTTCAAACACGGGAGCTCTTATAAAATTTATTTTTAAGAGAGAACGCATTAACACAACAATCTGGGTTATCGGAATTATTGCAATTACTTTGATAGTGGCTGCTGTACTGCCAACACTTTTTAGTTCTGATGCTGAACGACAAGTTATGGCAGAAACAATGCAAAACCCGGCGATGGTCGCCATGCTTGGCCCTGCATATGGTGTAGACAACTATACTAACGGAGCAATGATGAGCCAAATGATGTTGTTATTCACCATAATAGGGGTAGTAATAATGAATGTTTTTCTGGTAGTGCGAAACACTAGAAAAGATGAGGAAGAGAACAGAGTTGAAGTAATTCGTTCACTTCCAGTTGGAAGATTATCTAATCTTTCTGCAACCATGGTTGTTTCAGTTATTGCTAATATAATAATAGCAGTATTAGTTGGTTTTGGATTATATGCGCTACATATAGAAGGCATGGATTTAGCAGGTTCATTAATGTATGGGGCAGTTTTGGGAGTGTCTGGAATATTATTTGCAGGAATTACAGCATTATTTTGTCAGCTTACTTCTACTTCTAGAGGGGCATATGGATATTCGTTTGCATTCTTAGGACTTATGTATTTAATACAAGCGGGGTCAGCAAGTAGTCCAGCATTATCATATATTTCACTACTTAGCTTGCCTATGAAAGCACAAGTATATGTTTCAAACTTTATATGGCCAATTTTTGTAGTATTAATATTAGCGGTAATATTTTTAGCAGTAGCATTTGGATTAAACCATACACGTGATTTAGGAGAAGGAATAATTCCAGCACGTGCAGGAAGAAAAAATGCATCTAGATTTTTGCAAGGCTCATTTGGGCTTTCTGCAAGGCTTGTACGTGGAGTATTTATTGGCTGGATTATTTGTCTGTTATTACTGGGAATGTCGTATGGCTCTGTTATGGGAGATTTACAAACATTTATTGGAAGCAATGACTTTTTCAAGCAAATGTTAGATGCAGGTGTAGGAATACCTTTGGTGGAACAATTTATAACAATGATATTATCAATGATGTCAATTGTTGCATGTATTCCAGTACTTATGATGTTATTAAAAGTTAGAGGAGAAGAAAAAAGGGGGCGTACTGAAAACATACTTGCCAGAAAAGTATCAAAAACAAAACTACTTAGCGGATATTTTGTTATGTCAGTTATTGCAAGTTTGGTTATGCTTTTTAGTGTAACTTTTGGGTTGTGGGCTTCAGCATATGCATCAATGTCGGATCCGCTTTCATTTGGGTTAGTTATGAAAGCTGGGTTTGTGTACTTACCAGCAATTTGGGTAATGATAAGCATTGCATTATTATTAATTGATTTTCTACCTCGCTTAACAAGCATAGTATGGATTTACCTAGGAGCTTCATTCTTTATAGTATATTTAGGAAAAATAATGAAATTCCCTGAATGGGTTGCAAAATTAACACCATTTGGGTACATTCCACAAGTTCCAGTACAAGAAATGAATGTTACTAGTATAGTTGTTTTAACAGCTATAGCAATTGTACTTTCGGTTATAGGATTCGTGAAATTTAGTAAAAGAGAAATGGTGAATTAGTAAAAAACAAAGAAAGGGCAAAAAGCAGTGGAAAACGAGCTAATAAAACACATGCCAAATGTTAAAAAATTTGATAACTATATCACAGATGTAAAAAACAACATAAGTCCGATAATGCTATCGGGCTTAACTGACGTAGGAAAAATCCATTTTGCATATGCAACACACTTTTATGCGAAAAAGCCTATTGTTATAATAACATACAACGAAATTCAAGCAAAAAAAATAATACAAGATTTAAAATTTTTTAAAGACGAAGTGATATACTTTCCTAAAAGAGAAATTGTAACATATGACTATTTGGCTGAAAGCAAGGACTTGTTGAACGATAGAATAGAAGCACTAAATGAAATATATAAAAATAATGCCAAAATAATAGTTACGACGATAGAAGCGGTTAGTCAGAAAATTATTTCTAAAGAAAATTTATATAAAAACATTTTAGAACTTAAAGTTGGAAAAAAGCAAACCCAAGAAGAATTAAAAGAAAAACTGGTTAGTTTGGGGTATGAAAGATATGACTTAGTGGAAGGAAAAGGACAATTCAGCGTAAGAGGCGGAATAGTAGACATTGCAACATCTTCAGAAAAAGGAGTCAGATTAGAATTCTTTGGTGATGAAATAGACTCAATTAGATACTTTGACATTTCAAGCCAAAGGTCAATAGAAATGCTAAAAGAAATAACAATATACCCAGCCTATGAGTTTGTACTAGAAAAAAGCCTGGAAGAGGTTGTAAAAAGCATTGTAGAAGAAGATATAGAAGCAATTAAATCAGGTGATTATATCAATAAAGTAGACAAATACTTTAACTCATTTTATACAAAGCAAGAAACTTTGGTAGACTATCTATCAGAAGATTATATAATATTCTTAGATGAGGTTGAAAGAATAAAAACAAGAATTGACAATATAATTAAGAACAATAAAAACATAATTTCTCAATTAACTGAAAAAGAAAAAATAGTTCCAGATGGTTTAAGAAACATCAGTGATTATGTACAATTTGTTGAAAATATCTTAAATAAACAAGTTATATATCTATGTAAAAACGACTTAAATTTCATAGATAAAAAAAGTATGCATGCCAAAAGAAACGGATATAGCTTTAGCTATAGGGAGGCCAACTTTTTTCGTAGTACAATGGATTTATTGCTGGAGGAAATACAAAAAGCGGTTAGAGACAAAAAAACAGTAATAATCCTTAATGAAAATGAAGAAAATAGACAAGCAATGGAGATGTTACTAAAAAAATATTATATTGAACATCATTATGTAGGGGCGGGTTCCCATACTCGTCCTAATCAAATCATGCGGGATATATTCGGATGAGCATGGAAACTTAATTAACACGATTGGTTCTCTTTCTGCTGGGTTTGAGGCACTGGATTTTAACTTGTATGTGGTTTCAACAGCGGACTGTTTTGAAAATAAAAAGGTAAAAAAACAATACAGTGAAGAATACAAGCAAGGACAACAAGTGCAAATTGAGCAATTAAAAATTGGAGATTACGTTGTACATAAAAACCAAGGTATTGGTCAATTTATTGGAATAAATACAATTACAGCAGGTGGAATAACAAAAGATTATATAAAAATTTTATATAGTGATGATGGGATACTATATGTTCCAACAAATTCGTTAGACAACATAAGGAGATATATTGCAACAGGCGATGTTGCACCAAAGCTAAACAAACTTGGGTCAAAAGATTGGCAAAAAACAAAAGCAAAAGTTAAATCGAATTTGCGAGCTGTGGCAAAAGATTTGATGGAACTATATGCAAAAAGGAGCGAGGCAAAAGGATTTGCCTTTGCAAAAGATACAGAATGGCAAAAAGAATTTGAAGCAACTTTCCCATATACAGAAACTGATGATCAGTTTCGTTCAATTGAAGAAGTAAAAAAAGACATGGAAAACATAAAACCCATGGATAGGCTACTTTGCGGAGATGTTGGTTATGGAAAAACAGAAGTAGCGATTAGAGCAGCCTTTAAAGCCTGTATGGATGGAAAACAAGTTGCTTACTTAGTACCTACAACAATTCTTTCAAACCAGCAATATCATACATTTAAGGAAAGAATGGAAAAGTTTTCAATAAAAGTTGAACTGTTAAACAGGTTTAAATCAGCAAAGCAACAAACAGAAATAATAAAAAAACTAAAGTTGGGCGAAATAGATATAATTATTGGAACACATAGAATTTTAAGCGAAGATATCGGCTTCAAAAATTTAGGATTATTAATTGTGGACGAAGAACATCGTTTTGGAGTAAAAGCAAAAGAAAAAATAAAACAAATCAAAACGAACGTAGATGTATTATCAATGAGTGCTACACCAATACCTAGAACATTACATATGTCTATTGTTGGGCTAAGAGACATGTCTGTAATTTACGATCCGCCAAACAATAGAAAACCAGTTCAAACGTACGTGTTAGAATATGACGAAGATGTAATAAAAGAAGCGATAACAAAAGAATTAGAAAGAAACGGACAGGTATTTTATTTATTAAACAGTGTAGAGGGAGTTTCAGCAAAATCAGTATATATAAATAACCTTGTTCCCGAGGCAAGCGTAGGATTTGCTCATGGACAAATGACAGGCAGAGAATTAGAAGATATAATGCAAAAATTTATTGATAAAAAGATTAATGTGCTAGTATGTACAACCATCTTAGAGTCTGGGATAGATATTCCAAATGCAAATACAATAATTGTAGAAAATGCAGATAGATTAGGGCTAGCTCAATTATATCAAATACGTGGAAGGGTTGGAAGAAGCGATACTCAGGCGTATGCATATATTACATACAAAAGGGATAAGCTAATTTCAGAAATTGCAGAAAAAAGATTAAGAGCAATAAAAGAATTTACAGAGTTTGGTTCTGGATTTAAAATAGCAATGCGAGATTTAGAAATAAGAGGGGCAGGTAGCTTGCTTGGCGAGATTCAGCACGGACATATGGATATGGTAGGATACGATATGTATTGTAAGCTATTAGATGAAGTAATAAAGGAATCAAAAGGGGAAGTTGTAGAGGAAGAGGAAGAAGTTCAAATTGACATTTCGGTTTCTTGTTATATTCCAAATACGTTTATAGATAAGTATGAACAAAAGATTGAAATATATCAAAACATTGCATTATGTAGCACAGAAATGGACATTCAAAATGTAATAGATGAAATAATTGATAGATATGGTAATTTGCCTGAGGAAATTGAGAATTTACTTGAAATATCACGTATTAAGAACATGTGTAAAAGAGCAGGAATAGTAAAAGTAGCTCAAAAAGATAATAGACTTGTATTTACATGTGGAAAAAGATTTAATCCAAGTAGTATAGAAATATTAATAAGAAAGTATAATAATAGAATAAGAATAGGTACCGCAGATACAATAAGTGTAGTGATGGACGAGGAAGATATAGGTGATGACAAAGCTGTGTTAGGCATAATTAAAGAATTTTTAGCGTGTGCAGGAGGGTGTAGGGGTCGGCGTCCTCGACGACCCAGCACTAGAGCTTTTTTCTATATAGGAGGTATTATTATGGAAATAATTAAAAGCAAAGAAAACGAAAAAATAAAACACATTAAAAAGTTAAAAGACAAAAAATATAGAGACGAATTTAATCAATACGTTATTGAAGGAACAAAAATGATAGAAGAAGCAATTACAGAGCAAGTCAACATAGAATCAATTGTAATATGTGAAGATTGCATAAAAGATGTAAACTTAAGTGAGGCAATGCTTTATGAAATTGCGAAATATAATTGTATTTATGTTACAGAAAACATTTTTACAAGTTTGACAGAAGTACTAAACCCACAAGGAATTTTAGCAATAATAAATAAATCTAAAATTAAAAAAGACATTGATTACACAGAAGATATTATTATAGTTTTAGATAACATACAAGATCCAGGCAATATGGGAACAATATTAAGAACAATAGATAGCATCAATTTAAAGCAAGTGATTGTTTCAAAAAACAGTGCGGATGTATATAACTCAAAAGTTATTCGTTCAACCATGGGAGCCATATTTAGATTAAATATTATAGAAAGTATCGATTTAGAAAAAACATTAACTGAAATTAAAAAACATAAATATAAAATAGTGGTAACTTCATTAAATGCTGAAGAAAATTTATATCAAACTGAATTAAAAAAAGTTGCTATTGTAATGGGAAATGAAGGAAATGGTGTTTCTGAAAGTGTGCTAAAAAAGGCAGATAAACAAATAAAAATACCAATTTTAGGTGCAACTGAAAGCCTTAACGTTTCAGTTGCAACGGGCATAATTTTATACGAATATGTTAGAAGAATTATTCCGTCAATAATTTAAATATTTCTCCATATATTTTGCTGGAATTTTTATTCCAGTTATCTACTATTTTTTTCGCTTGCTCACGAGAGCCGGTAAAAACCTGAATTTCAAATAATTTTTTATTGTTCTCAATAATTTTGCATACTACAGTATATTCAGTTTCACTTTCGGGAATAAAATCTGCAATTATAGATATTTCATCATTTATTTTACTTAAACTTTGTTTAAAGCTATTATCAATTTTTAATTTTAATATTCCAGGAATAACATTTTGTGTTAATTCTAATACTTCTTTTCCAGTATCTGTAAGTTTGTAGCAAATTTCATCTTTTTCTACTTGAACAATATATTTTGAATTTACCAAATCTACCAAAAATTGTTGGAAGTAAAAGTAATTCATGTCTGTAAGTGATAGTACTAATTTTAAAAGGGCAGTATTGTTTAATGGCTTATTAACTTTGTTTAGAATATATAATATAATAACTTTATTTTCGGCTAGTTTTTTATTATTTGTTACTAATTTCACGATTTATTCTCCTTATTAGGTTCTATTATATCATGAATGTAATAGGGATAAAAGTACTAAATGAAAAAATATATACTAACGTTACCAGTTAACGCTTTAGCCTAAAACTTCCGCCTTCTTAAGTATAGTATAGCTTTTAAAAAGGCTCCTCCAAGCCTCCGGAGATTCCATGGGCCTCAAAGGGCTGTCGTTCACCTTTTTAAAAGCTATACTATACTTAAGAAGGCTACTTTACTGAAAGCTGTTGACTAGTCGATTGCCTTATAAATTTACATAAATACTTGACCTGGAGCTATAAAATATAGTATAATTAATTTATTAAATTTTTAGTAAATAAGTGCTGTCATAGAAGAAAATTTCCATGATAAAGGGTTCTATTGTGATTAGTAGTAATATCGTGTTTGGTCAATTATTATAAATACTTAA
Organism: Oscillospiraceae bacterium; assembly: GCA_009778695.1. Classification (GTDB taxonomy): domain Bacteria; phylum Bacillota; class Clostridia; order TANB77; family CAG-508; genus WRFS01. The sequence goes on from WRFS01000007.1 coordinate 29,960, forward strand.
CACCTAAGAGGTGCGATATGAAAAAGAAGACGATTGATGATGAAATACAAGGGATTTATGATGCGATGGGAGAGCACAAATGGTGGCCTATATTGATGGCCATTGCAGCAGTTTCTTTCCTGATTGGCGTTGTATTGTATAAGTTCGTAGATCAGAGTAGTAGTATCAGATACATCTCAAAAGTAGTTAGCTGTATAGGGTTGTTCATTATTATTGTGGTGGTTCCCATACTTGCGATAATCGAAAATAGGATAGAGTACGAAAAAGTTGCTCGGATAGAAGAAGAACTGTCGCCGGAAGCTCAAAAAGAGTACGGAATAAGACAACGGGAACGGCAGGAGGAAATAAGAGAGGCAGAGAAGTTGGAAGCGGAGGAAAGGGAGCAAGAAAAACGGATTTTGCGGTGGATATTATTTTTTTGGTGGATAGGAAGAAAATAAAACTTCATTGTATCTTAATAAAAGGGAGTGGCAATTGCTACTCTCTTTGTTAATGCTATTTTACGTAAATGGTCGATTTAATATTTTAAATTTTGACTTTTCGTTAAAAATTTAGTATAATTAAATTATTAAGCGTTAGTAAAAATCCAGTTGTTTAATTTAACTATTCAGGAGAAACTATGGATAAACTAATTGGAGTTTTTATTGCATGTTTAGTATGCATACTGTTGGGTTTTTTATTACATTGGCCATGGGCATTCGGGATAGTCTTGATAGCTTTAGCCTTATTCCTAAGGCTAGGGGGTGGAGTTGGGACATTCTTCATCTTGTTAGGTGTTTTGTTTTTATTTACATTGAGGTAAAAATGGAGATACTTGGATGGGCAATTGATAAGGGGCTTACGCGCCTGGGATACGGGATATACATTTGCTTCTTAACCTTCATTCTTGTCTACGGATATAGATTTATACGTAGAGCACTGGTTGGTTGGGCAGAAAGTGCCCAAATAATTGGCTATTTGCTGTTAATAGCGGGGGTCGCAATAGGCCCCCATGCCAGACAAATTAGCTTGGCAATGCTTGTTTTGCTAGTTTTTGGCAAAATGGGAGATTGGCTGAAAACCAGAATGAAAAAACTGGTTTGGCTAGATTTTCTTTCTGGCTGGGTGCCAGATGTATGTGCCGCTGCTTTAACAGCATTCCTGTGGACGTTAATCTTGCCAGGAACGTTTCTAAAAACTCTTTTCAGCTGAATTCTAAGGGCTTTCTGGGATAATTTCCAGATTGCCCTTAGAATTTTTTTATATATTTTAATAGTTAGAATATATAAGATTATCTATTAAATTCTGTATAATTTTCATTTATTACATGATTAAAATAATTGTCGATATCTTCTAATGTATTGTACTTGCCATTGCTTAACAATACTTGTTCCATTGCATTTGAATCATGAGAAAAATATATGGCTATAAATTTTTTATAATTTCCATTAAGTTTTGATTGTATACATGTGTTTAAAAAATCATTAAATACTTTTTTTCGGTGCAGAGAATTGTGTAAATTTTCCCTTTTTTCTATAGTTTCATAAAGACGTGAGGCTACCCAGTCATTTAATACTTCTACCAAGTTATAAAAATCTCGTATCTTTGCATTTGTAATATTGCCATTTGAATAATAATATCTATCTACACATATACTAGCATTAACATATTCTACCTCAGCGTTATATTTATCATCTGTTTCAACGATATTCCATGTTCCAGTTGCCAAAAGATGTGTGAATTCGTGATATACGGTAGAAAAAAATTCATCCTCATCAGGGCATTCTATTAAGTTAACTATAGGTAATAATGGACATATTTTATTATTTATAAATACTGGAGGTTCTTCTACTATATGACTTTTTCTGTTTGTGGGGGATATGCAGGTTGCATAATATTCATTATTATCTAGATATAATTTGTTTTCAATAGTTTTTTGATTTGAACTAATCATTTGAATTTTAGCTTTTTTAGCCTTTTTAACCAAATAGACAAATTGTTCTTGAGAAAGTTCATATTCGTCTTTTTTTAATTCTTTCATTATTTTTCCTAATATATTTACTACTTCTTTTTTTCTGGCGTCTCTTTTACTCATCAAATCTCCTATATATAAACTGAGGAATGTAAATAACATTCCTCAGAATTTCATTTCAAATCAATTATGGACTATCAAGCCCATTTAAATGAGGAACAATAGTCGTTCGGATTAACTTGTTTGCCACAACACCAATACCCAGTTGACCTCGATTCTACGTGTGCACAAAGTCTGCAACACTTGTCGCTGTCCCAGCAACGTGTTTTTCGCCAAGCTCTTGTGCCTTGCATTTGAGCTTCAGAGTTCAATGTAAAAATAACTAAGTGTTTCATAGCAAATTCCTCCGTTTGTGTTGGGGTTAATCAGTTTGCAAAATGAAATGAAACTTATGCCAAAGCATAAATATATTATACAATCCAATTTAGTTTTTGTCAATTTTTTCAACACACCCCCTTTACAGTTAAACACATTTGTTGTATAATTAGCGAGAAAAAGACAGGAGCGATTTATGGTTGATAAATTAATAATTGTTGAGTCTCCAGCAAAGGCTAACACAATAAAAAAATTTCTAGGCGGGAAAGTAAAAGTAGTGGCTTCAATGGGGCATATTAGAGACTTGCCAAAATCTAAATTTGGCGTTAATATAGAAAAAAACTTTGAACCAGAATATATAAACATACGTGGGAAAGCTAGCTTAATTAATTCATTAAAAAAGGATGCAAAAGATGCAAAAAAAGTATTTCTTGCAACTGACCCTGACCGAGAAGGTGAAGCAATTGCATGGCATCTATCTAACATTTTGGGGATAAACAACCAAGAAAATTGCAGGGTAACTTTTAATGAAATTACCAAGCAAGCTGTACAAAATGCCATACAAAATCCAAGAGAAATTAATATGGATTTAACAGATGCACAACAGGCTAGAAGAATTTTAGATAGATTTGTTGGATACAAGGTAAGTCCAGTTTTATGGAAAAAAGTAAAAAAAGGCTTATCGGCAGGTAGAGTACAATCAATTGCTGTAAAATTAATTGTAGATAGAGAAGAAGAAATTGAAAAATTTATTCCAGAAGAATATTGGAATATTTATTTAATGGTTTCAAAAATCAAACCTAAAAAAGAATTTCAAGCAAAATTTTATGGTAAAGATGGCAAAAAAGTTGAGATACATACCAAAGAAGAAGTGGATGTTATCTTAAAAAATTTAGAAAATGCAAAATATATTGTTTCAGATATTAAAAAGTCTGAGAAAAAGAGAACTCCAGCACCGCCGTTTATAACAAGTACAATGCAACAAGAGGCTTCAAGAAAGCTAGGGTTTTCATTAAAGAAAACTATGGCAGTGGCACAAGGCTTATACGAAGGTAAAAGCATTCCTGAAAAAGGCATGGTCGGGCTAATTACATATATGAGAACAGATTCAACGAGAATCTCGGAAGAAGCAAGGACAAATGCTAAAGCACATATAGAATCGCAATATGGGAAAGAATACTACGAAAATAGATATTACAAAGCAAAAAAGGATTCTCAAGATGCACATGAAGCAATTAGACCAACATATGTGGAGTTAGAACCTGAAAAGATAAAAAATTCTCTTACAAGTGATGAATACAAATTATATAAATTAATATATAACAGATTTATTGCAAGTCAAATGTCTGCGGCAGTTTTTGACACAGTAGCCGTTACAATTAAAGCAAATGACTATGACTTTAAAGCAAATGGTCAAACATTAAAATTTAAAGGATTTATGACACTATATATAGAAGGAACAGATTTTGAAGAAGACGATGAAAACACAAAAGTGCCAGAGCTAGAAGTTAAAGAAGAATTAATTAAAGAAAAGATAGACCCAAAACAAAGCTTTACAGAGCCACCTCCACGTTATACTGAAGCAAGTCTTGTAAAAGAATTGGAAGAAAAAGGAATTGGACGTCCAAGCACATACGCACCAACAATTACTACTATTTTAGCAAGGGGATACATTGAGAAAGTTCAAAAACAGTTAATACCAATGGAATTAGGCAAAGTGGTAAATAAATTACTTATAGAAAATTTCCCAGATGTGTTCAATGAAGAATTTACTGCGGAAATGGAAAATAAACTTGATGAAGTTGCAGAAGGGAATATTGACTGGCATAAAGTAATAGAAGAATTTTATAATCCATTTAAAATAGTGCTAGAAAAAGTTGAAAAAGAATTAGAACATGTTAAATTAGAATATGAAGTTTCAGATGTGCCATGTGAAAAATGTGGCAAGATGATGGTATTTAAATATGGAAGATATGGGAAATTTCTAGCTTGTCCAGGATACCCAGAATGTAAAAATGCTAAACCAATTATTGAAACCATAACTGAGCCATGTCCTAAATGTGGTGCGACTGTTCAAATAAGAAAGACAAAAAAGAATAGAAAATATTATATTTGTGAAAATAATCCAAAAAGTTGCGATTATATTTCTTGGAATAAACCAGGAGATGAAAAAAAGGCGAAAAGTCCTAAAAAAACAACAAAAACAACAAAAAAACAGCCTAAAAAAAGTAGTAAAATGTCGAAAAAAATAAAAATTTAATAAAAAACTATTGCATTAATTGACAAATTGAGCTATAATAAAATTATGTATAGGTAGTATTTTTAAAGGAGGAAAAAATCATGAAAACAATAAACATGAAGAAAGTATTGGTTACATTGGTTATTGCAGTAATATTATTAACATTAGCAACAACAGTTTTTGCATCAGATATAAACTTAGGTCAATATCAAGGAAATACAAGCGGTCAAGTTGCACAATCAGCTAATAATATAATAAATATTATATTGGGTGTAGTAAAAATAGTAGCGGTTGGAGTGGCAGTTATAATGTTAGTAGTATTAGCAATAAGATATATGACGGCATCACCAAGTGAAAAAGGAGATCTTAAACAAAATGCTTTTAAATATGTAATAGGTGCATTGATATTATTTGGTGGCGTTGCAATATTGCAGATGCTTCAGTATGCAGGACAACAACTTAGTCAGACGGCTATAGTTCCACAAATTGAACAAGTACAAAACATCGATAAGTTAGGATAAATTAAGAAGGTAAAATATTTTCATGTGTGTCATCATAAGCATAAGTTTGCAATGTATGACACCTTCTTTTTTGAAGGGGTGTAATTAAAAATGAAAAATACAAAACTTAATAAAATTATAGTTTTCCTTATAATATTGCTAGTTGTTTTAACTATATCTACAGCAGTTTTTGCAGGTTTCCCGAATATAACTTCTACAGATACGGTTGCTTCTGGAAAACTTAAAACAATTGGTGGGATGGTATTAGGCATAGTAAAAGTATTTGCAGTGGGAGTGGCGATTGTAATGCTAGTGGTAATAGCAATAAGATATATGACAGCATCGCCAAGTGAAAGAGGAGAACTTAAGAAAAATATGATTAATTATGTAATAGGTGCGTTGATACTGTTTAGTGGAGTAGGAATTTTAAGTTTCATTCAATCAATAGGAAATAGTGTAAACAACGCTGCAGGAGGAACTACTACTACGATTCAAACGCCATCCTCAACACCGTCTATAAAACCTAATCCGACTGTATAAAATTGATTTATGTTATAAGGGGAAAGTACAATATAAACCATAATTTATAAGGAAGGTGAAAACAATGAAAAAGCTAATTAGTATTTTAATGATAATAATAATTTTAATAACGTTTTGCTCAAGTGTTGTATTTGCTGACACTGATCCAATTACTGCAATGGGTGGAGCACCAACAGCAGACAACGGTTTTTTTACTACAGTAGCAGGCAAGGTTCTAAATATAGTACAAATAATTGGAGCAGTAGCAGCAACTATTATGATAGTAATGATTGCGATAAAATTCATGACGGCATCACCAACAGAAAAAGCAGACGTGAAAAAGCAATTAATTGGATATGTTATAGGAGTTGTAATACTAGTTGCTATGATTGGATTAATACAAATGGTTGCAGCCTTTGGAGGACAAGTTTCTTCGACTGCTGGAGGATAAAGTATTGTAATAAAAATAAAAAAAGTGTCATATGACACTTTTTTATTTTTATTACAATACAATTACAATTACATGACAATTCCGTTACATTTGCGAAATGTTGCCAAAAAATGTTGAAAAATGGAAGAAAATAAAGTATAATAAAGGGTAATGGATAGTGTTTGTTTATGTGATAAAGAAAGGAAAAAATAAAATATGAAAGTAGTAAAATATTCTAAAATAATTTTAGGAATATTGATTGTTTTATGTATTTATCTTGGTAATACAAAAATATATGCAAATATGCCTAGTGCAGATGAACTGCATTCTCAAGCAAATAATTTTATAACCCAAGGACAAAATGCAAGCAAAATTCCAGCATCGACAGTAGCCGGTTTAGTAAAACCAGTAGCATCTATATTGCTTGGGATTGGAACAGTTGTTGTAGTAGCAGCTGCTGGTGTAATAGGTGTAAAGTACGTAACTGGTTCACCAGAACAACATGCAAAACTAAAAACACAATTAATAAGACTTGTAGTTTCAATTGTAGTTTTATATGGTGCATTTGGAATTTGGTCACTAGCATACAGATTATTATCAGACATTACATCGTAAAGGAGGAGAACTATGGGAACATATGTAATTCCTAGAAATTTAAAAGGCGAAACAAGATTATTAATGGTTTTCTCAATAAAGTCGTTAATCACAACTGCAATAGGAGCAGGAATAGGAGCAGTTGTTTATTTTGTTGTAGGTGTGATGATGTCGCAAAAAATAGCTGGATTAATAGTATTGGGAATTTTAGGGCTAATAGGTTTCGCAGTCGGAACATTTAAAATACCAACATTAGCAGGAATTCCATTTACTAAAAAAATTGGTGGAGAATCGATAGATGAAATAGTAAAAAGGTATGCAATATTTCGAACAAAAAAGAAAAAATACAGCTATTATTATTTAAAGGATGGTGAAAAATAATGGGAACAATGACGATGGTAATAATTGCATTGGGAGCAGTTGTAGCTCTAATAGTACTTCTGGGTGTAGTGTATTTTGTGATGTCTTCTAGAGAAGCAAAAAAGAAAACACAAGAAGAATTAGAAAACACAGGACCAATGATAACTAGAGATATAAATTCAGTTCCAATAGAATCTACAACAAACTTTATGGACTTTGATGAAGTGAAAGATAACATGATAATAAGAAAAAAGAGAACACAGTATATAATGGTAATACAATGTCAAGGAGTAAATTACGACTTATTATCAGGTGAAGAAAAGATGGCAGTAGAAGAAGGATTTATTCAATTTTTGAACACATTAAGATTTCCAATACAATTATATGTTCAAACAAGAACTTTAAATTTAAAAGATATAGTGGATGAATATAAATCTAGAATGCAGGGAATGAAAGATGAAATAGAAAAAATAAAAATAAGACTAGACCAAGCAAAAAGAACAGGAAACCTTGATGCAATTGATAAATTAGAATTTGATATTAGAAGAAAAGAAAATGTATTGTCGTATGGAACAGATATATCGGATTATATTTCCAGATTAAGTGTAAATAGGAACATATTACAACAAAAAACATATGTGATTGCTTCCTATTTTGTCGCAGAAGCTGGAGATATGGTACATTCAGCAAACGAGGATATAGATAGCATATGCTTTTCAGAATTATATACAAGATGCCAATCTATTATAAGTGCCTTGGCTTCTGCGGAAGTAATGGGTAGGGTTCTAAATTCGGAAGAACTAGCGGAATTGTTGTACATAGCATACAATAGAGATGATTCAGAGAATTTGCAATTATCAAAAGTATTAAATGCACAATATGATGCTTTATATAGTAGCGGAAAAGATATATTACTTAAAAAACAAGAAAAATTAAAACAAGATATTGAAGCAGAATCAATAGAATTAGCGACGCAAAGCATATTAGAAGCTGATAGAAAACGACAAGAAGAAATTGAATTAAGAAGAATACAAGTTCAAGAAAAAGCAGAAAAATTGATAGATGAGTATCAAGCACAAATGGATCCAGCATTGTATGAAGCAGCAAAGAAAGAAGTAAGAAACAGGAAGATAATAAAGAAAACAGGATGAATGTAGGGGTTGCATGCCATGCAACCCGTACAAACAAGATGACATAAACGTAGGGGTCGGCGTCCCCGACGACCCAAAGCACCAATGAATATGGGCAACAAAGGGCTGGTGCCCCAACACCAAAGGCGATATATAATTTAAAAGGAGAAGATTCACATGGGATTATTTAGCAAAAATCAAACAACACCTCAAACAGGTGAACAAACAACTGATAATACTAATGTTGTGGAGGCTAAAACATTTTTACAACAAAATGCAAAAAATCTAAAAGATTTAATTTCACCAGCGGGAATTGATGCAACACATACAAATCATATGGAGATAATTTCTAACAAAAAGAAATATGCAAGAAGTATGATTGTATCAACAATACCAAGGATGTGTACTTTTCCAGAATTTTTAAGAAGCATGTATACATTCGGAGATTTAAATACATCAGTATTCATTAATCCAGTTAGTGAGAGCAGTTCACAAACATCATTAAATAGAACAATTAACGAGTTAGAGTCTGAAAGAGTTGTAGCCATGGATAGAGGCGATATTAATAGAGAAAGGCTTATGGCTCAAAAAAGAATTGAAGCAGAAGACTTGAGAGACTCAATAGCGGCGGGATTTAATAAATTATTCGAAGCCTCTATTGTTTGTACTCTTTTTTCATATAGTTTGGAAGAATTAGATAAAAATACAGAATTATTAGCAATGGAAATGTCAAAAACCTTAATAGGGTTAAAGACAGCATGGGCAATACAAGAACAAGCATTCAAAAGCAATATGCCTTATTGTGAAAATAAAATAAATAAAATACATACATTTGATAGAAGCTCAATGGGGACGGTTTTCCCATTTTTTACATCAGATATAGGGCATCAACAAGGTATACCTATTGCCTTCAATAGACAAACGGGATTGCCAATATTATACGACAATTTCAGCCCAAAGCTTACTAACTACAACATGGTTATATTTGGTAAATCTGGTGCAGGTAAAGGTGTTACAATAAAAACAATAAGTGCACGTTCATCCGTTTTAATGGGAATAGAAAGTTTGGCACTAGATGCGGAAGGTGAGTATGGAGTTGTTGCAGAAAGCTTAGGTGGAATAAATGTGGCAATAAGTCCAACATCAAAAACAGTTATCAATTTATTCGATATTGAACCAGAAATAACAAGGGACGAAATAACAGGAAGAGAAAGGACAATTTTAAATGTTGAAAATAAAATAGAAGACGTAACCCAAGCCCTTTTAACAATGGCTAGAGGAAGTACACGTAGTAAAGAGGTAAACGAACTTACAAAGCAAATAATAGCAGAAGCCATATCGGAAGAATATGCGGCGTTTAAAATAACAAATAATATAGAAAGTTTATATGAAGTAAAAGAACTTGGCGATATGGTTAAAAACACAGATAGAGTAAAAAAACAAATGCCAACAATAGGCTCTTGGTACAAAAGAATAGTTATGAATGAGAGAGCTAACCAAAATCCAGATTATCGTTTCCATTATAGTTATTTATCAAAAGTTATGAAGCAATATATAAGGGAATATGATGGACAAATGGCATATTTTGATGGACAATCTACATTTGAATTATTAGATAATGTTCCATTTATTAACTTAGATATATCTCAATTAGAAGAAAGATTTGCAAGACCGCTTGCACAACAAATATTGCTTTCTTGGATTTGGGAAAAATATGTTAAGAAAAATAGTGAAGATAAATCGAGAGCTAAAAAGAAAAGGGTATTAATAGATGAAGCATGGATGTTATTGCCATATCCAGAGGCCGTAGACTTCTTAAATACAATGGCAAGAAGAGCAAGAAAAAGAAATGTATCTTTGTGTGTTATGTCTCAAAAATTTCAAGACTTTTATGAAAAACCAGAGGTACAAGCAGTGTTAACATCATCTGATACAAAACTATTTTTAGCACAGGATAAATCAGAAATTCAATACCTTAAAGAAGTATTTAAGTTAAGCGAAGGAGAATCTACATTCTTAACAACGTGTAATAGAGGAGAAGGATTACTAAAAGTAGGATCGGATTCAGCAATTATATCAATACAACCAACCAAGAAAGAATTCGAATTCGTTGAAACGAACGTTAACGAAATGAAAAAAATACAAGAAAGAAAGAAAATAGAAGCAGATAGGGTACCACAACAAACCACAACATTTGGGTTCTAAGAAAGATATGGAATTAAATGTTGTATGGGTAGTTATAGGGGTTGTAGGGGTAGCTGCCCTCAGCTACCCGCCACCCAAATGGTGTAACAACAATGTATGTTTTGGGTACCAGAGGGCTGGTGCCCCGATAGAAAGGAGTACATACATAGATAATGAAAAGACAAATAATTAAAGCAACTGCAATAATTTTATTAATAATAATTATATCAAATGTACTACTTTCAAGCGTGATTTATGCTGACTTTGACTTAAGAACAATGACGAGTACGGATTTATCAAAAATCCAAACACAGAGCGATTATACTCAATTTTCAGACAGCGGAACAGCCACGGGGTCAGGCAATGCCAGTGCATCAATAGGCGGAAAAGTTCAGCAAATAGCTCAACAAACTCAAAAAAGCACAAATCAATCACCAAGTGTAGGAGCCGCATTAGCGAGCATGTTAGGAGACTTAATAGGTGGAATAGCTAAGATAGTAAATACCCTTATGACATCAGCAGTAATGGGAGATGCTACGAAGCCTGATACCAGTTTTTCTATAGAAAGTTTAGTATTTAATAAATATGAATTATTCGATATAAATGTATTTAATACCAATACGAAATCAGAGGTTACATCAAAAATGAGTGCTACACTAAAAAATGATGTTGCAGATTGGTATGCGAGCATAAGAACTCTTGCAATAATACTAAGTTTAGTAGTATTAATATATATAGCAATAAGGATGGCAACATCCACAATAGCAGCAGATCAGGTAAAATATAAAAAAATGTTACAATCTTGGTTATATAGTTTTGTTCTGATATTTGTATTACACTATGTAATAATAATATTTATATATATGTCGGAATTTCTAGTTGATATATTTGCCGCATTAGCTGGGAAACAGAACCTTGAAGCATATTTGGTTGATGCAATATTTTCTGATAAAATTAGCGGCTGGGAAACACTTTTAGCTGCGATTATGTATGCACTTATAGTTATGTATCAAGTGAAATTCTTTATACTATACTCAAAGAGGCTCCTTTCAAATGCATTTTTAATACTAATTGCACCTATTATAACAGTTACATATTCAATAGATAAAGCGGGAGGTCATGGAGAAACTGCATTTAAAAGATGGGGGCAAGAAATGACAACCAATATGCTCATTCAACCACTTCATGCATTATTAGTATTATTGTTTTTTTACTCAGCATTAGAAATAGCGAAAGTATATCCAATAATTGCAATAATATTTTTATTTGGATTAGACAAAATGGAAGATTTGTTAAGAAATCTTTTCAAATTAGGCGGATCTACAATTGGTAAAACCAGTAAACAATTCAGCTTTACTAGTCTGATTAGGTAAATTAAAACAAGGGGAGGTCTTAGGTAATGAAGAAAATCAAGAAAAAATATATTATTATAGTGTTAGTCGTAATTATTATACTTACTGTAATAATAGTTAGCATTAATAAAAAACAAACTGCACGGACCTCAAGCATATACCAGTATGGAACAAACAAGTAGCGTAGAACAGCTAATTAATGAGCGTTATGGTGAATTTATAAAAAGCGAATTATCCACGGATAAAGACTTCGATTGGGACATTTATATAAATCTCAAATATAACTTATATGAAAATGGAGAAAGCGAGCAATATTTCTATGATGCAATGGTCACAAATATTTCTAATAAAATGAATTATCAAAATTATAGAATTATAGATGAAGATAAACAGATTACAATAAGAGTAATTTGCAACTCAGATACTCAAGAATTGGTAGGTTATGATATAAATGGGGACACAAACTATTACGGACATCAGGAATCAATGGCTGAATTGAAAAAATATACAAAAACGCAAGAAACAGACATGAATATTGAATCAAGCGAAATTCAAACTTTAATTAATAGTGATTGGTTATTAACTAGCTTGAAATCAGGTAGCAGTGACCCAACAGATATTAAAGAAATGTATTATGAAAAAGGAATAGATATAACAACAACAGGTAAAACCGTATTTAATATGGTGTTTAATAATACATATACAGGAGCTGTTATTAATGGAATTACTGTTGGGACAAGCTTTGACAATATAATAAGCATATTAGGGACACCTACATTTGGCAGTGAAGATGATATGTACATAGGTTATAAGGGACAGGATATTTATGTGTTCTTTAGCGATAATCAAGGTAATCCACAAATTTCGGTGTATATGGTTGAAAAAAGTGTAAGTTCAGATGACTTCGTTAAACTGTTAGAAAATTTTAACGAAGATGGCAATATTAAAACAATGGTATCTACATTAACTGATTATTGGCCAGATTATGATAATTATTACTACAATGCAAATACAGTAGACTTATGGTATACATTAAAAGGTATAAAAGTACAGTTTGGAGTAACAAGCAATCAAGGAATTTTAGTATACAGCAATTACATAGGTAAAATTTTGCAGAACTATACCCAAGCTGAATTAAAAGATATGCAGATACAGATACCATATTACATATTTTTCACATCAAAAGATTCAGTAAATGAATATGAAAATACGAGGGTTCAAAGCTTAAATGGAGATGTTGAAGAACCATCAGATACTTGAGTAAAATGACATTGTGGAAAGGAGATGATTCAATTGAATATACTCAAAAAATTAATTACAAGCATAATTTTAATTATAATAGTAGCTTCAACAATATTCTCAGGATCATTTTCCACAACGGTAAATGCGGCTTCTGCGACAGGCTCATTAAATGATGGACAAAGGCAAGGATTAGTTGATGGTATTGTTAAAATAATTAATGCAGGGAATACTGGAGCAAATTTAAGATATTGCCAATATAATCGTCTTAGTGGATTTAATAATTTAACACCAGTAAATAGTGGCAAAAACCAACAGACTGTTGGTACTCTAGAACTAGATTCAAAGTATTATGCACAGCTTCAAGCATTGATAAATCAAAAGTATTCAGATAATAAAACTAAATATGTGCTTACATCGCCACAAAAATATACGTGTACAGTACTTGGTGCAGATATAACGGGTAAAATTGCATTTGATTGTTCATCTCTTGTAGATGCAGCATATAAATTTGCAGTTGGAACATCGTTTACATGGGCAAGTACTCAACTTGGACAAGATTCTTCATATTTTAAGGCAATACCCATGTCAGCAATAAAGCCTGGGGATATTCTTTGGCATCCAGGTCATGTTGGAATATATTTAGGTGATGTTGATAATGATGGTGTTGCGGAAACAGCACAAGCACATGGCTTTTTGTCGGTTAGCAAAACTGGGAATCCAGCTGGTTATATGGGAGCCTCAGATGCATTATTTAGTTTTTTAAGCACACATTTAGAATATGTGAATACAACACCTCTTGTACCAGGACATAAATCTCAACCAACAGTGCAATTACCAGCTTCTGCAATAAGAGATGTTAAACATCAGGTTGATATAGCTAGTAAATTTAATGCATCAGATTGGGAAAAAGCATTAACGTATGTAGGTCCAGTTAACAAAGGTACAACACAAGACCTTACAGGCTTAACAACACCTACAGGTGGGCAAGACAGCACTTTACAAGAATACGAAAAAACAGGTATGTACAATGCCATAACTGTACCAAACCAAAACATAGTAGTTTGGCCAAAAGGACGGACTAACTATAGCTGACGATCCATTAATAAATTCACAGGGATATTTTTATAAAGGTATGCCGACATTTGGTGAATATGTTGGGAAAGTAACTGTATTAGATTGGTTTAATGACACAGCTGCAGCAGTGCTTAACTGGACAATTGGAATGGTAACAATGGGAATTAAAATTCAAGTTATAGGTTGGACATCATTATTTGAAAATACAGTAGGAGAAATTTTAAATTTTGGAACAGAAGATATGAGTCAAACAAATGTAGGGGCAACCAGCACTGGCACAGGAGGCACCAGCAGCACTGGCACTGGTAGTACTACTACCAACACTGGTACTAGCACCAATAATGGCACTAGTAGTACTAATACTGGTACTAGTTCTGGAGGAAGTTTGTTTAATGTACTAAAAGGAGACCATAAAGTCACAGTAGAAGATGTAATATTTAATAGAGTTCCTTTACTAGATGCAAATTTCTTTGATTTTGCAAATGCCGGTGGAAAACAATTATCACAAAATAGTTTAATATATAAAGTAAGGCAAGGTATAGCTGGTTGGTATTCAACATTAAGAACAATAGCAATTATGGGTATGCTAGCAATGCTTATATACATTGCAATAAGAATGGCACTATCTAACGTAGCTGAAGATAAGGCAAACTATAAATCTAAATTTGTTGATTGGTTAATTGGATTTATAATAGTATTAACGATACACTACTTTATGCTGGCAATTATAACGATTAATGACCAATTTGTTAAAATACTTGACTTTTCTGCTAATTCTAGTACTACAAGCACAACACAAAGTGGGACTACAGGTGATGGCGATGAAATGACTGCAAATGAACAATTTGGAGCAATGATGCAGGGACTTTCTACAGTTGGGTATACTCAAAAGAATGCAGTTCAACCAGATGATAATAGTCAGAGTATATATGAGACAGTTAGAATACAAGCATATGATGTTCAGGCATCAACAGGATGGACAGCAACAATAATATATATGGTATTGGTATTTTTCTTAGTTAGGTTTGTAGTTTTTTATACAGTCAGATTATTTACATTAGCAATATTAACAATTATATCCCCATTAATGGGTGTATTGTATGCAATGAATAAGAGAGTGTATGCATTAAAGAATTGGGGATTAGAGTATGGGCATAATGTTTTGATACAACTTGTGCATGCAATAATATACAGTGCGTTTATATCTATTGCGTTACAGCTTACAAAAACGTCAACATTTGTAGGTGCAATCATAGCAGTAGTCTTTTTGGGCTTTATGCTTAGTGCAGAAGAATTGGTTAAAAAGATATTTAATTTTGGATCGAAATCATTACCTAGTTTAGCCAATTCATCGTTAATGGCGACAGCCGCAGTTGTTGGAGCGAGAAAGTTGGTTCCAAAATCTATTGGTCTTGCAAAGACCTCTATAACAGGAACTGGAAGTGGTATAAATTACGTTAGAAATAGACTTAGAGGTACGCCACCTAATGAAGAAGGTGGAGCTCAAAGTGGAATCCATGGCATGCCAAATCTTGGGGGTTCAGACGGTGGCGGTTCACGCAGCGTGGACTCAGGTGATGGAAACTCAAATGATAGTTCTCCAGATAATAATGGAGAGAACCAAAGTGGAATTGTTATACCACCAGAATATGATGAAAGAGGAAATCCAAGTTATTTGACTGCTAGTGATATAGAACAACAAATAAAAGATAAAGAAAAAGAAAAATCAGCTGCAAGAAGAGAGTTTATATGGAAAAGTGCAGGAAATGCTGTAGGAGGGATATTGGGAACAGCGGCCCTTATGGCAAGTATACCAGTTATTATAGTAAGTCCAACAAAAGGATTGGGGATGGCAGGTACTAGTATTTATAGTATGTATAGAGGATTTAAACCAAGTAGGCATAGACTAAAAAGACCAAAGGTTTCTGGGGAATCTAAGAGATATACTAGCGGAAAACTACTATTTGGTTGGGCTTCAGGCGGTGCAACTTTGGCGGCAGGAAGTTTATATAGAAATGCAGAAGGCAGAAAGGCACATTATAATATACCTTTAGAGGACCTTAAACAACTAGAAAAAGCACGAGAGTTAGAAGATCAATTAATAAGAGCAATGGCAAAATTTCAACCGACTGCACAAAACCAAGTTAATGAAGTTATAAAACAAACGAATAATCGAGATCTTGCACAAGCACTAGACATGACCTTTGAGACCGTAACTAAACAAGAAGTAAACCAAGCAGTAACAGCATATATTCTAAAAAATAAAGTACTTAATGTAGAAGTAAAAGATATAGAAAAGATAGCAGAACAGGTAAATGACTTACTAAAAGAAGAGGATAAAAATCTTATAGTTACAGATCAATTTACAAAAAATTTAAAAGATGAAATTAGGGAAAAAGTTAAGGCAGTTGGTAATTATGCAACAGAAGAAGATTTAAAGAAAAAGGAACAAAGTGGGGAGACTTCAAGAAAAGCACCTCGTACGAAGGATAAAAATCACGAAACTACAACTGATGGCGATACATTGCGTAAAGAGCATGAACGTAAAGATGTTGACAAAGATGAACACGAGAAATCAGAAAGTGTCGATACATTAGAGGAGGCTTTAAAGAAAGCAAAAGAAGAGGAAATTCATACTAAAGAGAAAGAAAGCCAAGCAGATGCAGAAAGTTTAAAAGATACAAGAAAAGTAATAACGGAAGAAGAATTGGATCAAAAAGTTGAAGAAGCCGTTAAAGGAATGAGCCATAAAGAAATTATAGAACTTATGACTGAAGCATTACAAAAAGAAGGAAGTATTTATAGAGAAGTACCAGAAAAATATGAACCAGTAATGAAGATAGTTAAGGACTTAGATGAGGTAAATAAAAATTATGTAGAAAGAACTGGGGAGCCAATTTACCCAAGCATAAAAAATTTAGTAAAATACATACAAAATCAATTCAATAAATAATAAACTGTGGAAAGGGTATATGATATGAAAATTATAGGAAAGAGAGTGCTAATAATACTAATAATATTTATAATATTGTTTGGTTCAGTTGTGCCGATGGTTTTTGCCGATACTACAGGTACTACCACATCTGGAACAACAGGTGCAACGGGAACAACGGGAACAACAGGTACATCAAGCACATCTGGCACATCAAGTGTATGGGACGGTTTAAGTGCAGCATCAGCTGCTGATGGTGGTGGTAATTTTGGAAGTGATGGTGGTATACAGAGTTCAGCTGTATCTGGAGATGTATTAAGCACAATAGCAGACTTTGGTTCAGGAATATTACTATACCCAGTAAGATTAGTAATTATGATAGTTGCTCAAGCAATAGAAACAATAGTAGGAGTATCAGGTACCAATGGGACAACAGTAACTGCAGAATCAATATTATTTAATGACCAAAATTCAGAGTTAACGAACATAGACTTTTTTAAGCCGGCTCCGACAGGTTCATCAACCTTTGTAACCACGTTAAGAAAAAATATCGCTGGATGGTATTATGGAATAAGAACCATAGCAATAATAGTTTCTTTAGCAGTATTAATATACATAGCAATAAGAATGGTAACTGCAAGTATTGCTGACGATAAAGCAAAATACAAAGGAATGTTAAAGAATTGGGCTGTAAGTTTTGCAATAGTATTTTTACTTCATTATGTTATTATATTAGTAATAAGTGGCAACAATACATTGGTGGCAATGCTAAAGAGTGCATTAGGTACAGGGACATCAAATACAAGTACAAGTAGTGTAATAGGAGGTTTATTTACTGGTCAAGTAAGTAATGATGGTACGGCTACAAACAGTGCATTTTCAAACTATGTGGCGAGCATAAAGTCCATGGCAATAGGGAATCTTACAGTTACAACAGGGTTTTCTGCAGCTATAGTATGGTTGATGTTGGAAGCAATAACATTAGCATTCTTTGTAATGTATGTAAAGCGTTTAATTGTTACTGCATTTCTAATAATAATATCTCCATTAATAACAGTAACATATGCAATAGATAAAATAGGAGATGGCAAGGCTCAAGCCTTTAGTAATTGGTCAAGGGAGTTTATTTGGACAGTTTTAATACAACCATTCCATTGTTTAATTTATTTAGTATTTGTGGGTGCAGCAGCGGGATTGTTATCGAATGGAAACTTAGCAAGTTCAATTGTAGCTATTATGTGTATGTTATTTATATTAAGTGCTGAAGAAATTGTTAAGAAGATATTTGGTATACAATCGTCATCACATATGGGAAGCATAGCTACTGGAGCTGCATTGGCGGCAGGTGGTATAATGGCTGGAGCTAATTTTGCAAGAAAGACTACAAGTGGTCGTTTAGAAAAAGAAAAAGAAAAAGAAAAAGCTGGTGGAGCTGGTAACAATATAAAAATGCAAGAACCATCCAGAATAACAGGCGTTAGCGATGGAATAGGCATTGCCCGCGATGCCGGTAGTGGCGGTGGTGCTGGTGGAGGCGGTACCCCAGGTGGCAGCCCAAGTGTAGGAACAAGTCCAAGTGGCGGAGATTTAAGCACTAGCACATCAACAGAACAAGGTTCAGAAAAACTTTCAAACTTAAGGCAAGGATTTGATAACTTTATGAATAGTCGAACTGGCAAGTTTGTTGGTGGATATTTGAAAAAAAGTGCGACTATTGGTGCTGGTATATCTGGGGCAACCGTTGCTGCTATACAGTCAAATGGTAATATAGACACAATAGTTGGAGCGGCTACAGGTGCTGGAGCTTTAGGTGGAGGATTTGCAGAAATGACGGCAAAAAAAGCTGGTGCGGGAGTGAGATATAGATTAGATAAGATAGATCAGAAAAAAAATGCACCTATTATAAAGAAGATGGAGCAAGCTAGATTAAAAAACGAGCAAGCTCAATTAAAGAATAACTTAAGTGGTTTAAGTCAGCAATATCAAGCGACTAAAGATGCGGGACATTGGCAACATGATGAAAAAACGCCTTGGACAGACAGCGAAATAAAAACAAGAGCTGAATTTTTGATGGGTGTTAATTTAAATAATTGGGAATCACAAGGAATACGTTTTGATAAAGGAGCGTCAAAGGGTCAATTAAATGAGGAAGGACAATTTGCACAACAGTTACAAGAAGTATCTAAACAGTTAAAGGATACAACTGGCGATGGAAGTATAGAGAATGTATTAAAACACATGAGAGAACAAGGAGCAAGGGATGAACGAGATAATATGCGCGATATGAATACATAGATGACGGATACAACATAACAGAGAATATTAATAGATTGGAAGTGATATGTATGATTGAAAGATTTGATGATCCAGAAAAAAATATAGATAAAAAAAGAAATGAGGTTGTTGACGATAGAACAATAGAAGAAAAACGATTTGACAACCTAAAGTTACATCATGAAATTTTCACAAAACGGAGATCGTAATCGTGATGTCAAGGCTGATGAAGAAAGACAACAAACATTAGTAGAAGCTGTACAATCAGGTGTTCAATCTCATGTAGAAAAAGTGGGAAAGCAAAGTTCTTTGGAACATGAAGAAGACGAAGACGAAATAAATAAATCAAGGAGAAAAGAACTAAAAAGGAAAAAGCAGGAAGTAGCTGATGAAAAGAAAAAGCAAAGAGAAGAAAACGATGAAAGTAAAAAACGAGAAAGGTTAGCAAAACAAAGGCAGCAAAAAGCAGATCAAAAGCAAGCTTCAAAAGATGTGCAAGAAATAAGAGAACAAAAACAGGAGGAAAACCAGAGAAAAAAATTTGGGAACAAAAGCGTTGAGACAGCAGGTAAATATGGAGGAATTGATACTCCAATTAACAATAAGACAAAACAAAAACGTTGGAAACCAATTAGTAAAAGCCATAGGTCAAAAGATCTAGGTCTTGCAAACAATAGTGGGAAAGGATTAAATGATGAGAAAACAGGCAAAGGTGTTGAGGCTACTTCTGCGAAAATAAATGGAAAACCAGAGGATTCAAACAACCAAGGTACAGGACAAGCAGGCAATAATGCACAAGATATTGTTGCTGCGATATTAGGTGGCGTTGGTGTTGGTAGTGTTGGCGGATTGGATGTACAAGTTCAAAATGGAGGGAAAAAGCCAGTAGCCAATATTGTTACAGAAAGTGTAGGCTCAAATGCACAAAGTGCTGGAACAAATGGGCCAGTAGGAGGCGAAGACACAGATTCTTCACAAAACAACTCAAATAAAACGCCAGAAGCTGGTTCAGGTGTTAATACTGAAAATAATGGTCAAAATATAAAAAGTCCAGAAACAGACGAAGATCCATATAGTGGCATTTTTGGTAACAATTCAAATGAGAATGCACCTACAGATACTCCTACAGATATTCCTACAGATACTCCTACAGGCACAACGGGGCCATCTGCAAGAACGCTTAGAAATCCTGGAGATATACCAATAGTTCCACCCGTTGCATTAGGTGGATATTTTGGAAGAAGATTAAATAATTTAAGAATTAGAAATAATACTGGTATTACTAGCGGTAGGTCTGTCAGCAATTATGGTAATAGTAGCGAAACTATGGATGATGCTGGTGAAAGTACGAGCCCTGCTAGTTCAGGGGCATCTGGTGGATTTATGGATCAAGCCAGACAAATCGGGGATAAGGGAACAAAAGCTGGCAATGCAGTTATGAGGACTATACAAGCTAGCAAATTTGCAATGTGGTTGGCAGGAACTCCAGTTGGATGGGTTATTGGAATTATAGCAGCAGCAATAATTATTATATTAGCATTTATAGGGGCGGGTTCATTTTTATTAAATATGCCAAGTATGGTTAAGGATAGACTTCTTGCATCCACTAATGAGTTTTTTCGCTCTTTAAAAGGGATAGTAACGGGGGAACAAACAAAAATTACCGAGCAACAAATTAAGGTATTAGGAACATATTTACAAAATATGGGGTATGATTTAAAATATTATGGTTTTGCAGAAAGCCTAACAAAAGATGCTAATGGAAATATAACATCTATACAGTCAAAATATTTATCAGCATATATGGCAGCAGAAGAAAGAAGTTATTTGTTTGGAAATGAAGGTGTAAGTGTATCAAATATATTTGAGAATTGTTTTAGAGTAGTTACAGGTCAGCAAATAAAATGGGGAGTGGGAATGATAGTTCTAGATCAAGATACTCTTACTAAAACTATTACTACGAAGGTATTAAAAACAACCAATGCAAATCCAGACGGTTTGTTTTCAAGTGTTATTCAAGATTTAAATACGGCAATAGAATGGACTCCAATAGGGTTTGTTGCTAATAATTTAGGAAGTACTGCTCAAAACATATTAGAAAGGGCTCAAATTAATCGTGATACTCAAGAATTAATTCTTGGAAGTCTTAACGTAAAAGTAAAGATTTGGAATACAGGGTATGATGTTTATAGATTTAGTTTAAAACAATGGATAGAAGACTATGGTTCGCCAATGGAATTGTTTCTAACATTGCATTTAGCAACAAGAGCTCCTGAGTTTGTATATAACATGGCAACAACTTATGATACAAGAGTATATGTAAATACAAAAACAATTGATGATGTGCAAGTAAGCCTTGTAAAGGTAGATAAAGATGCTAATAATAACGTTATATTGGATTCAAATGGAAAACCTAAAATGATTCCACTTACTGATGCGGATTTGAAAGGAATTACGGGATCAGGACCGAATGAGATACAAAATTTTAATAACACAAGCATAAATGTCTTTACACCATATATTACAACAGTGGAAAAGAATTGGTATTATGATAAAGTAATATTTCAAGGGACTGCACCTAATGGGCAAGCTATAGATGTATATAAAATGGAACCAATAGATCCAAATAGTCCTGGTGCTGTAAGATATTATGCATATACACAAACGTTAAATAATGATGCGACACAGGTTGGGCAACAAACACAAGAAGTACCAGCAAGTTCTAGTAGTGGTGGTTTATTTGGTGGTGCAATTGGTAATTTACTTAGCAATGTGTTTTCAAATTTTGGAGGAATTGCAGGAACAATAGGAGGGAAAATATCTAGCGTTATTCAAGATGCTGGGTTTGGTAGCTTAGGGGGGTTAACAGGAAGCATAACCAACGGGTTTGGTGCAATATCAAATGGTATGTTTCAAAATCTAGATTCTAGCCTTTTATCAAACATTTCAAATAGCTGGACACAAGGATTTGGGAACTTAAATATTAGCCAAATAACTAGTTCATTGAACCTTAATAATATGTCAAGTTTGTTTAATACAAATAATCTTCTTCAGGGCTTAAATTCGCTTGATACATCAAAGTTTAATTTAACTGGAATAACTAATATTAGCAATTTATCTAGTTTAACAAGTCAACTTAACATGTCTAATTTGAATAGTGTTCTTAATACAACTAACATAGGAAATGTTATTAATTATAACGGAATGAATATCGATTCAATAGTAAACAATATGTATCAAAATTTTAGCCCAAGTATGTTAAAGAATCTGGATAGCCAAGTATCATCTATGATGAGCCAAATGTTTGATTTATCTAATCCAGCTGATGCTACTACATATGCAAAATCATTAACAGATAGCTTATCTAAACAAATTGTTGATAATACAGCAGCAAGTTTTCTAAACCAAATAAGTGCTCAAGTACAGCAAACAATTGCGGGGCAACTTAATTCGCAACTTGTACCAGGATTAGAAAATGAATTTTCGAGACAAATATCTGGACTAAGCATGGCTCAACTTAATTCTTTAGCTTCAATAAACAATATGGACTTTAATAGTGTAGAAAACATATCAAACAAAGTATCAAGTTTACAAAGTGCATTAAATGCGACAGATAATACGGTTCAAAATTTATCAGACGTATGTAATAAGATTACTAAAAGCATGACCGGACAAGATTTAGCAATGATAAATAATGCAATAAAAACACAAAATATAGATGATGTGGTAAACAATGCAAGTTCAAATTGGTATGGTTTAGATAAAGACACATTGTTAGATTTTGTAAATAGAATGAATAGTATAGATCCATATCAAAGTGGTCTAACATCAACAATAGATGAGATGAAAAAAGACACCGATAGTTTAGATGTGCAGGATTTAAAGGGATTATGTGATAAGTTATCAGCATATATTAAAAGTTCAGGAGATGCTTTTAATGGAATGAATGGATTACTTGATTCTGATAAAAATGATTTATCTAATAACTTAAATAAATTATATTCTTCTCTTAATCTAGTGACTAATTGTGTAAACGGTTTGGATATTAATGCTTTAACTAATATTAAGAGTAAAGTAAGTGGTATTAACAGTCAACTATTAACTGGATTGGGTGCTCAATTATCAGGAATGGCAAATTCAACCATAAATAACTTAATTAACCAAATTAAGAGTATGCCAAATCAAATAATTAGCAACTTACAAAATCAATTGACTACGCAAATATCACAAGGTTTAAAGCAAGCTATATCTCAACAATTATCAGACAAGTTATCAACAGATTTATTTAACAGTTTAAACACTGGAAATAGATTAACGCAGATAATGGCACCAAGTGGTGGTAATGTACAACAAGGAGATCCAACTGAAATAGATCAACCTACTGAAAATAGTACTACGGAATATGCAACAGGACTCTATGTTAAAGAAGTAAGAAAAGAGGATTATATACAAAAAGCTGAACCTATAAGAATACCATATAATACTCAGCATTGGATAGATTTATTTATTAAAGATAAATATATTATAGTTGGTAATGATAATATAGATATTAGTAGATTAGCCGATCCAACTTATATGCCAAATGATAGACAAAGTGTTTGGCAAGCAACAAATGGACATCTTGACACTATAATTTATGGAATGCTAGATAGTGTAGGGGATGTAGATTCTCAATATTTGTTGAGGGACTTTAAAGAATTATTTACAGATAATGGCTGGGCATTGCAAAATGCATATAATAAGCAAAACAATGCTACTAATACTAGTACGACAACGACAACTCAAAGCACATCACAAACTTTGGCAGCAAGCGAAGCTTTTAGTTGGATATTTAAAACAACAGCAACGAAACAAACAATCAATACAAACACAGGAGTTACACAAACAGTGTTAAAAGCAACATATGAACCATATACATGGGTAGCTAACACAATGGGTATATTAACACCAATAACCGAAGATAAAGTATATGGATTTAATAAAGGGTTAGATGTGATTTCTCCAGTTAGTGGTGTAGTTATATCAAAAACAGATCAAACTAAAAATGAGTTAGGACAAATAACACCATCAAGCATTACAATTGAGGTGAGAAATAGCGGAGATAAAGATGCAGATGGTATGAGAGTTGTTATAATGGGCATAGACATTGGAAGTAACATAGTACCTGGTATGCAAGTATATAAAGAAAGCCTAACCAGTACGGGAAGTGCAACAGTAATAGGAACAACAGGAACAAGTGAAATTAAAATAATGGTGTTATCTAAGAGTGACCATACAATGGTTTCAAATATATCTGACTTTTTGAAACCACCACAAGAAATGCGTTTTGATGCTAATGGCAATCAAGTTGATTCTCAAGGGAATCCGATAAAATAGGAGGGACTGTAAAAACATGGCAAAGCAAAAGAGTAACCGTAAAGGAATAAGCTTATTAACTATTGGTAGTATCCTATTAGTTCTATTAATTATTGGTTTAATAATATATGGTTTGGTGGCAGACAAAAAGAATCAAAACGGAGAAACAACAAAGACTGTAATAGACACCAATACGGGTCAAAAGGTAGATCCAAATCTTTTAGCGATATACCAAATGAGTGAATCTGACCGAATAAAGTACTATTTCAATGAATATATTACATATTTGGAAGATAGCAATTATGAAGCGGCATATAACCTATTAGACAAAGACTTTAAAAGTCAATATTTTAAAACATTGTACGATTTCACAAAGTATGTACAGGAAAAGTATTTACCTGTAATGTCAGTTCAATATAATGATATTACAAGATTAGGTAATTATTATGTTTTGACAATTGGCTTTTTGGACGTATTTAACTCTACAGAAGACAATCCAGTTATATGGAAAACTCAAAAATTCATTATATATGAAAACGATTACAACGATTTTGTAATGTCGTTCCAAGCAGAATAGAGAGGTGAGAGGTTTTGTTTACAAGTTTTAGATTAAGGATAGCGAATTTCTTTAGAAAACATAAAAAAACGGTATTTGGGATATTATTAGCATGGGTAATAATAATATTTATAAATGATTTCTTTAAAAGTAATACTTTTGAAAGTTTTCAAAGAACTACATATAGCCCTGATGTACCAATAATTGACATTACTGGTCAAACGGTACCAGACAATTTAAAACAGCCAATAAATGATTTGGTGGATACATATTTTAATTATTGCAATACAAAGCAATATGATAAGGCATACGCAATGCTTTCACAACAATGTAAAACCATATACTATCCAACATTGCAGGATTTTAAGGATTATGTTGATATGGTATTTAACGAAAATAAAGTATATTATATGCAAAATTATTCAAACTACAATAATGTTTATATATACAGAATTAGAATAATGGAAGATATACTAAAAACAGGGTTAACTGGCGAAAGTGATATACAATATTATGAAGAGAAAATTGCAATAAGTCAAGATGCGAATGGTAAATTATGGTTGTCAATTAGGGAGTTTATAACAACAGAACCTATGGACGTAGTTTATGAAGATGATTATATGAAAGTTAGAGTGCTTCAAAGGGATGTTTTTTATGAGAATGAAACGTATACTGTGGAGGTAAAGAATAAATCGGATTATATTATGGTATTAGCAGATGGCACTGAAAATCCAGAGATAGCTTTGCAGGTTGGTTCTTCAACAAGAACGCCAAATGATAGTAATTTGTATGTTGTTCTTCAACCAGGTGAAACAAAAACGTTTACTGTGAATTTCACTAAATTTTATGATGAATCAGATCAGTCAACAGGGTTGACATTTAATGCGGTAAGAGTGCTTAAAACGTATTCAGGCTCTCCTGATACTAAGCAATATGAATTGGATAACGCAGTGAAGTTGTATAGTACACAAGTGGTATTTTAGTATAAAATGCCACTTAACATGTCCGCTTGTGGTGGTTAGTATATATTTTAAAAAGGCTCCTCCAAGCCTCCGAAGACTCCATGGGCCTCAAAGGGCTGTCGTTCACCTTTTTAAAATATATACTAACCACCACAAGCTACTCTACAAAAAAAGTGTTAAATAGTAACTGTTAGTATAAAAAATCTCTTATTGGTAAATACTGCCAGTAGGAGGTTTTTATAATGAAAAGAATATATTTATTAGTTATAGTTTTTTTTCTTACCGTTATGCTATTTTTTGTTTCAAAAAATGATAGCTTAGCCATGTTGAGCTACGAAAAGCCAAGTTTTACATCAGCTTCGGTAACAGCTAGTGTGTTAAATGTTAGACAAGGTCCAGGTACACAATATAAGGTTGTAACTCAAGTAAAGAAAAATGCTACTGTAAGAATTTTTGCAAAAATAGGAAATTGGTATGTAATTCAAACAGAGGACAACCATATAGGTGTGGTTTCCAAGGACTATATTAAAGGACATACAAATACAGCAGGGGCATCAACTTCAACTGGGAATAGTGGGTCAAGCACAGCAACTACAACAATAAGTGATGAGGATGATGTTTTAAATCGAATAAATGCAGAAAGGAAGAAGGCAGGGCTTCCAGCATTAGTTATGGATAAAGATTTGCAAAAAGTGGCTAAAGTAAAAGCACAAGATATGGTAAAGAACAATTATTTTTCTCATACTTCACCAACATATGGTTCGCCTTTTGATATGATGAAAAGCTATGGAATAACATATAAAGTAGCAGGTGAAAATATAGCAGGAAATTCAACTAATGCAGGGGCAGTTTCTGCATGGATGGCATCTTCAGGGCATAAGGAAAATATATTGAATAGTGCATATAATTATACTGGAATAGGTGTTGTGAGTAGCCCAAAATATGGTAAAATTTATGTGCAAATGTTTGTGGGAAGGTGATTTTTTTAATGGGTTAATCTAAAGTTTCCGCCTCCTTAAGTATAGTATAGCTTTTAAAAAGGCTCCTCCAAGTCAAGGGGTAATCCGTATGCCTCAAAGGGCTGTCGTTCACCTTTTTAAAAGCTATACTATACTTAAGAAGGCTACTTTGTATGATAAGAAAAAATCGGTTTTGGGTGACATAAAAAATATACATTTATTAAAAATAATAGGTATGCGTTTTGCTTTGTAATAAAGGGTTACGCCGTTTTGGGGAATTTGACAATTTGTGAAATTTGGAGTATAATATATTTATGGGCAGTTTTATTTTAGTTTTTCAAATCCACAACAGGAGGACGTCATGAAGAAAGCTTTTGCAGCATCGTTGGTAGTGGTTGTACTGGCAATGGTTAGTGCAGGTTGCGGGAAGAATTATGCAGTTGAAGGTGCAACTGTTGGAGGGCTTGTTGGTACGGTGGTATCCGTAATCTCGCCGAATTCTTCGGCGAATAGATGGATTGCACCGGGATCAATGGTTGCGGGAGCAGTCGTTGGGTCGATGATCGACAAACCCCAGCCACCACCTCAACAGCAGTACTCACAGCAGTATCAGCAACGGCAAGGGTATCAGCAGTCGTATCAGCAAGTCCCACTTGAGGTGTGGGACGGGAGTTTCAAAAGGACCAGCTCATACGAGTTGGACAATTTTGTACAGCAGCGACAACCTAAGCAGGTTGTTGTGAGAATTTCACGACAAAATGCTCCAGAGGTTGTTAACATGATGTCGCGTTATCAGTATGACGTTGCCAAAACCCAAGGGGTTGGCGGTCAGCAACAGATAACCTTTGAAAGACTTTAACCCCTTAGTCGATTGACTTGGGGAACCCAGCACAATTTTTGTGCTGGGACTTTTTTTTAAATTTATTTTACGTTAGTCTTGCATATTTTTTAAAAATGGGATATTATAATAATTAGTAATAAAAGAAAAAATAAAGAGGGAAGAATAATGAATCAAATTTTGTCTATGAATCAACAAAATCCAAATTTTGGAAGCAATTATAATAATCAAAATACAGGTGGTGGAAATGGAAAAACACCAATGGACCTGAAAACTGTAAAAAGAATATTTGGAGTGCTATTACTTATATTTGGGTTGGCACTATTTATTGGTGGAATAATGGGACTATTAAGCAAGTCAAGCCAATCAGCGACTCGGAAATGGGCTTGCGATTGATGTTCAACAAAATGGCAATGCTATAACAGTTACAATGTCAAGTAATGTTGTAATTGAAAAAGCAGAATATTCTTGGAACGATGGAGTTAGCAATATAATTGAAGGGAACAGTACGGCAAACTTAACACAAGACTTAGTAATTCCTGAAGGACAAGATAGTGTTTTCAAATTAACTGTTACAGATATAAATGGAAATACGAAAGATTTTGAAGGAACATATACTGGGCAATCAGCTGTAGATACAACACCGCCTGTGATAGAGTTATCGCCACCATCAAATTCAGATGTGGGATCAGATTCGAAATTAGAAATTACAGCAAGAACTACAACTTCAACCATATTATCTTATATAACATACAAATGGGATAATGGGGATGAAACAAAAATAAATGCGACTGATGATCAGACGACAATAAATGCAACAATAGACATTCCAGATGGAACCCATACGGTAACAGTGGTTGCTGTAAAAGAAAATGGTGTAGATGCAACTCAGCAAGGGACATATACAGGAATTAAGAAGCCAACGATAAGTGTAGTTGAAGATTCAACTGGGCAATATTTGGTTATAACAATGGCTGATGATAAAGCAATTACAGATGCAAGTATAGTTTTGAATGGTAAAAACAGAGCCATAACGGCAGATCAATTTGGAGTTCCGCAAATAATTAAAAATATACCAATGGATCCTGGACAAAATACAATAACGATAACCGTTACAAATCAAGATGGGGCAACGCAATCATATACTGGACAATATACAAATAGTAATAGTCAGTAAATACAAATAATAGGGGGAAGATATGGCACAAGAGATATTTGTTGTTGATAATTCAAATAAATTAATATCTAAGCTAAGAAAAGTTTTTAAACAAGAGAAAGAGTTTAAGCTTAAAAATATAGAAGACGTTAAATTGGAAGAAGCACTTAATGGTATACCATCGTTAATTATGATTGATGAAGAAAATATTGATATGGATATTATTGAACTATGTAAAAAAATTAGAATGGATGAAGATAACAGTATTACTCCTATCATGGTGGTTTCAAATACACCAAAAAAAGAACATAAGATGAATATACTTAAAGAATGTGTTGAGTATGTAATAGAAAAACCAATAGATAAAGAATGTGTTTATTATACAATAAAGAATTTATTAAGATTAGTAAATACAAATAGAAGGGTAAGCCCTTTAACAGGTTTGCCGGGGAATGTGCAAATACATGCTGAATTAAAGAAAAGGTTATTATCTAAGAAAACTTTTGCAGTTTTGTATTTGGATTTGGATAATTTTAAAGCATACAATGATGTATATGGATTTTTAAAAGGAGACGAATTAATAAAGTATACGGCTTCTGCCATAGTAAGGAATGTACACGATACTAGTTCAACTGAGAATTTTGTTGGACATATTGGTGGAGATGATTTTATAGCAATAGTGGATAATGATTCATATGAAAATATTTGCCAAAATATTATACTTGAATTTAGTCACGGAATTTCGGCATACTATTCTGAAGAGGATATGGAAAAAGGTTATTTGGAGGTCCCAAATAGAAAATCAATTATGGAGCAATTTCCAATTACTTCTTTGTCAATCGGAGTGGTGGTAGTGGATAGAGGTCATTATGCAAATATACTGGAAATAGGCGAAGTTGGGGCACAGGTTAAACATCTTGCTAAAGCTGCCTTGGGCAATACATACGTGATTAATAGAAGAAAGAAAAATTTTAATTAGAGTAAATGGGGAAAGGGTAATGAATCAAATTTTATCTATGAATCAACAAAATCCAAATTTTGGAAGTAATTATAATGCGGGTGGCAATGGAAAAAGGCCAAAGAATTCAAAAGCTGTAAAAAGAATATTTATAGTGTTGTTAATTGTACTAATATGTATCTTATGTATAGGATTGGGGACGGGTTTATTAAATAAATCAAGACCTTCAGGTGCAATCGAGTCAGAGGCAATTGAAGATGTGAATAATATTGTAGCTCAACAAAATGAAAGTGGCGATAATACAATAGCTTCAGAAGATTCAACGCAACCTGTTATAGAGTTGACACAGCAAGGTTCAAAATTACTTGTTACGGCAAAAACTACAACTGGAACTAAATTATCATATATGATGTATAAGTGGGATGCTGGTGATGAAACAAGGATAGATGCTACTGATGATCAAACGACAATAGAAACAACAACAAGCGTTTCAGAGGGGTCTCATACAATTACAGTTATGGCTGTAAATGAAAATGGTGTAGAAGCAAATCGTCAGCAAACGATTATAGGGATTAAGAAGCCTAAAATAAGCGTAACTAAGAATGGAGATTATTTAGTTGTAAGCTTAACTGATGATAAAGCAATTGTAAGTGCGAATATAATGCTTAATAATAAACCTATTGTACTAACTGAAGATAGATTTGGAGTTCCCAAAATAGAATTTATGATACCAATGTATTCTGGTGCAAACGTGTTAACGATAACAGTTACAAATCAAGATGGTGCAACGGAAACATTTAATGGACAAGCTATTAAAAGTTCATAAATGGAAGGCCATAATCTGTGAAATTCCATTGTAGAAAGGAAAAGCAAATCATACTTGACATAACATGTCAAGTATGATAAAATATAACGATGAAACCGTAGTTTTTCAACAACTTATAATTATAAGGTGAAACTATGTCAAAGCCAATTGAGGTAAACGAAAATAGCAAGAAAAAATTGATGAGAAAACTAGTTAGGGAGTTTGTACTCCCAAAACTACTGGAAACAAAGAAAAAGTTTCCAGGCCGTAGTACTCCAGTAGTACTGACGTTGGGTGGAGCGTATGACGAAAGGGATATGTGGTATGCTTGCAAAGCGGGTAGGAACACAAAAGTGATGACCTACACGCAAACAATTGAGGTTCCCAGTTATGTGAGAGGATTGTTTCTCTTGCTTGATAAAAATCCAACCATGTACGCCAATTATATGGTAAGGAGCGGTTGGAAACTATGGAGAATAAAGTTTGAATATGAAGGCTATTACCCAAACGGGAATAGTCTTAGCTTGAG
This sequence comes from Oscillospiraceae bacterium, assembly GCA_009778695.1. Classification (GTDB taxonomy): domain Bacteria; phylum Bacillota; class Clostridia; order TANB77; family CAG-508; genus WRFS01. The sequence continues at coordinate 61,234 of WRFS01000007.1, forward strand.
GAAGTGGAAGTTTGTCTTATTGGAGGATGATTGATGTGAATGCCTCGTGTAATTGTAGTTTCAATTACACGGGGCGTTTTTATTATGATGTAAAAAAATATTTTAAAAAAAATTAGCAAAAGGTATTGACAATTGCTAATTTTTATTATAATATATTAGCAGTCGTGGTTAGCGACTGCTAATAGTAGAGGGACCCTCAAAAGTATTTGCGAAGCAAAACTTTCAGGGAGAGCCGACGAACAGTGGATTAGACGAGAGTTTGCACTTGTGCAAACTTGAGGGAAAGGAACTCGTGATGAGGCATGTTGAATGAAAGGAAAAAGAAAATTCTACAGGCAATTGTTGAAGAGTATGTTGATACAGCAGAACCCGTTAGTTCAAATGCGTTAGTTGGAAAGTATGATTTGCAATGTAGTAGTGCTACAATCAGAAATGAAATGATGGAATTAGAAAAAATTGGATTGTTGGATAAGCCTCACACTTCAGCGGGTAGAGTTCCATCGGCAAAAGGTTATAGATTTTATGTGGATGAACTAGTTCAAGAGAACTATCTAAGCATGGAAGAAATAGAATATATAAAATCCAAATTAGAAGTAAGGGCAAATGAAATAGAAGAATTTACAAAAATAATAACCAATACTTTGGCTGAAGTAACACATTATACTTCTTTGGCAGTTTCTCCAAGTAATAGTACACAAAATATTAGCGAAATTAAATTTATATTATTAGGTAGCAAACTTCTAATGGTTGTAATTCTTACAGATGGCGGTTTAATAAAAGAAACAATAATAAAATTTGATGAAGATGTTACAGAATCACAAATTAAGACAGTTGATGAAATTTTCAACAAAAAATTAAAGGGTGTTCCATTAGCTGAAATCACACAACCAATGGAAGAATACATTTTAGCAGAAATGCAAAATGAACTTAATATTATAAAACCAATAATAGAGCAAATAAACAAAGTAATTAAAGAGCATAAAAAAGTGTACTTAGAAGGAGCAAATAAGGTTTTTGATTTTCCTGAATTCAACGAAGTATCAGCAGCTAAAAATTTCTTAAATGTAATTGATAAAAAAGGATTTGTCGAAAGTATTTTAGAAGATGAATTAGCAAAAGATATTAATGTATATATAGGAAGCGAGGGAGATGATGAAAGCTTAAAAGATTTTAGCATTGTAACATTCAAACATAAAGTTAATGGCAAAGATTTGGGCACTATAGGGATTATTGGACCAACAAGAATGGATTATTCTAGAGTCATTTCAATAATGAAGTATATAAGTGAACAGCTGAAAGGAAAAGAAGAATAATGGTCATTCTGAGCCTTGCTAACGAAGGCTTACTTACGAAGAATCTAGATCCTTCGTAAGCAGGGTTCTAGAGAACGGCTCAGGATGACAATGAAAAAGAATAGGAGGATAAGTTTTGGAAGAAGATAAAGAAATTACAAACGAACAGAAGGCGGAAGTCGGAAATCAGGAGGCAGGAATGGAAGAAACAGCAACAACAGAGGAAACCAACAACCAACAACCAACAACCAACAGCCAATTGGAAGAAACAACCGACAGGTTAAAGCGTATAATGGCGGAATTTGATAACTATAAAAAAAGAAGCGTAAAAGAAAGAGAAGATTTATACGGAATGATTCTAGCAGATATAGTTGGTAAAATTTTGCCAATTATAGATAATTTGGAAAAAGCAAGTCAAGCAAATACAAAAGATGAAGAATACAAACAAGGAATTGAATTATTATATAAACAATTTATGGATGTATTAATTTCATTAGGAGTTAAAAAAATTGAAACAGTGGGAACAAAATTTGACCCAGAACTGCACGAAGCAGTTTCTACTGTTCAAGATGAAAATTATGGAGAAAAGATGGTAAGTGCAGAGTTTAGAGCTGGGTATATTATAGGAAATAAGGTCATACGCCACGCAATGGTAGTAGTGGCAAATTGAATTTTAAGCGGCGTCTTGCGTCGTTAGCCGTCGGATAAAAAATCCTTTGGCGTACTAGGTGTACGTTTCCGGTTTTTTACCTTGGCTGCCTAGCAATACTTGCTTTAAATTCAATTTGCAGAGCCTACAAATAAGTGTAGGAAAAAAATTAAAAAGAAAGAAAGAGGTAAAAAAATTATGTCAAAAGTAATAGGAATTGATTTAGGAACAACAAATTCATGTGTTGCAGTTATGGAAGGTGGAGAGCCAGTTGTAATTCCAAATCCAGAAGGAAATAGGACAACTCCATCAGTAGTTGCATTTTCAAAAAACGGAGAAAGATTAGTAGGTCAAATCGCTAAAAGACAAGCGGTTACAAACCCAGACCATACTGTTATGTCAATAAAGAGAGATATGGGTACAGATAAGAAAGTAAAAATAGATGGTGATAATTTTTCACCACAGGAAATTTCAGCAATGATTTTACAAAAATTAAAAACGGATGCAGAAAATTATTTAGGACAAAAAATAACTCAAGCGGTTATTACAGTACCAGCATACTTTAGTGATGCTCAAAGGCAAGCAACAAAGGATGCAGGTAAAATAGCAGGGCTTGAAGTGTTAAGAATTATAAACGAACCAACAGCAGCAGCTTTAGCGTTTGGTATGGAAAAAGAGTCAGCAGATAAAAAGATAATGGTATATGATTTAGGTGGAGGAACATTCGACGTTTCTATACTAGAAATAGATGAAGGTGTATTTGAAGTTTTATCTACAAGCGGAAATAATAAGCTTGGCGGAGATGACTTTGATGAAAGAATTATGAACTACTTAGTTGATACATTTAAAAAAGATCAAGGTATTGATTTGAAAGCTGATAAAATGGCTATGCAAAGATTAAAAGAAGCAGCAGAAAAGGCTAAAATAGAGTTATCTGGTGTTCAACAAACAAATATTAACTTACCATTTATTACAGCAGATAGTGCAGGACCAAAACACTTAGATATTACATTAACAAGAGCAAAATTTGAAGATTTAATTAGGGATTTAGTAGATAAAACAATTGAACCAGTTAATCAAGCATTAAAGGATGCAAATTTAACTGCTGCAGAGATTGATCAAGTATTACTAGTTGGTGGTTCAACAAGGGTTCCAATGGTTCAGGAAGCTGTTAAGAAAATAATAGGTAAAGACCCAAATAAAGGAATTAATCCAGACGAGTGCGTTGCAGTTGGTGCAGCTATTCAAGCTGGTGTATTGGCAGGGGATGTAAAAGACTTGTTGTTGTTAGACGTAACCCCATTGTCATTAGGTATTGAAACATATGGTGGGGTGTTTACAAAGTTAATAGAAAGAAATACAACAATCCCAACTAAGAAGTCACAAATATTCTCAACAGCAGCTGATGGGCAAACAAGCGTTGAAGTTCACGTTTTACAAGGTGAAAGAGAAATGGCTTCATATAATAAAACATTAGGAAGATTCAACTTAACTGGAATTCCAGCAGCACCAAGAGGAGTGCCACAAATTGAAGTAACATTTGATATAGATGCGAATGGTATAGTTCACGTATCTGCAAAAGATATGGCAACAGGAAATCAACAACAAGTTGCTATAACAGCAAGTTCAAATTTATCTGATGAAGATATTGATAAAGCTGTAAAAGATGCAGAAGCACATGCTGCAGAAGACAGAAAAAGAAAAGATGAAATTGAAACAAAAAATAATGCAGAAAGCTTAGTATATAATAGCCAAAAAACACTTGATGAATTGGGAGATAAAATTAGTGGCGAAGAAAAAGCAAAAGTTGAGACTGAAATAGAAAACACTAAAAAAGCTTTAGATGCAAACAATATGGATGCTATAAAAGAAGCTTCAGAAAAGTTAACAAAAGTATTTTATGAAGTTTCAGAAAAATTATATAGTCAAGCACAAGCAGCAGCTGGGGCAGCTGGGGCAGAAGATGCACAAGCAGGAACGGATGCAAATGCGGGAGCCGAAGCAGAAGCCACAGAAGCTGAAAAAGTAGATGAGGATGATAAGAAATAGAAACAAGAAAGAGGGGTGCGAGGGTGTCTTGAAGTTGTCATTCTGAGAGTAGCTACAAAGACTAACTCTCGAAGAATCTAAAAATTACAATAGATTCTTCGTTAGATAGTCTACGAAGAAGGGCTCAGAATGACATTTCAGGATATCCTCGAAATATAATGGCAACAAAGAGAGATTATTATGAAGTGCTGGGTGTAAATAAAGGTGCAACAGAAGAAGAAATAAAGAAGGCATATAGAAAACTTGCGAAACAATATCACCCAGATACTAATCAAGATAATAAAAAAGAAGCAGAAAACAAATTTAAAGAAGTTTCTGAAGCATATGAAACCTTATCAGATAAGCAAAAACGAGCAATGTATGATCAGTTTGGACATAGTGCTCCAAGCGGATTTGGTGGAGGTCAAGGCGGAGGTCAACCAGGTGGTAATTATTATTCATATAGTACCACTGGTTTTGACTTTGATATGGGAGACATTTTTTCATCTGTATTTGGTGGAATGGGATTTGATTTTGGTGGAAGAAAAGGTTCTAAAACATCAGCTGGTCCTAGAAGAGGTGCAGATATAACATACAATGTTGATTTAACATTTGAAGAAGCGTTTTTAGGAGTAACGAAAAAGATTAATATAAACAGGTACGAAAATTGTAGCCATTGTGAAGGAACAGGAGCTACACCAGGAACAAAGCCAGTCACTTGTAGTGACTGTAAAGGAACTGGTCAAGTAAAGCAAGTTATAAACACAATACTAGGACAAATTCCAACAGTTAATACATGTCCTCTTTGTGGAGGAAAAGGAACAATAATAGAATCACCTTGTGTGGAATGTAAAGGAAAAGGTAAGACGAAAAAGACAGTTGGGCTAGATATAAAAATTCCAGCAGGTATTGATAATGGGCAAGTTTTAACCGTTAGCGGACAAGGTGAATTGGGTGAAAAAGGTGGACCAAGAGGTGATGTAAATCTTGCTGTTAGAGTAAAGAAGCATGATATATTTAAAAGAGACGGAGACCGTGTACTTTGCGATATACCAGTTACGTATACTCAAGCAACATTAGGTGCAACACTTGAAGTACCAATGGTAGATGGAAGTAAAGAAAAGATAAAAATTCCAGAAGGAACTCAAACAGGTGCAAAATTTTCTATAAAGCATAAAGGGTTCCAAAGTATTCATAGTGGTGCAAAAGGAGATTTTATATTTACTGTGATTGTGCAAATTCCAAAGAAATTAACAGATGAGCAAAGGAAGTTATTGCTTCAGCTTGCTAAGACGATGAATGAGCAGCCTCCTGTAAAAAAGAAGGGCTTCTTCGGGTGAAGTGCTCGATATTTTGCGAAATGCGTTGTTCAAAAGAGGGCGTCCTAGAATTGTCATCCTGAACCACTTCTTACAAAGCCTTGCTATGAAGGATCTCATATTTCGGGAGATTCTTCGCAAGTGAAATCTTCGTAGAAAGACTCAGAATGACATTGCAGGACACCCCCTTTTTCCTAGCATTTCATCAAAATCTCTTCGCACTTTTTAGGGTACCTATTTTGCTCTTTATGACGATTAAACCTTTCTTCTCCTTGTCTAGTATATATTACATGTTAAATTTGATTAACTTCGGACGAGCAATGCTCGCCCTTACAGTCATGTTTTTCATCTTTGTAATATTTTTGTAATTTTATTACTTTTCCCTGTATAAAATCATGCATCCTTTAATAAGAAATCAACAATATTAATAATTTTAATTCCCTCTTCTGTAGTGCCACTATATATCTTGTCAAGAGTTAATATAGTCTTTTCATAATTATCATTTATATTTTTTAATGAACGTAACTCTCTTTTTCTTGTTTCTTCTTCCAATAGGCTTAAAGTTACTTGATAATATTTTTTATCTACTGACGTTGTTGCTATAAAATCAACTTCTAAATTGTCTGTTTTTCCAACTGTTACTTCATATCCATTCCTTAATAATTCAAAATATACAATATTTTCAAGAATGTGTCCATAGTCTGAATCTCTAAATCCAAGAATAGTATTTCTAATCCCCATATCTACTATATAATATTTTTCTAATGTCTTTAATAACTCTTTTCCTTTAATATCATATCTTTGTGCTTTATAAATAATATAAGCATTTTCTAACATATTTAAATAATTTAAAACTGTATTATGTGTTACTTTAGTTCCTTGACTTGTTAAAAAATCTGCTATTTTTTTAGAAGAAACAACATTTCCAATGTTATTCATTAAAAACTTTAATATTTTTTCAAGTAAACTGCTATCTACAACCTTGTTTCTGTCAATAACATCTTTCATAAATACTGTATTATAAATTCCTTTTATTGCATTTTCATACAAATTATTAGTGTCACCTAATAAAATAGCACTAGGCATTCCACCATATTTTAAATATCTTGTGAATTTATCATCCATAGGAACATTGCTTTCAAACTGATAGAAATCTAAAAACTCTTTAAATGATAATGGCAACATTTTAATTTCTATATATCTTCCTGATAAATATGTTGACAATTCAGAAGATAATAAATAAGCATTTGAACCGGTAATATAAATGTCTGTATCAAAATCAACATGTAAAGCATTTACACATTTTTCCCAATCTTGCACTCTTTGTACTTCATCAAGAAGTATATAATTTTTTTGCTTTCTTTTTGTTTTTTCTTTTATCTGATTATACATTTCTTTATAGTTAGTTATATTATCAAATTCAAAGGATTCGAAATTTATATATATAATATTTGTATTTTTATCTTCTCCGAATTAAGTATTCCATAAATAGTTTTAATATTGTTGATTTTCCACATCTTCTAATTCCCGTTATTACTTTTATAAATTCTGTATCTTTATATGAGACTAATTTGGATAAGTAAGTTTCTCTATTTATCATGACTTTTACCTTCTTCCATTAAATTAATTATATTATAAAAATCAACTTTTGTCAACTTTTGTTAATGCGTTAACAAAAGTTTGAAGAACACATACTTTCTGTTAATTTTGATACAAAACTACTGTGGGACTAATACCATGCGGAAGCTGTAAGACCAGGTGCCACCACCGAGTGATTGTGCCAAAGGCGAAAATACCTGCACTTGAGTTGCCGCCGTAATAACCTCCACGGCCAGTGAATGGAAATCCGTAATAAACGAAAGTAGAGTAGTCAGAAAACCAGCCAGTGTTATTGGATACAGCAACTTCACGCATTCCATCTCCTACGTGAGAGACATCTCCTGCTATGGAATAGTCATAGCTTGTGTTTAAATTACTATATGCTGTTGCATATTTCGTGCTGTTTCCATTAGCACTTGCAAATGAACTAGCATAGGATGACAAGTATGATGGATTACCTATTTTATTAAATGCTGCTATATACTCATATACGCCACCATTTAAATCATATATTCCTGTTGGGTTTCCTGTAGTGCTTTGTACTGTTTTTGTTGTTGCATATGTTGTTCCAGTTCCTCCTCCTGTTATCGATGAGTTAGTAGCACCTACATAATAATCATTTATTGTTACTTCTGTTCCATTTCTACCATATTTACTATCTGTTAAATATGCTGTCGCTCCCCATTCGCTATTTTTTATTAAATGGCTATTATTTGTTGGATTATAATTAAGTGAATTTGTATAACAATCTCCTACGGCGATATTTGTCCATGGTGATACCCCGGGCTTACTTGCTGGTTTGTTATCTTCTTGGCTTGCTTCAAATTTTGCTACCCAAAATCCACTTATTCCTTTAGCATCACCAAAGCCTCCACCTAAATCTATATATGCACTTCCTAAAAATGCTGGATGTGGTATATAATCTGTGTACCCTGCCGTTTGTACTCTATCTGCTGGAGCTATATTTGGATTAGTTCCATTTACTAAATTTCCACTTGCATCTACCATTCCATATACTGTACTATATCCTTGTATCCATGCTTTATTTGTTTCGGTATATCCATTTTCTCTATAATCATTTGCATGATCTTTCCCATCAAAATATACTATTCTATATGCATATCTTGGTATCCATACCCAGTAACTTCCATCTGCATTTGTTTTTGCATTTGCCCAATTACTTGTTTGTCCATCTGTTGATCCTGTTTGTGCAGTGTAACTATACCAATTGTTATCTGGGTTATTATATGTTCCTGCTGTTTCTTCTGTTGTTCCATCATATTTTATTGGTGTCATATCGCTTGCCATTTTAGGTGGTAATGGATTTGCTATTACATTATTATTCATATCTAACCATACTATTTCTATTACTCCTGTACTATTTGTAGTAGTAACAATATTTCCACCAGTTTGGCTTGAGCTTGGCTCAGATACTTTTGGTGCCAATGCTAATGTTTCATCACCACTTTCTCCATTATCATTACTTCCGCTATTCGTATTATCAAACCAGCCTAACGCAGTATTTATTTGATTATTTTCATTATTTACTGAATTATTATATGCATCCGTTGCCTCTTTTGTCTTGCTAAATATGCCTGTTCCAGTTATCGAAGAGATTGCTACTCCTGCCAGTATTAGCATTACTATTATTGTTATTATTAATGCAATTAAGGTTATACCTTTGTTTTTTCTTAAGTTCATCATAAAATACCTCTCGTTTCAATTTGAAAAAATTATATACTATTATTATACTTTTTTCAAGCAATTAATTATTTTTGTTAACTAATTGTTACTATTTAATGGTTTGGACTAAAACTTCCGCCTCCTTAAATATAGTATAGCTTTTAAAAAGGTTCCTCCAAGCCTCCGAAGACTCCATGGGCCTCAAAGGGCTGTCGTTCACCTTTTTAAAAGCTATACTATATTTAAGGAGGCTACTTTGCTGAAACGTGTTAATTGGTAAACTTTGTTTTTAAAAATTTTTGTTAAAATATTGCAAAATTCGTATTAAACTGATATTATTATATAAGATAAATCGAAAGGAGATTCTAAAGTGGAAACAGAAGAAGGAGAAAAAGAAGTTATAAAGCAACAAGAAGTAGTACAAAACACAAATCAGGGAATTTATCAAAACATAAGTCCACAGGAAGCGATACAAAATGCAAGTCAGGCAGTATATCAAAACACAAATCAGGAAGAAGTTACAGCCACAGCAATTGTTAAAAAAAGTAAAGCAAAATTAATTGTATTAATTTGCATAATTGTTATTATTATTGCAGGAGGAATAGCAGGATATATTTATTATATGCAAATAAATAAACCAATAAATAAATTTGCAAAACTATCAAACCAATTTTTTAGTGCGATGGTATCTCAATTTTCAAGCGAAGGTAACGATACAAGTGACAAATTAGCTACAATACTAAATGGTAAGTTTTCTGCGGATATGAAATTAAGTGCGAATATAAGTGATTTGAATTTGGATGATATGTTATCAGCATCAGGTTTGGTTGATAGTAACTCAGCATCAAATTCAGGTGATGGAACATCAATGTCAGATAATATAAAAAATCAGATTGGAAATTATGAAGTCAATTTAACCTATGAAAAAGACAAACAAAATAAAGAACAATTGTTAAATATGAGTTACACCGATAAAACTTCAGGACAAACTTATAATCCATATGAAGTATTTAATTCAGGCGATAACTATGGAATAAGCTTATCAGAGGTATACAATAAAATATTAACATTTACAAAAACAGATTTAACAGATAACGGAATGGAAGACGTTGCTACAGCATTTGATTCAATGTTAAACATGAATTATTCAACGACAACTAAGTCTTCAATAAATTGGTTTACTAGTGATGAAATTAATACAATTTTAAATAATTTAAAACCCGTTTATAATAAGTATTTTACAGACGATAAGTTTACAGAACAAAAAAATATTAATGAAAATAAAGACTCTCAAATAACAGTAACCATGACTGAGGCTGATTTCGGTAACTTTGTAAAAGATACTTTATCAATATTAAAAGACAATGAAGATGTAAAAAATATTATTGCAAATAAGGTTGGGCTAACTAATGACTATAGCACATATGACAGTACTTTATCAAATATGATTGATGAAGTTACACAAACGTATAGTAGTACTAGTGAAAATATTACTATGCAAGTAATATATAATGATAACACTGTAAAATCTATAACATTTAATTTTTCAGAGGGAAGTATTTTAATTACACAATCAGAAAGTGGCACGTTTGGAATTGTATTCAATGACACAACAAATGTTGTGGAAATGGGTATAACATTGAAGAAAAACAATAATAATGACTATACAATGACATATATTGTGTACGGACCAGAAGATAAAATGAATATATCTTTGGGAATAAAATGGGATAGTCAAATTGTAAACAATAGTGCAGTAAATATGGTATACACAATAACACCTTCTTATAGTCTTGAAAGTTTAGATGGGAATATGAGTTTTGCTGGTCAATTGAATGCGAATGTAACATTTGTTCCAATAGATAAAGTAGAGATTCCAGATACTTCTACAAATTCCGCAAGCGTGTTTGATGAAAATACTCAAACAGATTTAATGACTACAATAGAGGATTTAGCAACAAATAATCCAGATGAATTTATGAAAAAGTTGCCAATTTTAGGCTGGGAGTATGTTCTAAGTGTACAAATATTTCAAGATATGTATAATGTTCAAAATGCACAAGATACATATAATAATTCAATTAATGAAGAAAATGATGCAATAAATAATTTTCAACAATCTATGAATGATATATTGAATAATTATGATAATAATTCGATTGATGAAAACAATACCCAATAATTAGGAGTGCTAAATTTATGAATCAATATCAAGAAAAATTTTTTAGCTTTATTATGGATAGAGTGCAAGATAAAAGAAAAGAAGAAGCAAAGGAATTATTAAATGAAAATTCTGCTAAAATATTGCAAAATTTGCATTAAACTGATATTATTATATAAAACAAATCAAAAGGACTTTAAAATAAAATGTTTGGAATAAATCCTAATCAAATATCGTGGATGATTTTATTTATAGTAACTATTACAAGTGCTATTGCTTATTTACCACAAATAATAAAATTAATAAAAACAAGAGAATCAGATGATATTAGTGTAATATCGTGGGTAATTTGGTTGGGACAATATACATTAATGTTGATTTATTCCATTATTTTTACTGTTGATATATGGTTATGTTTAGCATATTTTATAGAATTTATTGCTTGTTTAACAATATTGTTATTAGTGATAAAATTGAAAAAAGTTAAGAGGTGATAGTTGTGAATCAATATCAAGAAAAATTTTTTAGCTTTATTATGGATAGAGTGCAAGATGAAAAGAAAGCAGAAGCAAAAGAATTATTAAATGAAAGTTTTGCAAAACAAAATAATGGAACTTTTAATAAAGAATATATGCAAAGTGTTATGTCTAAAATTATTGCAATGCTAAAGCCAGAGCATGTTGATGAGGTTAAAAACATTATGATGCAATTTGGGAAAAAAATGTAATTACTTTTAAATTCTATATGGTTCTTTGGATTAGTAACCCAAGGGACTTTTTTTAATTGCATTTTAATAAATATGGTAGTATAATATGTATTGTGGAGGTAACGAAAATGGGGAAGACAAAGAAAAAGAAAGGTAAAAAAGTAGCAATTGCAATAATTGTAATTATAATAATATTGATAATATTAGGAATATGGACAAGGTCACGTAATAAGGACCAATATGATGAAATAACTGCAACAACAGGAGATATAACATCATATTATACATTCTCAGGAAATGTTGCAGCAATTAATGTTCAAAATAAATTAAGCCAAAGTAGTCTTACAGTATCTAGTGTATCAGTTTCAGAAGGAAAAATCGTGAAAAAAGGAGATACTATTATTAAGCCAACTTATGGAAGTAATATAACAGCAGGTCAAGATGGAACGGTTACTAAAATATACGTACAAAAGGATGATACCGTTATGACAGGTAGTCCATTATTTGATATTGTAGATTACAATAACTTGCAAACAACTGTAAGAGTAGATGAATATGATTTATCAAGTATTAAAGTAGGGGAAAAAGTAGATGTAACCATTGATGCATTAAATAAAACTGTGAGCGGTACAATTTCTGATATATCTAAGGAAGCAACCAGTAGCAACGGAGTAGCATATTTTACAGCAGATATTAAGTTAGCAAAAGATTCAGCTGTAAGAGTTGGGATGACAACAGAAACAAAGGTGGTAGCTCAAAGTGCAAAAAATGTTGTATTAATTCCAATGGATGCAGTTCAAATAGATGATCAAAATAAAACATATGTAAATGTAAGAGGAGATAAAAATAAAGTAGTTACGCAATATATTGAAACAGGAGTTTCAGATGGAACTAATGTAGAAGTAACATCTGGATTAAATTCTGGAGATACTATATTAAAGCCTATTGTTTCTGCAAGTACAACAACGGGTCTTATGAGTATGAGAAATTCAAGCAGAGCAAGCAATAGCGACACAACTGGGGGAAGTAGTAATGGACAATAAAGTATTGGAAATGAAGAATATTGTGAAATCATATATTATGGGCGAAGAAGAACAAATTGTACTAAAAGGTATTAACTTAAACGTATGTAAAGGTGAATTTGTTGCAATACTTCGGGCCATCTGGTTCTGGGAAAACAACATTAATGAATATTATTGGATGTCTGGATGTACCTACATCGGGAGAATATATTTTATCGGGCAATGAAACAAACCAATTGGACGAAATAGAATTATCACATATTCGAAATAAAGAAATTGGATTTATATTTCAACAATTTCAATTGTTGCCAAGGTTCACAGCCTTGGAAAATGTTGAATTGCCGTTGATATATGCAAAAATGCCAGAAAAGCAAAGAAAAATAAAATCAAAGGAAATGTTAGAAAAAGTTGGACTTGCAGAAAAAGTAAGAAGTAGACCGAACCAATTATCAGGAGGACAACAACAAAGAGTTGCAATTGCAAGAGCATTAGTAACAGAGCCTACAATATTGTTAGCAGATGAGCCAACGGGTGCATTAGACCAAAATACAGGGCATCAAATCATGGAATTATTTAAGGAATTACACGAAGAAGGCAAGACAATTATAATGATTACACACGACATAAACATAGCAAAAAATGCAAGTAGAATTGTAAGAATTTTAGATGGCAATTTAAGCGAAGGAGAATAAAAGTGTTTAAAGAAAGTATAAAAATGTCTTGGGCAAATATTATAAATAATAAAATGCGTTCCTTCCTCACCATATTAGGAATTGTAATTGGTGTGGCTTCTATTATTGCACTTATTACCTTAGTAAGTGGGGCAACAAATTCTATAGTAAGCCAAGTAAATGCACTTGGAGCAAATAAGATAACAGTAACTGTTATGGGAACTCCATTAAAACCAGGATTAATAAATAGTGATATTCAAAACTTGTCAACCATAGATAATATTAATGGAGTATCTCCAACAATTAGTTCAAGAACAGCAGTTGCTGGAAATAATATAGTTATGCAAAACATTACAATTCAAGGTAAAAATGATGTTTATTTCAGCAATACAAGTAATCTTATGGCTACAGGAAGAGCAATTAATATAATTGATATTAATCAAGAAAGCAATGTTTGTGTTGTTGGTAGTGATATTGCACAAGGGTTATTTTATGGGCAAAGTCCAATAGGACAAGGAATCATAATAAATGGGATTACATATACAGTAGTTGGAACTTTACAGGCATCCAGCGGATTTTCGTTCAATTCAAATAATGATACTGTAATAATACCGTATACTACTGCTATGAAAGTTTTGAATACAAAATATATTTCAAGTGTTGACTTGTATATGACTGATTCAAGCATCTCGGATACTACAACACAAAAGATAAATTCAATGTTATTGCAAGCATTTAACAACAAAGATAATAGTGATAATAGTATTTTTTCAATTACTAATATGCAAGATATGTTATCTACATTCCAAACAATGACTGGTATGATGAGCCTATTATTAGGAGGAATTGCCTCTATTTCTTTGGTTGTAGGTGGAATTGGAATAATGAATATGATGCTTGTTTCTGTGACGGAAAGAACAACAGAAATAGGGCTTAGAAAAGCGTTAGGTGCAGAGCCTGGAGCTATTAAAGAGCAGTTTTTATTAGAAGCAATTTTCTTATCACTGTTTGGTGGCGTAATAGGCTTAGGCTTTGGTGTCCTAATTGCTCTGGTGGCTTGTAATTTAATAGGGATAAGTCTTTCTGTTTCAGCATTTACGGTAATTCTAGCAATAGGATTTTCAATGGTTGTTGGTGTGGTATTTGGACTTACACCAGCAAGTAAAGCTGCTAAGCTTAATCCAATTGATGCACTAAGGAGTGTTTAGAAACCTGTCAATTTTTTTTGAAAATGTCCCAAAAAATTTAAAACATAAGCCCTAATTTTTTGTAAAAGTTAGGGTCATTCTTTTGGGGCAGGGTACTACAGTGATTTTTTAAATTTGCTGTCGCACC
>WRFS01000008.1 GCA_009778695.1 Oscillospiraceae bacterium
CCTTCGATATTGGTTTTGCATAACCTTATTATATCGAACTTTTGTTGATTTATCAACGGCTTTGCCTGTTTTTTTATGCTTTAGTCGTATTTTTTGTTTTTTTTCTGCCTTTTTTTACAAAGCACCTCATTTCAAGCCTTTTATTCTGTCGAAATTTATTTTTAACTACTTTATACTCTTACCCTTACCTACATTTGCAACATCAAAATTTATTCAAAAAAGTAGGGTAATTTCATCGAATATTACAATTTTGTCATAATTGATGAAATGGCCCTGCATAAAAAAGTACAGCCTGGTATTACTCCAGGCTGTTTACGAAGTGTTGCATGTTTGCATGAGCCCTTTTCATGGCCTCATACATCGTGGATTCTGTCGTGCCAGCTTCAATGCTTTGATGCTTCATAACATCGAAAATGTTGTATAATATCTGCGTAGATTTCAGCACAAAACCTCCACTTAATAGTACAAAATTTCCGTCTTTCTTTTTGAAAAATTTACGAAACCAAACTCTGTTTGGCCTATTTCGCGTTATCCCAGATTTCCGAACATCAAATTCGGATACAAAAAAAGAAAACGCCTTGTAAAAATCTTCATACTGTTTCCTACTCATTTGCCTTTCCATATAACACCTCGTGTTTAAGTTAAAGGTTTATTGCCTATACCTATTATTATAACACTTTTTCAATAAAATGTAAAATTTACCGTTTTTTTTAACGCATACTAAATTTTTTTAAATTTATACTATTATTGTGTGAGGTGAATGTTTTGCAAAATACAATAAATTTATATAGCGTAGAAAATAGCGATATTAGCATGTTTTTAGAAAAATATTTTAATACAACTAATATCCCAAAAACAAAAACATGGTCAAAGGAATATTATAACCCAGTAGAAATGGTAGATTTAATCGGCGTTTTTTTAGAAAATAATGATAAATATCATATAAATATGTGGATTAGTATTGACGAAGGTATTTATATAAATATTACAAATCAAAATGGCGAAAAAATAATAAGGTATCTATTCGAAAGGTATCCTTATTAGTCTTTATAAAACTTTTACTCCGTCTTTGGTTCACGAGTCATAAGTTTTTCTACTGCTTTTTTTGGTTCTAAGTTATTATATAAAACATCATAAACCGTATCTATAATAGGAACATTGACGTTATATTTTTTCGCAAGCCTATATGCTATTTCAATATTGTCTATACTTTCTATTGTCATACCAACAATTTGCCTGGTTTCTTCAAGTGTCTTACCTTGTCCAATTAGAACTCCTGCTCTTCTATTTCTACTATGCTCACTCATACAAGTTACAATAAGATCACCTAATCCAGCTAATCCATAAAATGTTGATTGTGCCCCGCCAAGTTCCACTCCTAATCTTGAAATTTCAGCTAATCCTCTAGTAATTAGTGCTGCAAATGTATTGTCACCCATCCCTAACCCTGCTACAGCACCAGCACAGAATGCAATAATATTTTTCAATGCTCCACCAAGTTCTACTCCTTTTACATCTCTACTAATATATATTCTTAAATGTTTACTCATAAATATTTCTTGCATCATTTTTAAAAGTTCACCATCTTTTGAAGCGGCAACAATTGCTGTCGGAACATTTAGGCTCACTTCTTCTGCATGACTCGGTCCAGATAATACTCCAATTTTATTTCTTGGTAGTTCTTCTTCTAAAACTTCAGCTAATGTACATAATGTTGAAGATTCAAATCCTTTTGAACACATTACAATAGGCTGATTTGTGACAAATTGTTTATATTTTACAACATTTTCTCTAACAAATTTTGAAGGCGTTACATGCAAAATAATCTCTGTCCCTTCTATTGCTTCTTTATAACTTGTTGTTGCAAGAACTTTTTTAGGTACAATTGCTTTTGGTAAATTTTTGCATCTTTTTTCATTGTTGATAATATCTTTTTCTTCTTCAGTATTAGACCATACTTTTACCTCATTACCTAAATTAGCTAAATATATGGCCAATGCCATTCCCCAAGTGCCAGCACCTATAATTCCTATCTTTCTCATGCCATTTTTCTCCTATTTTTTCTTAAAACTTAATTTATTTTCTGTGCCAGCCGTCAATCTTTGTATATTAGCTCTATGATTATATATAACTAAAATTGCTATTATTATTGCACTTACTATATAATATGAACCTGCTACTATAAAATGACTTGGTAAAAATATCACTAATACTGGAAATAATATTGCTGCTCCTAATGACCCTACTGAAACCATTCTGGTTAATATTATTAATAATAATCCAAATACTAAACAAATCAGTCCTATTTCCCAATTCATGGTTAAAATTACTCCAAGAGCTGTTGCTACTCCCTTTCCACCTTTGAATCCAAAAAATACTGGAAATGTATGTCCTAATATAACTGCTACAGCAGCATATTGAACTAATAATGAACCATTTATATTTGTATTAATTTTTACAAATAACACTGCTATTAAAACAGCTACAACTCCTTTTAAAATATCACAAATCAATGTGATTGCGGCAGCTTGTTTCCCTACAATTCTTAGAACGTTAGTTGTTCCTGCACTTTTACTTCCTTCACTTCTTACATCCACTCCTGCTAATTTTTTACCTAAAATTACTGAAAAACTTATACTTCCTAAACAATATGCTATTAATATCACTACTAAATATACCATGTTATTTTTCTCCTTTTTCTGGGACAGACATAAAATCTAATCCCTACTTTATTTTTCTTTTACAACTACCCTTATTGGGGTTCCTTGCATGCCAAAATTGTTTCTAAATTGATTGATTAAATAACGTTCATATGAAAAATGAAATAATGTTTTATTATTTACGAATATAACAAATGTTGGTGGCTTTGTACTAGCTTGTGTACCGTACAAAATTTTTAGTCTCTTTCCTTTATCTGTAGGTGGTTGTACTATTGATATTGCTTCGTTAATTACTTCGTTAACTACTGAGGTTGAAATTCTTAAGCTATTTTGTTTATTAACTTCGTTTATCATTTCAAAAAGTTTTTCCACCCTTTGACCCGTTAATGCTGATATAAATATCATTGGTGCATATGTTAAATAGGCTAATTTTGAATATACTTGTTTTTTGTATTTTTCTAATGTTCCAGTTTCTTTTTGGGCGATATCCCATTTATTTATAACTATTATTATGCCCTTCCCTGCTTCGTGTGCTTCACCTGCAATTTTAGTGTCCTGCTCTGTTACTCCTTCCGTTGCATCTATTAATAATAAGCATACATCTGATCTTTCAATGGCAAGGAGTGTTCGCATGATACTATATTTCTCAATATTTGCTGTTACTTTGCTTTTTCTTCTAACACCAGCGGTATCAATAAAAACATATTTACCATGTTTATTTTCAAAATATGAATCTATGGCATCTCTTGTAGTTCCAGCAATTTCGCTTACAATTACTCTTTCTTCACCTAGAATTTTATTTACTAACGAAGATTTTCCTACATTAGGCTTTCCAATTATTGCGACCTTTACCGTTTCTTCTTCGAAGTTTTCTTCATCGACTTTGGGTAAGTTTTCATATATTGCATCAAGTGCATCGCCTATTCCTATTGCATTTGTGCTAGAAACTGGATATGGTGTACCCAACCCTAAGTTATAAAATTCATATACTTCTGGTGATGTTGCCCCAAAATTATCAGCTTTATTACACAACAAAACTATTGGTTTTTTTGATTTTTTTAGCATTAATGCAATTTCTTTGTCTGCTGCAGTTACACCTTGTTTTGTATCTGTCATAAAAACAATAACATCTGCTAAATCTATTGCAATTTCGGCTTGAACTTTCATTTGGGAAACAATTACATCATCTGTTTCAGGTTCTATTCCACCAGTATCAATGAGTGTGAATGTCCTATCTTTCCATGAAGCTTCTGCATATATTCTATCTCTAGTAACTCCTGGTGAGTCTTCAACAATTGAAATTCTTTGCCCAACAATATAGTTAAAAAACGTTGATTTCCCTACATTTGGTCTGCCAATTATTGCAACAACTGGTTTCGACAATTTCATTCACCTCCAGTTTATTTGTTCACTCTGAGATTTGCTACAAAGCATTACTTACGAAGAATCTAGTAATTGAAATAAATCCTTCGTAAGCAAAGCTTGGAAGTCAAGCTCTGAATGACACTATTTTTTACGCTTCTTTTTTTACAATTACTTCTTTTCCATTATAATATCCACAATTGCTACACGCCTTATGTGGCATAACTGGTTCATGACAATGTTTACAAGTAGCGATTGTTGGCTTTTCTAATTTCCATGTAGACCTTTTCATGCCTGTTCTTGCTTTTGACCATCTTCTTTTTGGTTGTGCCATTTTAAAGTTCCCTCCTTCTCGTTTTAGGAAAATTTATATTAATATAAATTTTATTTCATCATTTTACATTACGATTATACTAGTAATTTGCAAATTTGTCAATACTAAATGGACTCAATTCTAGGGTCATTTCATGGGATATTACAAAATTGTCATAATTGATGAAATAACAGAACTGTAGGGGCGAGCATTGCTCGTCCGATTATATATAATATCGATCTTGTTCCCAATTAATAACATTGTCAATTATTTTTTGAGAAAATTTTTTTTGCATATTTGTCCGTTCTTCCCATTATCTATTACATATTGCATATTAAATTTGATTAATCTCGGACGAGCAATGCTCGCCCCTACAGTTCTGTTATTTGCAGACATTAAAACAAATATTTTACCTATTTAGTGTAAACCACAACCAAAATATATATGATAACGAATTAATAAAATTCATTCGTTTTACTCTTTCTTTAGCTATAATATCTGTCTGACCTATTACTTTCCCATTCAATTTATACACAGTTTGCCCTAGTATCTGTCCTTTTTCAATTGGTGCCATTACTTCGTCATCCAAAATAATATCCTGTGTTAATCCATTTTCTTGCCCTTTTTCTACTAAACTGCCAGCATCATTTTTAAATACTGCATCTACATGTTTTATTACGCCTTTTTCTACTTCAAGGTTTTTAACTAAATCCCCAGCTTTGGCAAATTCTTTAAATGTATATGTATTAAATCCATAATCTAAAAGTTTTGTTGCTTCAGCAAAACGAGTAGCACTTGTATCTGCTTTCATAATTACTGCAATTAAATTTAAATCGTTTCTTGTTGCACTTGCAGATAAATTATATAACGCCACTGAAGTAGACCCCGTTTTCAATCCTGTTGCTCCTGGATATGTCTTTATCAATTTATTAGTATTAACTAATTGAGATTTCCCATCTCTTAACTCATCCATCCATATGGTTGTGTATTTTGTTATATCAGGATGTTTTAATAATAGCTCCCTAGACATAAGGGCAATATCATATGCTGAAGTTACATGTCCATCTTCATCAAGTCCGTGGCAATTTTTAAAGGTGGTGTCGTTCATTCCTAATTCTTTTGCTTTTGCATTCATTTGAGCAACAAAAGCTTCTTCTGAACCTGCTAGATATTCTGCCATTGCTACAGTACAGTCATTTGCAGAAACTACACAAATTGCCTTTAACATTTCGTCAACCGTTAATTGTTCCGTAGTATCTAACCATATTTGTGAACCGCCCATATTTCTAGCCTTTTCCGAACATGGAATTTTATCCGTATATTTTAATTTACCCGAATCAATTGCTTCCATAATTAATAATAAGGTCATTATTTTTGTTACACTAGCTGGCCTAAGCTTTTCATGTGCATTGTATTCATACAAAATCTTACCTGTGTTTTGCTCCATTAATACTGCTGAACCTGAAGTTATATTTAAGAAATTTCCAGTTTGTTCAGTTGTAGCTTGTGTATCTGTTTGAACTAAGTTTTCACTTTTATCTGACCACACATACATATCATCTGATGCCAATACAATATATGGCACAATACATGCAAAAGCTACTATAAACATAGTTATAATAACTAATATCTTATTGTTTATTGTTTTTTTGCACAAAAATACCCCTCCTAACATACTTAATTTATATGTTAGAAAGGGTCAAATTATGTTTGAAGATTTTATCTATAGGCTCGTTTTCAGTAATTAACTCTTTTAATTTTAGCAAATGTCCACCTATAGCATTTAATTCAATTTGCAGTATAATGTTCTGTAACACTTTTATAGCCTTGGATCAACTGGTTCACTTTCGAGTGCTAACACTCCAAATACACATTCATGTACTCGGTAAAGTGGCTCATTTTTTACAAAACGGCTAAGCGATTCTATACCTAGTATAAATTCTCTCATAGCAAGACTTCTTTTCCTAGAAAGTGACCTCTTTTTCAAACGGTTAAGTTTATCAGACATTGTGTATTCCGGTCCATAGATTATGCGTAAATACTCGCGTCCACGACACTTTACAGCAGGTTGTATAATTTCTTCTTTGAATTTTGATATAAACTCATATGGCTTTACAACCATTCCTTCCCCACCAGTTGCAGTTAACTCCTCCCACCAGTCTACACCTTGTTGAATACTTTTCTCATCATTTAAATCTACTAAAATATGGTTCGTAGTCATCAAAATAGAATCAGAATGGGCAATGTATTTTTTTATATTTTCCATATGCCATATGTGATTTTTATCAGTATGAACCGCACCTTCAGTAGCTAGAATGTGAAATGATGCAATGCGATAATCATCCAAATCTTTTATATCCCAGCAGTATTGACGGTATGCATCGACATATTTTTTTACTGAATCTAAGCGTTCATTATAATGTGCCAATATTAAACTCAAATCTGTATTTTGTCCTGAAACATCACTTCCAACTTCATACAAATTTTTCCTAAGAACTACCGCTTTTTGTAACGATTCTACGGAATCTGTAAGACCGGATACGCCTGCTCGTCCCGTGGGAGCATATTGTTTTTCTAAAAGTAATTGTGCTTTAGCAGACCACGGCATTAACTCAGTATCTAAGCACACCCAGTCTGTTTTAAATTCTTCCCAAAATCCAGATAATGTAAGTGCACTGCGTAATCTTTCAAGCAAAGCATTTTGAATTTCAATGTCATCAAAGAAATGTCTTCCTGTGCGAGTATAAATAATTCCGCTGCTTTCATCATTAACAAGAAAACGTTTTTTGGCTGATTCAGCATCTTTACAAATTACCACTACAGCACGAGAACCCATGTGCTTTTGCTCACAAACAACTGAATTTATACCATGCTTTTGATAGTAAGAAAACGCTTCCAATGGATGTTCTAATATGTCAGGTAACCCAGATGTTTCACACGGTGACATAGTTGGAGGCAAATAAATTAGCCAATGAGGGTCTGCTGCAAAACGACTCATAATTTCAATAGCTGCATTTGCATTTTCTTCACGAATGCTAATACCTCTATATAGTTCGGTTTCAATAAATCTTTTTTCTAAAACGTCTGCAATATTTAAAACATCCGTATATTCCTCTGGTGCTTTCATGTTTTTTACTGGCTCACAATATGTCTGTTTTGCGGCAACGCTAATAATTTCTCCCTCAGGATATCTGTATGCTGATAATTTTCCGCCGAATACACAACCTGTATCAATATTAAATGTATTGTTAACCGCATAAACCTCCGTAGTAGGTGTGTGGCCATAAACAACCCTTGCTTTACCACGATACTCGCTTGCCCAATCAAGACGAACTGGCAATCCAAATTCATCGCTTTCCCCAGTAGTATCACCATACAAAGCAAAATCTCGTACTCTACTTGAACTCTTGCCTTGATACTTTTCAATCATACCAGCATGGGCAACTACTAATTTGCCTTCATCAAGTACATAATGACTAATAAGTGAGTCCAAAAAAATTTTAATTTCATTAATAAATTCTTCTGACTGTTCCTCGAGTTGTTTAGCAGATATATCTAATCCGTGAGTCAATTGAACTCTTGAGCCATTTAAATAACGTAGTAATTTAACATCATGATTACCAGGAACACATAAAGCATCTTCTCCATTAACCATGTTTATAACTAATTTAAGAGTTTCAGGGATTTTATTTCCACGATCGCAGAGATCTCCCAAAAATATTGCTTTTCGACCTTCTGGGTGTGATGCTGTAAAGTTACTACTGTCACATGTATAGCCTAATTTAGTTAGTAATTCGCAAAGCTCATCAAAACAACCGTGCACATCACCTATAATGTCAAAAGGACCATGCTCATCGCTTTTATCTGTCCACGAAGGAACTCGAATAATTTCTATTTCTTCATCTGGGTTATCTACAATATAAATATACCTAAAACCTTCTTTTCTCAAATGTCGTAGGGATTTCTTCAAATTCATACAATGACGCTTAATTACATGTTCCCCAAATTGTCTGTCTTCACGATTACTATTACGCTCTATGCAAACAGTATCTGGTGTATTTAATACAATTGCCACTGGAAGTACATTGAATTTTCTCGCAAGCTCAACAATTTGTGAACGGTCATTTTTTTGAACATTAGTTGCATCTATAACCACTAATTTCCTTGCCTCAAGTCGCTTTTCGGCAACATAGTATAGGGTTTCAAAAGCAGCTTTAGAAACACCTTGATTATTTTCATCATCAGAAACAAGTCCTCTAAAATAATCTGATGATAATATTTCTGTAGATTTAAAATACTTTTTAGCAAATGTGGATTTACCACTTCCTGAAGCTCCTATCATAGCGACAACAGATAATTTCGGTATTTCTATTCGCATAATGTAAACACCCCCATTTGTGTAGGCGCACCGTTTTCTTCGTCACCATCACCAATTTCTTTAATCTCAACTTTATAGCCATATTTTTCGCAAATATCTTCTGCCCAATTTGTGAATTGTACTCTATCCCACTCAAAACGATGATCAGAATGACGGAATGTATTTTCTTCCATATTTTCATAATTGATATTATATTCAGCATTTGGTGTTGTGATAATAACAGCTTTAGGCTTTGAAAATCCAAACAAAATTTGTGTAAATGCAGACAACCTAGATTCATCCATATGTTCAATTACTTCTACTACGCAAGCACAATCAAAACCTTCAAATCGTTTATCGCGATAAGTAAGTGATCCTTGAAATAAATCCAGCTTGTTTTGTATAGTTTCATGCAGTTTATCAACTTTCATTTTGCTTTTTGCTCTCTCTAGCGATGTAAAAGACACATCAAAAGCAGCAACCTTTATAAATTGTTTTTCCTTTATTAGTAAACGAGTCAAATTTCCTTCACCACAACCCATGTCAATTACTGTTCTTGCACCTGATGATAAAGCTTCATCTACCACTGCTTTAAGACGAGTCTGATTCAAGTTTGGCTTTTTTTCTTTTTCATCAGTTTTATCTTCATCACTCTCTGGCTCGTCCAATAATTGAAGTAACGCCTTGTTCACAAGACTGCGACGACGATTCAAATATCGACTAGTAATATATTCACATTTAGGGTGTTCTTTCAACCATCCTTCGCCGTGAGATAATAATTTTTCTATTTCATCATTTGCTATGTAATAATGTTTCTTAGAATCAAAAACAGGAATTAATGTATACAAATGATTAAGTAAATCTTGCAATCGAACAGTTCCACTTAAAGTTAGATCTACATAATTACTATTTCCCCAATCAGGAAACTTATCATCATTAAGATAGGTTTCAACTTCTATTGAATATCCTAAAGGCTCAAATATTTCTGGAATCATACTTTGATTAGGTGCAAATAACATGTGGATTTTCGCAGTTAGAAAAAGTGGTATATCTACCAATTCTTGTCTTTCTTTTGAACGTCCTGACATTGCTGTACCAAATACTTTTGAAATAGCAGTACTCATAAAAGACGAACAAACATAAGGTCTATCATTGACATAGTCAAAAAGACCTCCATCCGTCGAACCTATTTTTCCTCGTGCTAAATCAATAGGATTAATATCTAACAACAATGCAACAGTAGTACTCTCATCTGACACTTCAGGATAAAATACATATGCCTTGCCGTAACCAAGTTCAAATTCTTGTGGTCGCATAGGATTTTTATGTAAAAGGTACCCTAAATCTTGCGTTTTTTGACCAGTATAATTTATAGTTAAAAGCAATTATCTCACTCCTCTCTGAAATTTGAAATTTCTTCTTAATCTTTCAAGCATCCTATTGGCACTACCAAAATACCATTTTCTGTTGAATAAGCTAAATCCGTTTCTGTTTGTCCAATTTAATTTATATGTTAGAAAGGGTCAAATTATGTTTGAAGATTATATCTATCATTCTTTCTCTCTTTTAATTTTAATAATATAAACAACAAGAATAGCAATTACTAATAAAAGAATAATTATTAGCCACCAATAAATATAGCAATTATAACCAACCAGTCTACAAGCCATACAAGAACAACAACCACAATTACAATTGTTATTGCTATTATTAGTGTCTTTACTTCCCAATACAATTGTTGGTGTTGAATCACTATTATTAGTCTCTGTATTATTAAGGGTTCCAAGTGGTGGCCAATATTCTGTGGCTACGCCACTTTCTCCCAAAACAGTGGTATTCCTTGAAATATTTGTATTAGAATTATTACTTGTATTATTTATATTGTTTGTATTAACAGCATTATTTATCTCATTTGTATTAACGGTATTATTTGCATCATTTATCTCATTTGTATTAACTGCATTATTTGCATCATTTATATCGTTTGTATTAACTGTATTATTTGGCACATCTGGATTTTCTTGAACTTCTAATCCTTTTACACTAAATACTAAATTGGCACTAAATGTAGCTCCTTGATACTGATTACCTGCATTAGAGTTAAATTCCATCACAATTTTATATGTTTTTTTAGTTCCTGTAGTGAATTGCCCAAGTGATGTTTGAACTATATCTTTAAGCTTTCCTGAAAAAATGACAGAAACAATAGAACCATCAGAATTGGTCTCATAAATATAAAATTTTACTTGTGATAATAACTCATTTGGATCTGAAACTAAAATTTGATAAAGATACACTTCTACAGGATTAGGTCCACTATTTGTAATAACAATATCTTTAGCAATTTTATCTCCTGGATCAAAGTTTTGTACATCAAAAATAATATTACTACTAGCATTTATTTGTATTTTGTCGTTATATTGAATATTCAGTGTATAATCTGTAGCATAATATGTTAAACTTGGAATGATGTATAGCAACAATAATAAAATTAAAGATAATATTTTTTTCATTCTTTTCCCCCATTTTTAAAACGCCTTCCATCATTTTCTTTATTTTTTAATAATATTTTTATAACAACAATTACGATTATTATAGCTAAAATAAGTCCAACTAATTTTATAATTCCCCATGTTGTCTTAAATTGAAACTCTAATGAAGCTAAGACATTAGTTTTGAGAACTTCTTTTCCAACAAAATTATCTTTTGTAACAGGTGCAATATCTGCCGTTTCATTGTTATCACCCTTTGTAGTTATCTCGCCATTTTGTATCTGTATAGCTCGGTGACATACATATGTATTTGAATTAGGTAATATAAATGCAATAATATCTCCTTCTTTTACTTCGCTAATATCACATTTTTTTATAACAACTATACCATGAATTTGTATTGTAGGCTCCATTGAACCCGTTCTAATAATATATGGTTTATAACCAAAAAAGAATGCTCCTTCTTCGTTGTTTCTGTTTGTATATACAAAATATAATGTCGAAACTAATATTAATATAGCAAAAACTAATAATATATTGCTTAAAATTTTCCCAAGTTTTTTCACCGGTATTCCTCCTAAGTTTTTACATTTTATATTAAATTTTTAAAATAAAAATCTAATATAAAATGTAAAACAATTTAGAAATACCTTAGCCGTTATGGCTATATATTCCATAGTAGCTAAGGTATATTCTAATATATTTTATATGTTAATTTAAACTAAATTCTGTTGATGTAAGATCTGCCCAACTTTGAGATGGGTTATTTCTATATTGCATTGCTTCAATTTTATCAGTAATTGATACTGCTACTTGTTGATATTCATTATCAGCTGCTGGATTGAAATAAATTTTATATCCTGAAGAATAACTATCAATTCCACCAGTTTCACTTTCTGCTCCAGTACCACTTCCATTAATTATTGTTGTAGTTGTTGGTGTAAAAGTTAAAACGGTATTTGTTGATGACACACCTGTAGCAATTGGCACAGCTACACCATCTCTAATGTCACTATTTGTAGCTGTAGCTGCATAAATTGTAAATACATCTACGGCATTTGTCCAAGATAATCCTGTTGTTACTGTTGGAATAGCTCCTGCATAATTATTTCCAAGCGTTATTGTTAATAACTCTCTTAAATATGCACTCTTATTTCCAGCATTTGTAACAGTCCCACTAACTTCAATAATATCACCTGGATTTAAGTTAGTAATTGTTGAGCTTGAATCTTGTCCTTCAACTCCATCTTGAGTATAATATCTGGTAAGTGTTGTCGTTCCTGCAACTAAATCTAATGTACCTGCAGTAGCTGTTACACTACCTGTTGTTATAACATCTGAAAAGTATGATATTGCATACCCCATTATAACTACGATTGCTATTAGCAATATTAATAATGCTAATAAAGTTTTTTTGTTTTTCTTTTCTTTTTTCCCTCTCATTAAAAAATTCCTCCTATATTTTATTATTAAAAATTTGCAACCTCATAATTCAGTCACATGCCATTATAATAACATAGAAGAATTCATTTGTGTTGAAAAACATCGAATCTTAATAAAATTGAAACACTCTTGTAATAATTTGTTAAATTTTGTAAAAAAATTGTAATCTTGTAATAAACTTGTAATTTTGTAAAAAATTAGGAGTTTTGCGTAATAAAAGTATAATCATCTGGAATTGTAAAGCTACTATCATGAATTTGAGTATCTATCGTGTTAACCGTCAATAAACTCACAATACCATTATCATAAAATATTTTCATATATTTAATATTATCATTATCGTCAAAATAATATCTTACTTTTGTTGCAGTACTATCTGTAATGTTATATTCTTCAAAATAAAAGTTTACTCCATTTACCTCTTCATTACCCATTGTTGAAAAGGCACGATTTACATCGTTTAATGAAGTGAATAACATTTTTCCAAACTGATCATCAACATACTGTTGCAATTCAGTACCAGAATCAACAACTGTTACCGTTTTGTTATTTATATCAACGTAATACATAGTTTGCCCTTTAATAAGAATTCTTTGAAAACTGTCTACCTCATATATGCTAATTGCTCCACTATCTCTATCAACACTGTATTCTTCATTATAACTTGTAACTTTACCATTTTTATCGGTATTTTCTACAAGATAGCTCATAAAAAAACTGCCTTTGAAAGTATCTATGTATTTTATAATCTTCTTACTATAAAAGCTTTGAGCTTCTTCTTCTGTATACGCAAGATTTTCAGTCGGAAAATTTTCATTAGAATTGTTTTTATTATTTCTACCATTAAAAAACCAAATTACAAATATTGTAAGCACTAATATTCCACCAATTACCAATAGCTTAACATTACTTGCATTCATTTTTTATTACCTCCATTACGATGTTTACTGTTTTTTCTAAATCATAATTTCTTATTATATAATCATATATGCCTATTTTTGATTCTTCATAATCAAATCTATTTAGCCTTAATTGAATTTCTTTTTCGTCTAACTTGTCTTCCCTACTTTCTAGCCTTCTTCTAAGTTCTTGCTTATCAACCCTAAGAAAAATTGTAACTATTTTGATATCATTCTTTAACAAATCTTCTAAGTTTTCTGTACCATTTACATCTATATCTTTTACAATTATCTTGTTTTGTGCTAATTTTTCATTTAGCAATACTTTTGAAGTACCATAATAATGATTATGATGTACAGAATACTCATATAATTCATTATTATTAATCATATTTTCAAATTCTTGTGTTGAAACAAATTCGTACGTTATTCCAGCTACATCCGTTGCTCTAATTGGCCTATCAGTATACGAAGGAAGAGTTGTTATATTCGAATCCCTCTTTAACAACTCATTTTTTATTGTATCTTTACCTGAACCAGAAGCACCTGATAAAATAACTAACATACTGTCACCTTGCCTTGCGCAACTTCGTTTGTGGCAATTGTTACTGGAACAATTTCATCTGTTTCTATTAGAACTGGGCTTCCATCTGCAATTTGCCTCGCTCTTTTAGCGGTTACGATAACTAATTCAAATCTATTATCAATTATTTTTAATAAATCTGTTACACTTGGTTTAACCATCATTTTGGGTTTCCTCCTCACTTTCATCTTTTTGGTAGCCTACTTGGCTTTCTAATCTGGATGCTATTGTCTCTGGTTGGACAGAAGATAAAATAACATTCCCTGAATCCATTATTAGCACAGATCTTGTTTTCCTGCCATGTGTAGCATCTATAGCTGTTTTATTGTCCTTAGCCTCTTGAACTAATCTCTTTAATGGTGCGGATTCTGGACTTACTATAGATATAATTCTATTTACCAACACTATATTTCCAAATCCTACATTTAATATTTGCATACTTCCCTCCTCGTATTTTAATAATATTAACTAAAGTAGCTCCTAGAGGTTAGTATATGATTTTTAAAAAAGCACTCGACAGCCCATTGAGGTCCATGGAATCTTCGGAGGCTTGGAGGAGCTTTTTTAAAAATCATATACTAACCTCTAGGAACGGACGTATTTTTCATATTTACTAATTTTACTACATAATTAAAAATAAGTCCAGTCTATTTTAATATTTTTTGTATTTCACCTGAAGATTTTCTATACTTTTTCACTTCAACTGCAAGAATTGAAAAAGATGATATTATATAGTAACATGCAAAAATAATTATTGGAATTAATAAATATTTTTGATATATTGATATTTGATATTCATAAATGTATGTTAATGATAATACAAAAAATGATACTACTAAAACCTCTATTGCATACATAACCCACATTGCACTGTCTTTTTTATACGCATTTTCCATAACAAATATTGCCAAAAGTACGGTCATTATACTAAATACTTTTAAATCAACACCATAAGAACTTGGTCTTACATTAATATATCCAAATAGAAGTAAAGTCAAAAATAACAATACTCCCACTCCTATAAGCAGATTAGGGAAAATTTTCTTTAAAATTGCATTTAACGTATTTCGTGGTATTTTCTTTGAAGATATTATTTGCTGATTTATTTCGTTTAATACTTTTTCTATATGTTTTTGTTCTTTTATTTCTTGCTCTTTTTGTTTTTTTGAGGTTGCATTTTTATTAGGCTTTTCTTGTATTTTGGGACTTTTCTCTTTGTTATTAACTCTTTTTCCTTCTTTCATAATATCATTCCTTTACAAATTATCATTTTCGTATAAAATTATTCCCGTCATAATCATTGCCACGGTTTCTGTTCTAAGTATTCTTCTTCCTAATGTTATTGACCTTGCCCCAAGTTGCTTTAAATTTTCAATTTCATTAGGTTCAAACCCACCTTCTGGTCCAATAATTACTGCAATTTTTTTGTTTGTTAAATCTTGTTTTAATGCACTTTTCAGTGTGGTATCTCTTTCTATTTCGTTCGCTAGTAAGATTATATCATAATTTTTAAGTAATGTGTATATGTTTTTCAAATTATATATGTTGTTAACCTTGGGAATTAAATTACGTCCACATTGTTTTGCTGCCACTTCTGCTATTGTCTGCCACCTGTTTATTTTTTTATTCTTATCTTTTTCTGAAATTTTAACAATGCATCTATTTAATTCTAATGGAGTGATTTCTTTTACCCCTAATTCTGTGCATTTTTGTATAATTAATTCCATTTTATCTGCTTTTGGCAAGCCTTGTATTATGTTTATATGTATATTTGCTTCTTTGTTTACTTGTAAAGTTTCTACAATTTTGCATGTTATTTTTTCGTCTTCAATTTTGTTGATTTTTGCAATGTATTTGTTTTCTGTGTTTGATGAATTTACGCCTATTTCCAGCTTTTCACCTATCTTACACCTTAATACATTTTTTATATGATTTACATCTTTACCAGTTATGATTATTGTATCGTTTTTAATTTGATTTTTATTTATAAAAAAGTTTTGCATACGTGCCTCCTTTTGCTATGTGAAATTTTTTCAAAAAACTATGTGAAATTTTTTCAAAAAACTATTGACATAATATGTTAAATATGCTATACTTGATTCGTAACACCTATAAAAACCGTCTAACGGATGATTGTTATTTAAATCTGGTGCAGGATGCACCCTTCCTCCGACGGTTTTACCAGCACCTCCTTTGGGGGTGCTGGGTTTTTATTTTTTCATAATCACGTCAATTATTTTATTTGCAGTTATTCCAAAATACTCCATCAATTCTTTCGCATTTCCTGATTTTCCAAAGGTATCGTGTATTCCCATCCTCTCAACCTTAACTGGATATTCTTCTGCCAATACTTCACATACGCTACTTCCTAAACCGCCAATAATATTGTGGTCTTCTACCGTAATTATTCTTTTTGTTTCTTTTGCTGCTTTTACTATTATTTCTTTATCAATCGGTTTTATTGTGTGAATATCTATAACTCGTGCATTTATACCACTTTTCAACAATTCTTCTTTTGCAATAATCGCTTCTGAAACAGTCACTCCTGTTGCAATTATGCTTACATCGATTCCATCTCCTATTTGTATACCTTTACCAAACTCAAATTTTTGATTTTCATCATATATAATAGGTGTTTCTAATCTGCATAGTCTTAAATAAACAGGTCCATTGATTTTGCTTATTTCTTTCACTGCCCATTTCGTTTGAACATCATCTGAAGTGCACATTACTCGCATATTCGGCATTGTTCTCATTAGGCTTAAATCTTCTATCATTTGGTGTGTTGCTCCATCTTCTCCTACTGTAATTCCTGCATGAGTGGCACATAATTTCACGTTGGCATTGGTATATGCAACGCTTACTCTAATTTGGTCATACGCTCTTCCTGCTAAGAATGCTGCAAATGAACTTACATATGGGATATTACCACATGAAGCTAAGCCACTTGCTGTGCCTACCATATCTTGTTCTGCAATTCCTATGTTGAAAAATCTACTCTCGAATTCTTTTGCAAACATGTTTGTTTTTGTTGCACTTGATAAATCTGCATCTAGCACAACTATTTTTTCGTTTTCTCTACCTAGCTCCAACAGGGCTTCTCCATAGCTTTCTCTAGTTGCTTTTTTATTATTTAAATTCATTAAAAAACCTCCTAATCATACTTAGCTCTTACATCCGCTCCCAGAGGGTGTCAACTTAACAGATAATGTTACAGTCTGTGTCATTCTGAGCCCTACTTCAGAGGCTATCCTACGAAGAATCTTTATGGAAATAGTAGATTCTTTGCGAGTTAGGCTCTGTAGAAGGTCTCAGAATGACATCTGAAAAGCATTGATACTCTAAGGATACCTCTTAAGTTGACAGCATTATTTCACGCTACATTATCTCAAAATTGTTTAACTCCTCCATAGCCAATTCGTATTCTTCCTTATTCGGTGCCTTTCCGTGCCATTTTACATTGTCTTCCATAAATGAAACACCCTTACCTTTTTGTGTTTTAGCAATAATTGCTGTTGGCTTATTTTTTGTATTTCTTGCATCTTCAAATGCTTGTAATATTTCTTCTATATTATTTCCATTTATATTTATCACTTCAAATCCAAATGCTTTTAATTTTTCGTCTATTGGGTATATGTTCATTATTTTATCTACGTACCCATCTATTTGAAGATTATTGTTGTCTATTATAACACACAAATTATCTAATTTGTAATGTGAAGCAGTCATAAAAGCTTCCCACACTTGACCTTCTTCAATTTCTCCATCTCCAAGAATACAATAAACTCTATAATTTTGTTTGTTTAATTTCTCTGAAAGTGCCATTCCATTTGCTATAGATAAACCTTGTCCTAATGAACCTGTTGTTGCATCTACTCCTGGAACTTTATTCATGTCTGGATGACCTTGTAATTTGCTATTTATGTTTCTGAAAGTATTTAATTCACTTATATCAAAATAACCTTTATTCGCTAAAGTGGCGTATAATGCTGGTGAACAATGACCTTTTGATAATATAAACCTATCTCTTTCTTCCATTTTAGGATTATGTGGGTCTATATTCATTTCATTAAAATACAACACTGTAAGAATATCCGTGGCTGATAATGAACCTCCAGGATGACCTGACTGAGCCATGTATATCATTTCTATAATGTTTTTTCTTATAGCATTTGCCATTTGTTTTAAATCTTTAATTTTATCACTTGTCAAGATGCTTTTCCTCCCTTTCTACCTTCACTGTTACTGTTTAACACTTTAGCTTAAAACTTCCGCCTCCTTAAGTATGTGGTTCCCATAAAAAATCAATTACAATGGTCCGCTCCCGGTGTATGTATATCTTTTTAAAAAACTCCCTCCAAGCCTCCGAAGATTCCATGGGCCTCAAAGGGCTGTCGGGCAATTTTTTAAAAAGATATACATACACCTCGCGCTATTCCATGTACTTTAGATATATACTACCTACCACGAGCGGACATCTTTGGTAAAAGTTTTAATTAGTATTAATATACCATAAATCATTGACATGTATAATAAGTTATGGTATATTATTTATTGTAATAATGCCGATGTGGCGGAATGGCAGACGCACACGACTCAAAATCGTGCGGGAAACCATGTGGGTTCAAGTCCCACCATCGGTACCAATATTTTTATATCTTATCTGGAATTTCCATACCTAAAACATTTAAAATTAATTCATAAACTTCATATACTACTTTAGATAAAACTAGCCAAGAGCCTCTTTTATTTTTGTCTGTTTCAGTTAATATAATATGTGATTCATAAAAATTATTGTATGAACTAGCAAGTGTATAAATATATTCAGCTATAATATTTAAAGATTTTAGATTTAAAGCATTTTCTAAGATTTTAGGCATTAATAATAATTTAATAATAATTTCACTTTCAACTTCATCACTTGGTCCAATATATTTTTCAAAATTAATTTTTTGTTCTCCAGCCTTATTTAATAAAGACTTAACCCTTACAGCTGAATAAAGCAAGTATGGCCCAGTTTTACCATTTAAGTTGCAGAATTTATCAATTTCAAAAACATAATCTGTATTACGATTTGGCACTAAGTCTGCATACTTAAGAGCAGATAATCCAATAATTTTAGCCAAATGTTGTCTTTCAGCTAAGTCAGTAATGTTCTCGTTTAACCTTTCTAAAGATGCTTCATAAACTTTATTTAGTAAATCTTCAAGTTTCATTGCATCTCCATCACGTGTTTTAAAAGGTTTTCCATCTTTACCGTTCATTGTTCCAAAACCACAATACTCTAGTTTTACATTTTCTGGTACAATTCCAGACATAACAGCTGTTCTAAAAACCTGTTCAATATGTAATTGTTGGCGATTATCAACAACATACCATATCTCATCAGGATTAAAACGCTTCATCCTACCCAATATAGTTCCTAAATCAGTTGTGCTGTATAAATATGAACCATCTGACTTTATAATTATAATCGGTGGTATTTCGGTTTTGTCATCTGGTTTTGCAACATCTACTATTAATGCACCATTATTTTCATAACATAGGTTTTTATTTTTTAAAATTTCTATAAGCTCTAGAATATATGGATAGGCATCTGTTTCACCTTCCCATAAATCAAAGCTTATATTTAGTTCATCATAAATTTCTTTTAATTTAGGTATTGATACACTTATAATGTGTTGCCATAAAGCCTTGTAACCAGGCTTTTCCATTATTTCTGATGTTATTTTACGAACTTCAGCTAAAATGGTCTCATTTTCTTTTATTTTTTTACTACCCATTGGATACATTTCATTTAACTCTTGAATAGTTACTGGACTATAATCTGGATATTCACCTTTATATTTTTCATCGAAATAAACTAAGTCAGGATATTTTTGCTTTATTTCATATATTAGTATACCAAATTGTCGTCCGATATCTCCTAAATGTGCATCCCCTATTACTTCATAACCTAAGAGCCTTGCTAAATGTTTAAGTCCATCTCCAATATTTGCACTTCGCAAATGCCCAACATGCAATGTTTTTGCAACATTAGGTCCTCCATAATCTATAATTATTTTTTTTGCCTCTGGTTTTTCAACATTATTTAAAATGTCATTATTTAGTTCATTAACATATTCAGCTAATGCTTCATTAGAAAAGGATATATTAATAAATCCCGGCCCAGCAACATTTAAATTTTTAAAAATTTTTTCGTATTTTAATTTTTCAACTATTTCGTTGGCAATTATTACTGGATTTTTTTTAGCAAATTTTGCTAGACTCATTACTCCGTTAAATTGAAACTGACCATATTGTGGGTGCTCAGATAAGTGTAAAGTAACTTCTGTTATTTCGTATCCAAGTTCTTTAATTGTATTAAAAATGATTTTTTCAGCTTGTTTAATTAATGTCATTTTATTACTCTACCCCCTTTTTAATTATGCGTATTTCATTGCTCTGAAAGGTTATTTATCCAATCCAAATCATTTACTGAAGATGTTGTATCTATTGGTGAGTTTATCATTTCTTGTTGATAACTTTGAATTATAGCATTTTGTTCTTGTATTGTATTTTCTAATCCCTGTATATGTGTTTTATCCATGTTTGCTATATAACCAACAGCAAACCCAAGTATAAATACAACAAATAATAATATTGTACTTTTTAATGTTTCGTCTCTCCTAAACATTTCTTTATCATATATTTTCATTATATCGTTCTCCTTGTCTATCGTATTATACACTAAAATTTGCTCAATGTAAACATTTTTATGGGTGTTTTTCTTTATATTCTTGTAACTTCTTTTTATCTTTTTCAACTAATGAATCTTCTCCCGCTAAAGATTCTATATGATGAGTAAATTCATGAATTAAAGTTTTTTCTAGTTCCTTATAAAATAATTCTTTTGAAAGATGTCCATATACCTGCACAAATGAACCATAATAAATGGTAATGTATCTTCCCAAACCTCCACCAGAATGATATTGCCCTAAAATATATAGATTATCTTCTCTTCTTTCTGGATGCATTTTTACTTCTGGCAATAAAAGAATACCACCGTTTAATTTATTATAAAACTCCTGTGGTAAAGTCGCCGCTATTTCATCCAACATTTCTTCTACTTCCTCTATTGAGACCAAAACACATCCCCCTCTTACATCTTTATAGCATATTATATAATAAATATTCCTATTGTGCAATTATTTGTTCAAAAAAAATAGCCATAATGGGTTGATAGCTATTTAAACACATAGTTTTTTTTAGGGGGAACCACCAGTAGCGATTAATAAAGTATGGAACCATCATTTTGAAGTACTAGTGGAAAAACTATGCGTTTTAAATAGCTATCAGCCCATTATGATCAGTTATCAAATTAAGCCATTATTCATTAAAAATCATTTCAAATATTATAATAATCCCCCTGTTTTATTTAGTATAAGGCTTAAACCAACTTTAATGTCAATATATATTTTAAAAAAAATTAAAAAATATTGTAAACTTTATAATATTTCTTTATTTATTACTTTCTTTAAAGTAACTTTAAACTTTATGTTGATTTTTTATAATTTTTGTTATAATATATAAGAGACAAGGAGAGATTAGTATGGATGATTCAACCTTACTTTCGATTAAAGAATTTTCTAATTTTGCAAACATAAAACAGTCCACTCTCAGATATTATGATGAGATTGGGCTTTTACCTGCGGTATCTCGAGGGGAAAATAATTATAGATACTACCTGCCATATCAAACCATAACATTAAACTTTATTAATGTTCTTATTGATTTGGGTTTTCCGTTATCTGTAATTAAGGATTTAAACGAAACTCGAACACCAGAAAATCTACTCAAATTACTTAAACAACAAGAAACACTTCTGGATTCTAAGTTACATGACCTTCAAACAGCTTATTCCATAATTCACACTTATCGAAACAACATACAAACAGGTCTTTTAGCAAATGAAAATGAACTTTGCGTACATGAGCTCGCCGAAATTCATTACATCCTTGGACCCGCAAATGATTTTACCCATGCTAAAACTTTTTATAAACCATTTATGGATTTTTGTAATTTAGCCAATAGATATAGAATAAATTTGAGATTTCCTATAGGTGGAGTTCATGATAATATGGATACATTTATAAATGCACCTGGTCAACCAAATAGGTTTTTTTCTATGGATCCACGCGGAAACCGCAAAATTAAGACCGGAAATTATCTTACTGGATATATACGCGGATATTACGGTCAATTGGGGGATCTTCCAGAAAGAATGGCTTCGTACGCTAAAGAACACAACTTGATTTTTAAGGGCCCTGTATATGTTGTATATTTATTGGATGAAATTAGTATAAGAGACAAAGAACAATACTTATCTCAAGTTGTTGTCGCAGTCGCAAAAAAGAAATTAAATTAGTGAAAAAATTGTTGAAACTTCATATCTTCAAAGTAATTTATACCAATTGTATTTTTTACTTCTTTAAGTATTTTATTTGTATATTCAATCGAATATTCTGTGCCTTTTTTTAAGACAGCAAATAATTCAGGTTTTGCTTTTTCGTACTTTTCTCTTCTTTCACGAATCGGAGCAAGAAACTCTTGAACTACTTCATTTAAGAATTTTTTAACTTTCATATCGCCTAAACCACCACGTTCGTAATGAGCTTTTAATTCATTTAGGTTTTTATATTCTGGCAAATATTTTTTAAAATGCTCATCCGTTACAAATGCTTCAAGATATATAAACACTGGATTATTTTGGGTGTCACCGGGGTCCTCTACTTTTAAATGTTTTGGGTCTGTAAACATTCCCATAATTTTATTTTTAACAATTTCTGAAGAATCTTTTAAATAAATACAATTTCCTAAAGATTTACTCATTTTTGTATTTCCGTCCGTGCCAACAAATCTATAACAAATTTCATCATCTGGTAAAATGGCTTCTGGTGATATTAATAAATCAGTTTTATAAACTCTATTGAATGAGTTGACAATTTCTCTTGTTTGTTCAATCATAGGCAATTGATCTATCCCCACTGGGACGTATTTTGCACCAAATGCAGTAATGTCCGCTGCTTGACTTATAGGATAATTCATAAAGCCTACTGGTAAACTTTTTTCAAAATTACGTAATTTTATTTCTTGCTTTACAGTAGGATTTCGTTGTAATCTCGCCACTGTAACTAAATTTGAATAAAACATTGGCAATTCATATAATGCTGGTATTTGACTTTGAATTAAAAAAGTAGTTTTGTTTGGATCTAATCCAATAGCTAAATAATCCAACATAATTTCCATTATATTTTCTCTTATTTTTTTCGGATTATCTGCATTATCTGTTAATGCTTGTATATCAGCTATCATAACAAATTGCTTATACTTACCTGTTTCTTGTAGTTCAACACGTTTTTTTAAAGAGCCAACATAATGCCCTAAATGTAATGAACCTGTTGGTCTGTCTCCAGTTAAAATAACATTATTCTCGTTCATAAGTTCCCCTCTTTTCAATTTTCATTTTATACTATCATATTGAAATTAAAATTGCAAATTGTTTATGGCGAGTTTTCGACAAAATTTCGGATATTGCTTTCTTTATTGCACTTTATCGTTATTTATTGTTATTTATCATTCGTTGTGCAAAGAGGACAAATGGAGGACAAATGGCAAGTATTCGAAACTAGAAAACATATTGTGTATGTTTTTTCCTACACCGATTTCGTTTTTTTTATCAAAAGTTATTATATCACAAAATGACTCGAATTCTAATATTAATGGAAAATGTTTTACCCTGTCTGTAAAATTTATATCCATTTCATAGCATTCACTCATATTTACTTTCTTTTCTCCATTGCGTAATACAAAAGTTAAGGCTCTTGGATTTCCAATACCATTTTCATTAGTTCCTACAATAATTCTTTCTACTAGAATTTCGAACACTTCTGAATCAAATCTTTCTAGTGCAATGTTGTTTTTAAATTGCTCTTTGAATTTTTGAATAGCATCATTATGCTTTTTCACATAGTTAGATTTACTGGATATAATCGTTTTTTCTTCTTCTAATTTTTTAATCTTCTTATCGAAATTCCCCTTCTTATCTAAATATGTTTCTTTATCTATTGAACCTTCTAAATTCAAATCTAACAATTTACTTGCCTTATTTTTCATTAACAAATTCCATGATTCTTCTATATATAATCTTTTACATATATATATTCCTAATTGACTTTTTCTTAGTGTAATTTTCATTAAAAGTTACATCATAAGCTAGTCTATCTTTTTTTATCTCCTCTATATCATTTTCACAATCACTAAAGCAAATATCATACCTTTGAATTTTCCCTGTAGCAACCATATCCTTTAGTGTATTCGGTGCACCATATAAGTCTATGTATTTGTACTCTTTTTGACTATATCTGTTTGTAAGGTCGTATGTTAATAAATATGAGCCGGGGGAATATTTTTTATATTCATCATTATACGAAGACTTGACTACATATACAATTTTATCATTTACAACCAAATCTATCCTATAGGAAATTGGTTCTTCATTATCTCTATCAAATGCTACAATTAATTTTGCAAATTCGCTTTCTAGTAATTTTGAATAATACTCATATTGATTTTCTCTTGAAAGCATATCTTGTCCACATTTGCTTTTCCATGATTTTAATTCTATTTGTTTAAGAATAGCTTTTTTATTTTCTACTTCTTTTACTTCTTGTACAAATAATTTGTTTTCGAATGCTTTCCTTTGCCTTATTAATATACTTCCGTCTTTTATCAATGACCTCTGTATTATCTCATCTGCAGATAATTGACCATCAATTATACAAGTAGGCAATCTTTGCCAAACATTAAACTTATTATTATCATTAGCTAAAATAAAAACAAGGTCATCTTCATAAATTAGTGGAAAATATAATGTTTTTATATTAATTTCTTGTTTAATATATTCTAACAAATTAACAATATATTTTTCATCAAAGCTTGATGTATCACATAAAATAGAATATGCTTCAAATACTGATGTCCAAATAGAATTTGTCTTTTTCTTAAACGATAATATAATTTCTTTATCCGTATCAAAAACTATAATACATTCTCTAGTTTTATTTGATTTAAATGTTGCTTCTATACTTGCATAACTTTGCAAGTATACATTGCCATTTTTAGAATATAAATTATCAATTATGTTTTTATAGTTTATTAACTCATTAATATCACTTATTATTTTAATCATTAAATTTCTCCATAAAATTTTTAATAGTTTCTACACCATTTCCTTCAAATATTACCATATTCTCTACGTTAGCTTCTGTATACTCTTCCTTTAATGTCTTTTTTAAATTTTCTTCAAACTTTTGCTTATAATCGGTTTGCTTTAAATCTTCAATTCTTATATATATTTCATTTACTACAAATTCTTCTCCCTTATGTATAATTGGAGTCAAGTCTTCAAAACTTAATTCTTTCACATTCCAGTTTAATGTTTTTACATTTTTTATTAATCTTTTTGCAAATTCTATATTATAAAATTGACTTATGTTTTGCGGAGGCAATATTATTGTATTTTTATCAAAAGAACATGTTTCGTACATAGTAGTTAATCCTGGAGATGTAAAAAATAATTCACAATTATTAACTAAATCTAAAAAATCTTCTTGTATGAGTGTACTTACCTTTACGTTAATTTTTTCATTAATGTTCATTTGTTGAATTAACATAGTAATATTCTTATTTGCATCAGTACCACACGTTATTATAATATCACTATATCCTTCTTCTACTATTACTCTTAAAAGTGGTTCTAAAATACATTCTGCATATCCGTATCCATTCCCTATCGGTGAATGCATACCACCCAAATTAATGACTACATATTTTCCCGTATTATTATTTCTTTTTAGACTTATTGGTCTTATCGGATCAATCCAGTTTAAATTTTTTATTTTGCCCAATACTAATTTTGCCTCATTGGGTATTTCTATACATTTTTGAGCACAATATACATCAACATCAAATGGTATTAATCCTTCTTTAGCATCAGCTTTCGTCCACATAAATGGTAAACTGTCAACAAAAATAACTTTTACTCCTAATCTTAACAATATATTAGCAATACTAGCATCCAAAACCACAACTGCAATTTTTATATTGTTTTTTTCAACAAATAATTTTATAACTTCTGTATCTTTAGTCCAACAACAATCTTTTAGCATGTCTTTATTAAAAATATTTAAGTCAAACTTTTCCCCACACCCATACCAATTAACTTTAGGCATAGAATTTACTATTGAAGATAATTTACCCACTGGTCCTAATCCAAAATTATTTGTTGTACATATTACATTCATTATATTTCAACCCCTTTTTCATTTCTATTGCCACATAAATCGTGTATCTTTCTTCCCTCAATATCTTTTGATATATTTATTAAGTTCTCAAAATCTCCATATTTTTTCCCAAAATGCACATATGGATACAATAAAATATCAAAATTAAATTTACTAAAAAATATATCTACATTATCTATTACAGAACCCTCTAAATCAAAATATTTAATTTTTTGATTTTCAAATACCCAATTTATGGCTTCTAGTATTAAACATATTACTGTACCTCTCGGTAACTCTCCATTTTGCCATGAGTGTAATAAGTATGCCCATTCATTGTCATAAACTACAATTATTCCTGCACAAATTTTCCCTTCTTGATTTGCTGAAATTATAACCCCTTGTCCACTATTAATCAAATGAATTGCATTAGCTGTTCTATTTTTTTGCTCATCTAAATTTCCTCTGATTGCTATATCAAATCTAAACTTTTCTATATCTCTATCTATTAAAATCTCAATTTGTTTTTTAGCATTTCTAATTTCATTTCTTAATTTCGATGTCATCTCATCTATATTAATTTTTTTATTGGTAACGTGAGTATGTCGACATTCAACAAAAGCCCCTAATGATTGAATACTTGAAATATCTTTAAAAGTAGGATGCATCGGCATATACATTAAATCATATTTTTCAAAAACATATTTAAATATTTCATATGTAATTGCCCTTTTTTTTAAATTATTATACTTATACAACATTACAGGAGATAAATATGGAAAATATCTAAATGTTCTTTCAATCCAAACCTTATTATTTTCTCTATATATTGGTAACACATATATTGCAACTATATTTTCTTTTTCTTTTACTCCTATAATTTCTTTTTCTTTATAACATATCATATTTTTACTTTTTATCCATATCGGCAATTCAAAATCTAATTTTTTCTCAAAATTTTCATATTCACTTTCTGTCATCCTTACTATATTAAAATTACTCATTTTCTTCTCCTAATTAATATAATTTCTTTTTTTACTTTCAATTAACATACTAACTATTAATTCTAAATCTTCCTTATTTAAAACGGGTGGTAATGAAATCATAACTAACCTATCTATTATTTGCATTGTTTTGTCACAATCTTTTACTCCAAGTTCGTTCGGAATAAGTTTTTCTTTTTTAAATAATTCATTATTATAATAAGTTGTTTTCCAAAGTCTTCTTACTTCAATATTCTGCGTTTTTGCAAAATCAATAAGATTATCAGCTTTTTCTTTATTTTCACATAATATAGTTAAATTAGAAGAAGTGTCGTCATTTTCATATGAGCTTGAATATAAATCTTTTAAATTTACCTTGCTTAATATGTATTTTCTTTGCTCATATTGTTTTTCTAACATATATTTAAACTTTTTAAGTTGCTCAATTAGAATTGCACCTTTTATATTATCCATTCTATAATTTTCTCCAATTAAACAATCCTCTGTATCCCATGATGGAAATATTTTTCTGTTAGAACCCATATCCGAATAATTTCTTGCTAAATTATATAATTTAAGGTTATTTGTTACTAAACAACCTCCCTCACCTGTAGAAATTTGCTTATACTGTTGAAAACTAAAAACTCCGAATTCTCCCCATGTACCAGCATATTTGTTTTTAAATTTTGTTCCAAATGCTTGACATACATCTTCTATTAATACAACATTGTTATCATTAGCAATCTTCTTTAACTCTGTTAAGTTATAACAATGTCCTTGAAGATGTACTACAATAATAGCTTTACATCCTTTATTTATCTCATTTTTTACTTCTTCTAAGTCCAACCCTGTTTCTAAATCAATATCAATTGGAACTGGTATAGCACCTAATGTTTTTACTGCTAGTGCTGATGCTAAAAATGTGTACGAACTTACTAATACCCTGTCTGTATTTTTTAAGTTTAATGTAGCTAATGCACATTTTAATGCAGATGTACCGCTAGATACACATAAACAATATTTAGTACCAATAATATTGCTTATCATTTTTTCTGCTACATCTACTTTAGATTCTGTCGTTTTTGCATATCGAAATATATACCTCTCAGATAATACTTCACTTACTGCTGCTTTTTCTTTTCCATCAAATAATAAACTACCAAATTCATTTGGATTTATGACTTTTTCACACTCTTTTTCCATTTCAACAAATCCTTCTTATTACAATTTCTAACTTTTATATAAATAATTTTTTCTTTCATACTATTATAATTCTCGAAATAATACTTTACATTCTTTAACATAGGCATTACATCCAAGTTAAACTCATGTTGAAGTTCAAATTGTACTTTAAATTTTTTCAAATCTCTAATTATTTTCTTATACTCTTTTTCATTGCTCAACCAAATTGGAAATCTATTCCATACACCTTTTGCAGTTTCAAAATGTTGAATATCTTTGTATTCTTTAAATATTTCAATTAATATTTCTGAGTTTTCTAGTTGCTTTTTTACATTTCTATTTCCAGTTGTTTCTAATTTTTTATAATTAATTTTTATATTTTCTGGTAAATAATATGGCAAAACAATCTCGTTAGCATATCTAGTATATCTAAAATTTTTATCAATAACTTTTTCTATCTCCTCATTATTTGAAAAAATTCCGCCACCAATACCATAAGATAATTGTTTCGTAACTCCAAAAGATGTAATAACATAATTGCTAAATGTACCTATGTTATTTAAACTCCACCCCTGTGCTACATCTTCTATAATTGGTATATCTTTAGCTACTTTTTTAATTTCACTTAAATCAACTTGAATTCCATATTGATGCACTATAATTATTGCTGCAATTTCCGAATACTTATCTATTAATTTAATAATATCGCTTTTAGATAATGTAAATCCATTCTTAGGAGCTACTAAAATCGGAATGGCATTACTTCTTAATACACTTAACAATACACTATGACAAACATTATTTGGTAATATTACACATTTATCTCTTACCTTTATTGAATATAGTGCAACTTCTAAAGCCATTTCTCCAGAAAAAGTAAAAATACCTTTTGTCATATTAAATTTTTTCGCAAATTTAAGAACTTCATTTTTATTACTCATTACAACCCACCTAAAAAGAAAATATATCATTATCTAAAATATAAGAATGTTCTGCTAAATACACATTTAATGGTTCACATCCA
The DNA here is from genome assembly GCA_009778695.1 of Oscillospiraceae bacterium. Classification (GTDB taxonomy): domain Bacteria; phylum Bacillota; class Clostridia; order TANB77; family CAG-508; genus WRFS01. Next base: position 29,622 of record WRFS01000008.1, read on the forward strand.
GTACATACATGTGGTCCATTCTCCATTAACCATTCTTCTATAATTTTTGCTCTATCTTCTAATAATTTATTTTTATTGTGATTTATTCCAATTTGTTCAGTCCTATGTGATGCACAATTACATGGAATTAATTCTTCTTTATCAGGAATATAAAATCTTACTCTATTTACTAAATGGCATTTTCCATTTGGGTGATAAAATTTGTTATGATAAAATAAGTTTTTTATCTCTTCTTCATTTCTTCCTGCCCATTTCTTAGAATATCCAAGCATTTTTGGTTTTTCTATATTGCTAACTGTTTTTTCAAAGTCTTTATATATTTTTATATATTCCTCTATATTTCCATTATTCCATAAGTTTTTTTCTGCTCTTAGAGGTATAATTGACCATTGATCTATATCGTTTTTCACTAATACATTTAATATATCCTTCATATCATTAATATTCAATGCACTAACTACAGTATTTACTCTTATTATTATATCTTTCTTTGCTTTCTTTAATAATTTTGTAGCATTAATAATATTATCAAATGCACCTTTTAAATTCCTTAATTTATCATGAACTTCTGCACAACTACCATCTAAACTAAATATAACTTGACTAATGCCAGCATCTATTAATTCTTTATACATCTTCGGCATTAAATAGCCATTTGTAATTATAGAAGTCTGGTATCCTTCTTCTATACATTTTTTAATAAAATATGGCAAGTCTGGGTGTAATAAAGGTTCTCCTCCTGTAAATCGAACAACTTCATATGTGCCAATTTCTTTCATTTCTTTTAACAAGTTCTCAAATTGTTCCCTTGTAATATTATACGAATTACTGTTTTTGGCAAAACCACACATAAAACAGCCTGCGTTGCAATTTTCTGATACCCTTACAAACATAACTTTTAAATTATTCATATTTTCCCTTTAAAAATTCCTCTATCAAATTTAATACTTTTTCTTTTTCGTTTTTATATCCATTTTCAGAAGTGTCAATTTCCGTCTTTATTCCACTGATAATTGTATGAATATATTTTACCAACTCAGATGTTTTATATTTTTTATCTAATATTAGTAATATTTCTTTATTCATAGCACTAGCCCATCCCAACTCAACTGCGACTCCCATTGAATCCTCTGGTATTGCAATTAAATATTCTGTCTCTTGCATTTTTTTAAAATCGTAAGGAGTACATGTATCTCCCCACATTTTGTTCTTGCCAAATTCTTCTCTTTCTAAAGCTAAAAACACATTTGAAGTATATTTTTTACATAATTCTAATACTTCTTTAATAAAAATTTCAAAATCTTTTTCTATACCATCTGAAGTTAAGTATTTTGAAATTGGACAAGCAATAAAAACGCCTTTTTCTTTTTTTACTTTTGTTAATTCCGCTGTCAACCAATTAAACATCTCTTTGTTTTCTTTTTCAATAAGTAATTTATTTTCTTCTTCTGTTAAATCTACAGTATATTTGTTATATTCTGGAGTTATCGAAACAGAATCTAAGGGAAACCCTTTGTTTCTCCTAGAGTTAATTTTGCTTACAAAAATTTTATGCACTTTATAATTATAAATCTTAATTTCTCCATTATAAGAAATTGCTATTGATTTATGCCAATATCCATCTAAGCTATCGCCATATTGTTTAAATAAATCACTATAATATTTAATTAATGATTCATCATCTAAAACTGTGCCATTTATTCTTTTTACATGGTTCTTAGGCTGTATTTTTTTTGGAAACTTATCAATAAATAATCCTGTATCATCTGCTATAGTTAGCATATTTGATATTTTTGCATATTCTTTCGCTTTTCTTATAGCATTTTCTTCTGGAGTAGTTCCGTTTTCCTCTACCTCATATGTAACGTTTAAATCACTTAACCCATAAAATGTATAGTTCAAATCTTTAAAAATACTTTTATACAATTTTAGTTTTGACTGATTATGTGTTGCTATTAATATCTTCATATATACTCCTCTTTCTTCTACTTAATAATGTACAAAATTGTAAATTCATTATCTATCAAATTCTTTATCTTTGCGACTCCATTTTTTTATTAATTCAACTGGCATTGATACTCCTATTTGAATTCCTTCATTTGCTTTCCCATGATAATCACTACCACCACTAATAAATAAATTATTTTTTCTACATGTCTCTATTAATTTTTCTTGTTGTTCTTGAGTATGACTAGGATTAAAACACTCTAGTCCATCTATTTTTCCTTCATGTATTGCTTTTATTAATTCCATTTTCGTTTTTTGGTCGTATTGATAAAAATGTGCTATAAAAACTTTTCCTTTAGAATCTCTTATAAATTGAGAAACTTCATCTAAATTAGGTATATATCCTTCTAAATTTATAAAAAATCGACTTTGGGGGTTCTTTATACAATTATAAATAAATGAACTAACATTGCCCCAGTTTTTTTCATCAATTTGTCTTTTATTTTCTTCGTGCTTCATCAGTTCATTGTAAATAGAATATACCGCATGTTCTTTATTTACATCAAATTTTATTTGTTCTTTATCAAAAGTCATACCCAATTCTTTACATTTATCTAATAACACTGTAGCAGCATAAATATTTCTTGTTTTAAATGGAGCATACAGTTTACTTAAATTGTTTTTTACCATATTAATATTCATATCATAACCTAAAATATGTACATCACTATTGCATTGTAATACCGCCGTCATCTCACAACCAATTATTATTTTGCCTTTATATGTTTCCCTAACATTTTTTTGTTCTAATTCGTCATAAGCTAAACAGGTATCATGATCGGTAATAGATATAATTTTTACTTTTCTTTCTTCATATTTAGCTAATATCTCTTGCACAGAATTTTTTCCATCAGACTTTTCTGAATGTATATGTAAATCTATCATGAAATCACTCTCCTCTTTTTTAGTTATATATGTATTCCTTTATATTCTTTAAATAAACTCCTTCTTTTATCTCGTCCAATTTCCAATTATACTTTTCTATTATTTTATCAAATAAATATATTTGTTTTTCTGTTATAGTTATCAACGGGGTTTTTGTTTCTAAGATTTGTATACTTTTATCAATTAACCCTGTACCTATACCTTTTCTCCTATATTCCTCTAAAACTAGAATTGTACATATCTTCTTTTCATCTTTAGTTTTCTTTAAAAATGTAACCCCAACTGGAATATTTTCTACGTATGCTATTACAATTTCTCGTTCATTTAAAAACAATCCCGGTACTAATTTTGTCCAAAACCATTCAAAATGTTTTGGATAATTGTTTCCAACTATATCAGTTATTTTATATGCTTCATTCAATTTTTTTGAAAATTCAATATGATTTTTCTCTTTAGATAATTCAATAAAATAAGTTTTTTGCTCCATTTTTTTCTCCTATAAAATTATTCTTATATATTAAATCTAATATATAATTTTTTACCAAAACTGATTTGCTTCATTGCACTATATTAGAAATCGTTTTTCTTCAATTATCTCTTTCACTATATTTTCAATTGCATATTCACTTGTATCAAAAATATTATTATCATTAAACTCTGCTTTTTTAAACTCATTTAGTAAAATTAAACTTCTTTCGCCCATCTGGCAATCAACTGGTCGCGTTTTATCTCTTGAAATAAGAGTTTTCTCATTAGCAATTAAAACAACTAACTTTATTTCTACATTCGCATCTTTTAATGTTTTCTTTATATATTCAATATCTTTAGGCATTATTATATAATTAAATACAACATTAAAATCATTATTTAAAAAATTAGTTATTAAATCTGTCGAGTTTTTCCAAAAAAGTTCAAGATGATTTCCTTCTTCCCATGCCGGAATAAAACCACCTTGAACCATATGATATATTGTATCGCCTTCTATTAATGCACAATTTGATTTATTAGATATTATTTCCGATATAGTGCTTTTCCCAATTCCAGATGGTCCTGTAATTAAATATAAACTTTTCATAAATATTAATATTTCCTTTCCTATATTATCTTTCAAAACCTTTTCCTTTCTTTTTATTTTTATTTTGACTTATTTGACTTGTGGTTTTGGCGGTTTTGGTAGTTACACTAATACTTTCTGCGAATGTAGGATTTTTTTGTCGTTCTTTTGTTTGTTTATAATAATCATAGTTTCCTATATAACTTGCTGTTTTCCCATCTCCTACTTCTACTATTCTTTCTGCTAGCTTATTTGTAAAATATCTATCATGAGTTATTGCTACTAAAGTTCCTTTATAATTTTGTAATGCTTGTTCTAATACCTCTCTAGTATCAATATCTATATGGTTAGTAGGCTCATCCATAATAATACAATTAACATCTTTCTGCATTAAACAAGCTAATTGTAATCTAACTTTTTCTCCTCCCGATAAACTACCAACTTTTTTAAACACATTTTCCCCATAAAACATAAACTTTGCTAATGTAGCTCTCAACCTAGTTTCATCTCCATTAAAATCTTTTCTAAAAGTATCTAAAATTGTAGCATTATCATCTTCAAATTTTATTTCTTGTGGTATATAACCTATTATTACACTGTCTCCTACTTTTACATTACCATCAAGAGGCTCAACCTCTCCCATTATAGTTTTAATTAATGTAGATTTTCCCGAACCATTATTACCAACTATACAAACTTTCTCCCCATAACGAACATCAAAATTTGCAGAATCTAATATTATATTATCTCCTAAAATTACACTTAATCCTTCTACATTTACAACTTGTTTCCCAGACCTTTCTTTTACGTTAAAATTCAAATTAAGTTTTTTCTTACCTATATCTTCTGGCTTATCTAAAAGTTCTATTTTATCTAATCGCTTTTGAATACTTGCAGCTCTTCTAAAGAAGCCTTCTCCTCCAGGATATGCAAGTTTACCATATTCTTGTAGCCTTTTTATAGCTTCTTTCATGGCTTTTATCATTTTCTGTTGATCGTTGAAATCAGCAAATTCTGACATTATTTTTCTCTCATTTTCTTTTAAATAATAAGAATAATTACCATGAAATATTTCAGCCTCTCCTCTTTCAATTAAAATTATTTTTTGAGCCACTCTATCTAAAAAGTATCTATCATGAGAATTTATTAATACTGTTCCAGAATAATTTTTTAAGAATTCTTCTAACCATTCTATTGATTGAATATCCAAATGGTTTGTTGGTTCATCTAATAACAATATATCTGGGTTTGCATATAATATTTTCGCTAAATTAACTCTTGTTTTTTCTCCGCCACTTAACATATCATAATTTCGTTGTAATAGTTCATTTGATATTTTACAACCAGTACATATTTTAGAAAATTGTTCTTCCAGTCTATATCCATCTTTACTAATGAATTCATCTTGCAATCTAGTAAATTGTTTTAATAAATTATCTAATTCACTACCAGAAGATTTTTCCATTTCTCGTGCTATTTCATTCATTCTTTTTTCTAATAATATTAATTCTTCTTGCCCAAGACTTATTACTTCTTTTACTGTTGTATTCTCTTCTTCAGTAGATGGTACTTGCCTTAAATACCCTATTTGTGCACCATTTCTAACTGCACATAAGCCACTATCACATTTTTCCTCACCTGAAATTATATTAAATATCGTTGTTTTTCCTGCCCCATTTTTCCCAACGAGAGCTACCTTTTCTCCAGTTGTAACTTCAAATGAAACTCCATTTAATACATCTTTTAAACCATAATTCATTTTTACATTATTTAATGATATCTCCAGCATGTTTTTGCTCCCTCCTATATACAATCACATTTGGTATACATTTTATCATACTTTTTGTGGAAAAATCAAGAAAAATAGTTAAATTCCCACAGTGATTTATAAATGTTTACTGTTAAAACTATTTTTTAATAATTTTCTAAATATATTTTCTTATGATTTCTGGATAAACAACCTTTTTTCCATCTAGCACTTCCTCTTTATCTATCCATTTTGCAATTGATTTTGTTTCTCCTTCAGTAATAACATATTCTTCTTGTATTTGATTTTTTGGAATCTCTACTTTATATAGAAACATAATTTCATGTCCTGTTTTTCCATCAGTTCTTAACCCTTCTAATTCTTTACCTAATTCGTCATAACCATTAACAATGTCTTTAAGTGCATTTTCAAAACTTTCTAATCTATCCATTATAACCTCTTACATACCTTTTCTTAATTTTACTATGTAACTTACTTTGTCAACCTTATCATAGTTTTCAATACTAAACCCTGTATTGGCGGAAAGTATTTCTAAATCTCTTTTGTTATATGCTCTTACATCTCCACTACTTAGTATAGGATAAATTATATTACAAAGTCCATTTAAAATTGATGAGAATGCAAAATAACCATTATTATGCAGAACTCTATTAATTTCTAATAATGCTTTTTGGGGATTGCTAATATGATGAAAAGTACAACAGATAGTAACAATATCTTGCGTATTATCCTCTACTAATATATTCTCTGCATTTGTGTTTAAAAATTTTATATTGTTACCATATAGTTTATTAGCTTCTTGAATCATATTCTCTGCAAGAGTTACTGGTAGTTCATCTACATTTGTAAATCCCAATGAAGATGTTAAATCTCCTTGTGGATCACAATCAATTAGTAGAACTTTCTTTCCTAAGTTTTTAAGTTCTATTCCTAAGTTTAAAGCAGTAGTAGTTTTACCAACCCCACCGCTTTTGATTTGCTATTGCTATTACTTTGCATTTCGACATCTTGTGTTCTCCTTTCTTTCATAAAAAACGAATATAAGCATTGCCTATACTCGATTTTAGAACTCTTTATAACTGTTTATTTTATATTTTTATATGTTCACGGAACCTACTCTATATATATGGTATTGGGTACGGTAGACATATGATTTCTGTATCAACTGTGTATCAACTGTTTTAAAATTTTTTTGTCAAATTTGTTACCTATCCCCGTAGACCATCTATCGAAAAACTACATTTTTTTTGCAAATTTTTTGATGTTTTTCTATAATATTTTAAAAATTCAAAAAATCAAAATCCATTGATTTAGCGGGTTTTTCTTTCTAGCAACTCTACACACTCCACATGCTTCGTCCAAGGGAACATATCAATTGGTTGAACATCTTTTATTTCATATGTTTCACTAAATAGCTTTACATCCCTTGCTAATGTAGCAGGGTTACAGCTAATGTATACTATTTTTTCTGGTCGCATTTTAATTATATTTTCTATTGTATTTACATCTAATCCTTTTCTTGGCGGATCAATAAAAATTACGTTGGGGTAAATGATGGCATTATTATTGGGGCAGATGAGGGCATTATTATTATTAGGGCAGATGAGGGCATTATTATTATTAGGGCAGATGAGGGCATCTGCCCCTACGTCACCTGCAAAAAATTCGACGTTATTAACGTCATTCATCTTCGCATTTTCCTTTGCATCGGCTATTGCATCTGCAACAATTTCTACACCATAGACTTTTTTAACATATTTTGAGACAAACAACGCAATTGTCCCAATACCACAATATAAATCAAAGACCACATCATCTTTATTCAATTCTGCCATTTCTATAGCCTTATTATACAATATCTCAGTTTGAATTGGATTAACTTGATAAAACGATAACGGTGATATTTTAAATTTGTACTCGCCTAAAATATCGTAAATATATCCATCTCCATATAAAATTATATTTTTTTCGCCTAATATTATATTCGTATTTTTATTATTTATGTTTTTCACAATCGTCTTAATCTCTGGAAATTTTAAACTTAATTCCTTAACCAACTCATTTTCTTTTTGAAAACTCTCTTCATTGCATACTAAAATAACCATAACTTCATTTGTTTTTTTGCCTATTTTTACTACGATATGCCTAAAAATTCCTATCCCACTGTTTTCATTATAAACTTTTAAGTTATTTTTAACAATAAACTCAAACGCTGTATTAGCAATATTTTGCGATAATTCATCCTGCACAAAACATTTAGAAACACTTACAATATTATGTGTTCTCTTTGCAAAAACACCCATAACTGCACTGTTGTCTTTGTTTAACCCTATTGGATATTGAAGTTTATTTCTATAAAAGGTCGGAAAATTCATGCCAATTGTATCATTTACATGAATTTTTTTTCCTAATGCTTTATATAAACAATTTTCTACTATTTCTTTTTTTAATTTAAGTGTAGCATCATAATTAAAATGTCTTAGGTGACATCCCCCACAACGCCCATATACATTGCATTCTGTTTCTTGTCTATCTTTGGAACTACCCAATATTTCCAAAACTTTACCATAGGCAAAGTTCTTATTTACCTTCAATATTAAAATCCTAGCTTTTTCGCCTTTTATGGCATTGTTAACAAAAACAGTAAAATTATCTATCTTGGCGATACCTTCACCTTCAAAACCATTATCTATTATATCAACTATATATTCCTTATTTTTTATAATTTCCACCTTATCCTCCAACTGTTTAACTCATATTATATATTAATTAAACATATATTTCAATAACATATTGACAAATGATTTAATTAGTTATATTATAATAAAATAAATATTTGAAAGGAGTTTTTTAATGAAAAAAACATTAAGTATATTAATGGTTGTAATGATATTATTTGTGATGAGTATAACGCCATCTTTCGCCGTAACATCTTTTGCAATAGCTTTATCACCTTCATCTACAACAATTGAACAAGGAAAAACAGTCAATGTAACAATTAGTTTAAAGAATTTCACGCCAAATGAAACTGGAATTAACGCTATAAAAATGACAATTAGTTATGATTCAAAAGTATTCAATACTTTGGCAACAACTGATTTAACATCAAAAGGAGGTTGGAATTCACCAACATTCAATGCAGCAAATGGTCAGGTAACACTTGATAACTCTGCATTTATTTCAAAAAATAGTGATTTATTAACAATTAAATTTACAGTAAAAAGTTCGGCACCGACAGGAAATACAGTTATTTCAATAAAAGATGTTGATGCATCTGATGGGACATATGATATATATCCTCCAGATCAATCAACTACATTAAAAGTTCAAGCAGCTACAACTACAACATCATCATCTGCAAATAATACCACTGGTGTCACAACTACTGCAACGCAAACAAATAATACTACTAACACTACTAACACCACAACTAATACAATTGATACTAATACTATAAATACTACTAATACCACTGATACCACCAATACTACTAATACCGCTGGTACTACTGATACTACAACACCAGATATAATTCAAGGAGGTTATACTGAACATGGCAATGATATTGTGTTTGATAAATTAGTAAATGGAAACGTTTATCTTGTCGGAAATAACATAACCTTTAAAGCTAACTCTGGTATTAACGGAGACCTTTTTGTAATAGGTAATAACATTACTTTTGAAGCAACATCATTTAACGATGCATTGCAAGTTTATGGAAACATTTACATTCTTGCTGATAAAGTTAATTTCCAAGGTATAGCAAACAGTTTATATGTCGTTGCACACACATTTGAATGTGGACAATATGGTGGTTTAGATTTTGGTGCAAAAGTTTTTGCAAACGATATAACTTGGGATGGTTCTTCTAACTCAAATTTATATTTTGCAGCTACTAGTTCATTAAATTTAACAGATAATACTTATGTTGCAGGAAATGTTTCGTATTTTGCAAATTTTGAACCAACTATTTCTCAAAATGCAACAATTTATGGTGAAACATTATCCCATACATTACCACAACTAGTATTTGCGAAAAATGTTGTTGTAGCTCATATTGAAAATTATATTGCTTTATTATGCTTTACTCTTGTAATACTTTTAGCAGCATTACTATTTAATAGATCTGCTATAAAAAATGTAAATAAATTTTCAATTGTTGATTATTTGAAAACATTTGGAATTGGAATATTATCTATAATTATATCTATAATAGTTTCCGTGTTATTATTGTGTTCTTCTGCTACAGCATTAGTAGCTTTGACACTGCTTACATTAAGTATACTCTTGCTTTCTTTAGGAACAGCAATTATACTGATAGACATATCATTCAAATGTTATAATAAATTTGGAAAAAATTCTAAAACAAATTTTGTAGTTTTGTTTATAATACTAGCAACATTAATTTATTATGCAATATTATTGATTCCATACGCAGGCGTTATAGTAGCTGGTATACTAACAGTTACAGGCTTTGGTAAAGGTGTTCGTTTAATTATTGCTAAAATTAAATCTGAAAATAAAGCTAATTCTGAAAATGCGGAAATACAAGATGCCGAAAATGATACAGTTAAGACTCTAAAAGCTAAAGTTGATAAAGTTGAAACTAACAAAGTTAAAACTGACAAGGCTAAAGATGATAAATCAACAGAAGATGATACTGAAAAAGAGGATAAATAACATATCAACATTATAAAAAAATATATACACATCGAAACAAAAGATTCCAGTGAGAAATCACTGGAATCTTTTATTTATTGAGCCTATTAAAAATCAAACTTTATCCCCTAATTTTTGTATCACTTTTGCAAAATTATTTGAATTAATTATCGCTGTACCTGCAACTAAAATATTTGCACCTGCTAATTTAACAAAATTAGCATTTTCTTCATTTATGCCACCGTCTGCCTCTATATCAATTTCCAAATCATTTTCATCAATATACTGTTTCAAATTTTTAATTTTTTGTAATGTTTCCATTATTAATCGTTGACCACCTTCTCCAGGTTCAACAGTCATAATTAGTACCAAATGAACTAATGGTAAAAATTCTAGTATTTCTTCCAAATGGGTAGTTGGTTTTATTGAAATTCCAACTTTTATATTATTTTCTTTTATCAAATTTATTGTATCTACAAGCCTTTTTTTATCCTCAAAACTCTCATAATGAATAGTTATTATATTCGGATTTAATGGTATATATTCATTAATATAATATTCCACATCTTTTACCATTAAATGCACGTCTAACGGCAAATTTGAGATATGTGTTAAAAGTGTTGCATACTCCATCATTAATTCCGAAGTATCATTCCTTACAAATTCTCCATCCATTACATCTATATGAAAATAATCTGTTCCTGCAACTTCTAAATCATAAAATATTTTTGTACTTTTTTCCTTTTCTACTGTCAGTATAGATGTTGATACATATATCATTATCTTACTCCTCGTCTTTTTATTTTTACGGTAGGTTAATATTACCACTTATAGTTTGACTAGCATAAGAAGTTCTAGATATTTCATTTCCACTTAAATCTATTACGATTGTTATTGTTGCAACACTATTGTTTGATGTAATTGATAGCTTTGCAGTTGATGTATCTTGAGCAAATACTCCTGTTGCAGCGGCTGTTCCGTCTACTAATGCTTTTACTGTCACTTGTGGTGCAGCTACTGGATTCCCATCTGCATCCGTCTTCGCCGTATAATCTGTTAATGTTGCTACATCAACTATTAAATTTGCTGATTGAACTGCATTAAATTGATTTACTGTAATTGTAATTTCTGTATTTTTATCTACCGTACTACCCGCTGATATATTTTGACTTACTACTACCCCGTTTGGTTTGCTTGGATCATTCGTTATTAACGTTGCTTTATATTTTAAGTTCGCACTAGAGATTGCTTTTTTTGCATCTGCTTCAGTTTTTCCTGATAAATCTGGAACTGTTACTTGTTGCACTCCTGTACTTACATGTATTACTATAGCTGTTCCTGCTGGAATTTCTGTATCAGGATCAGTATCTTGTTTTATTACATAATCTTTCTGAACTGTATCACTGTTTTCATCTGTTTCAGTATAATTTAAATTTGCATTTTGCAAAGCCTTATACGCATCATCTTTAATCATTCCAACAACATTTGGTACTGTTGTCATTTGTTGTCCTTTACTTACTACTACATTTATTGTTGAACCTTCTATTACGCTAAAATTATCTTGATATCCTGGATCTTGTTCTATTATCTGCCCTTCAGGTATTGTTGGATCATATCTTTCATCTGATTCTTGTATTTTTAATTTCGCATCATTAACCACAGTCGTTGCAGCATCTATAGTCATACCAACTAAATTTGGTATTTGTACTTGATTTTCTTTTTTGCTGAATATTGTGTATGCTCCAAAAATGGCACCAAAAAATATTGCAATTACTATTATTATACCTAAAATAATTCCTAAAACCTTATGTCTCTTAAAGAACCCTTTTTTTTCTTCATCTGGGTCACTTCTATTTTCTTTTTTGGTTTCATTGTTTTCTGGTGCAATAATATTAACTCTTTGTGTTTTGTCCATATCTGTTTTTTCATTCATTTTTACAAAAGTTCCTTCTGGATTCTTTAAAGTTTCTTTTAAATCTTCCAATATTTCTTCTGCTGAATCATACCTCAAATTTGGATCTTTTTGCATTGCTTTTTTAATTATATCGTTAAGACTTGCTGGTACTGTAGGATTTAATTTTTTAACCTCTATTGCATCTTCTTGCATATGTTTTAATGCAATTGAAACTGGGGTATCAGCCTCGAATGGAACCTTTCCCGTTAACATCTCATATAATACAACACCTAATGAGTATATGTCTGACTTAGCATTTGTATATCCTCCTTTTGCATGTTCTGGAGAAAAATAATGTACTGAACCCATAGTGCTTCCAAAAGATGTTATAGTTGAGTTTGAAATAGCTCTTGCTATACCAAAATCTGTTACTTTTGCAACTCCTTCTTCGGTTATAATTATGTTGTGTGGCTTAATATCTCTATGTACAACATTATTTTTATGTGCAAATTCTAGTGCTGAAGCTATTTGAATTGCAACATTTACAGACCATTTCCATGGTAATATTCCATCTGTTGTAATTATTTCTTTTAAAGTTTTACCTTTAATAAGTTCCATAACAATATAATATAGGTTATCTTCATTGCCTACATCATAAATGCCTACTATATTAGGATGCGTTAAACTTGCAGCAGACTGTGCTTCTGAATTAAACCTTTTTATAAACTCTGCATCCGTTGTAAACTCATCTCGTAATACTTTTATGGCAACGTATCTATTTAATAACTGGCATTTTGCTTTATATACTGTTGCCATACCTCCAGAACCTATCTGTTTTAATATTTCGTATCTGTTATTTAGAATTTTTCCTACTAAATTCATATTCCCCTCCTGTTTTAATTTTCTATCACAATTACTGTAATATTATCTCGTCCACCTTTTTTGTTTGCCATATTTACCAACTCATTGTGTGCAGATTCTTTATTGTTTTGTATAATTTCAAAAATCTCATCTTTCTTCAACATATTACTTAAACCATCTGTACACATTAATATTTTATCATGTTCTTTAAGTTCTTCAATATATGTATCTGGTGTGATATTCATTTCACCGCCTAAAGCTTTCATTAACATATGTTTTTTAGGATGATTCTCTGCCTCTTCTCTAGTTATTGTACCTTCTCTTATTAAGTCTTCTACAAAACTATGGTCTACAGTTATTTGTTTTATTTCTCCATCTCTTATCATATATACTCTGCCATCGCCCACATGTGCTATATATAGTTTATTATTATTTATTAAACATATGTCCAAAGTAGTGCCCATTTCTTCTAAATCATTTATTCTTTCAGCTTTTATCAATATTTCATTATGAGCTTCTAGTATAGCACCTTTTAGGACTTCTATAATATTTTCATCATTTAATACCTTGGCTATGTTATTTTCTATATATTTTTTTGCAGTCAATATAGATAAATTACTCGCAACTTCGCCACCATCATATCCACCCATACCATCTGCTAACATACATAACTTATATTCTTGCTCATCTTCATAAACATAATAGCTATCTTCGTTTATTTCTCTTAATTTTCCTACATCTGTTTTTGCTGTTATTTTCAGGTTAATCACCTCTTTCATTTTAGTACGTTACCTGTTGCTGCACTCCTTCTCAATTGTCCACATGCTGCTTCTATATCTGAGCCAAGTTCTCTTCGAATTGTAGCAACTATTCCATTTTCATTTAAATAATTCCTAAAATTTATTATGTTTTCATTATTACTTTTTTCAAATAAACGAGTTTCTATCTTATTCACTTGTATTAAATTTACATGACACAACATTCCTTTTAATAATCGAATTAACCCTTTTGCATCATCTAAAGTATCATTTTCTCCCTTAATTAAAGCATATTCAAATGATACTCTTCTATTCGTTTTCTTAATGTAATATTTACATGCTTTAATTAGTTCTTCTATACTATATAAATTATTTATTGGCATAAGTGAACTTCTTTTTTTATTATTTGTCGCATGTAAAGATATTGATAATGTACATTGTATATTTTCGTCTGCTAAATTGTATATCCTAGGCACCAACCCGCTTGTAGAAATACTCATGTGCCTTGCTCCAATGTTAATCCCTTTTTGATTATTTATAATTCTTATTGCATTTACTACATTATCGTAATTATCTAATGGTTCACCAATTCCCATAAATACCACATTTGAAACTTTAACATTCTCATCTTTTTCTACTGCTAAAATTTGTTCAATAATTTCTGCAGAAGTTAAGTTTCTCACAAATCCTATTCCTGTCGAAGCACAAAACTTGCACCCCATTTTGCATCCTATTTGTGTTGATACGCAGATACTTTTGCCATATTTATACTCCATTAAAACAGTTTCTATTGTATTTTTGTCTGACAATCTAAATAAGTACTTTTTGGTTCCATCTTTTGAAACTTGTTTTTTTAATATAGTATACTCTGTAATTTCAAAATTTTGTTTTAATTTTTTTCTTAATTCTATTGATAAATTAGTCATTTCATCAAAACTGTTTGCTTTATCTATATATAGCCATTTAAAAACTTGCTCTGCTCTATATTGCTTTTCACCAAGTTCTAAAAAAATTTGTTTTAGTTCGTTTAAATTATAATTTTTTATACTAGTCAATATAGCCAAATCCTCCTTCCGCCACGCTACCTCAATGTCCACAACTTAAGAAAATATTGCTACTGTTGTAGGGGCGAACATTGTTCGTCCTGCACTATAATTATCTCGTTTTTCAATAATTTTATCAAATTTCTCTAGTCTCGGACGAACGATGTTCGCCCCTACATATATAAGCCTTTTCTTTAAGTTGCGAACATTGATGGATTACATCGGAATTGGAATTCTACGCTTCTTCTTTTACTATGTACACAGGTCTCTTCTTAACTTCCAAATATGACTTTGCAATATATTGCCCAATTATACCTGTACAAAAAAGCTGAACTCCGCCTACAAATAAAACAATGCACATAAGAGATGGCCACCCCGTTGCTGGATCCCCATAAAGCAATGTTTTCACAATAATCACTATTATAAGGATGACCGCAATTATACAAAAAAGTATACCAATCACTGTTGCAATAACAAGTGGAAATGTTGAGAATGCTGTTATTCCTTCTATTGAATATTTAAAATATTTCCAAAAAGAAAATTTCGTTTTTCCTGCTGCTCTTGTTATATTTTCATATTCAAGCCATTTTGTATTAAATCCAACCCAAGTAAAAATTCCTTTTGAAAATCTATTATATTCTTTCATAGAAACAATTGCATCCTTCATTTGCTTAGTCATTAATCTAAAATCTCTCGCTCCATCTACTATATCCATATCTGATATTTTTCTCATTATTTTATAAAACAATCTAGCAAAAAATGAAAGAAATTTAGGTTCCCCTTTTCTTGTTACCCTTCTTGTCCCTACACAATCATACTCTCCAGTTTTCAAAATATCATACATTTCTACTAGCATTGTTGGCGGATCTTGTAAATCTGCATCCATTACTGCAACATAGTCTCCAGTTGCTTTTTCCAATCCTGCAAACATAGCCGCTTCTTTCCCAAAGTTTCTTGAAAAAGAAACATACTTTACCCTTGCATCACTTTGTTGTAATTCTTTAAGCATTTTCAAAGTTTTATCTTTTGAACCATCATTTATAAATATAAGTTCCCATTCTATATTTTTCATACTGTCAATTACTTTTGTTAACTCTGGATAGAATAATTTTAATGTATCTTCTTCATTATAACATGGTACAATTATTGAAATTTTACTTTTTTCTTTGCTTTCCATAAATATCTACAACCTCTTTTTCTAACCTTACTGTAACTAAAGTTACCGCAATTAAAAATATTAATAACCCTATTGGTATTGTGTATATATTAACCGGTATTCTTGCCAAAGAAACTATACTAAAATACAATAATTCGGCAAGAATAATTATTAACCCTGGTTGTAAAAATGATTTTACAAATCCCTTGTTTTTATATCTTATTGCCATATATACTAGTATTAATGCAAATGCAATTATTCCCGGAATAATATATGGCTTAATAATCTGCCTCATAAGTATTGGTCCATGTTTTATGATAGCCAAATAATCTTTGGTCATACCTGCATTATATGCTGAATTTACATTGTTCACAAATGCGTTAATTTCATCATCTGTAATATCTCTTACATATACGCTTACTGAATCATTAAAATAATCTAATTTTCTTATAGTAAACTGCTTATTATCAAATGAGTTTTTACATATACTTTTAATGCCATCCATATCTACTTCTTGACCTAAGTATACCTTCATTTCTGTTGTGGTGCTGTAGTTTATTCCATAATTAAACCCTTTAACTCGATCCATAACTATTCCTGCAATAATTATGGCTATTATTAATACACCAATTATTATTTTTATAGTTTTACTCATATTTTTATTCCTTTCTATTCTTCAAACAAATATTCAAAATTTAGTAATAAGGTTTTTGTAAATACATAAACATATACAATAAATACTGCAATGCCCCAGAATAAGGTTGTGCCAAAGCCATTAATTCCTATATTGGTAAAGAAAATAGACACTCCAACTATTATAGCCATAGGAATTAGTATAAATAATGATTTTAATATTGTTTTATTAACCATTGATTTTGGAGTTACTTCCTTTGCATTTAAGGTTTTAAACTTTGTTAACAGCCTATCTAAAAATACGAAGTAAAATATTGTAATAAATGCTATTACAAAGGTACTTCCAACTGTTATATAAACATTTCCATACCTAATTGCTAATAGCAAAAGAGCCACAAATCCTACTAATAGTACTGTTGATATGATTCCTCTTTCTTTATGCCTAATTACCAAGTATATCAACATGAGTGTTAGTATTATTATTGAAACTATTATAGCTATTGGCAGTATATTTTCAAAAACATCACTAGAAACCATTACGCTTTGATTAACACTATATATTAATGGTAGGTTCCCATAAGATAACTCTTTAGCTTGTACATCTCCACTTAATAAGTATTGTTGTAAATCACTTTGTGTTGTTACACCACCAGATGGAGTAATAGACAACTGCAATGTTCCATTAGATATTGTTTGTCCAAAGTATGTTGTTGTTACTAAAGTTCCATCTATATAAAGTTGTACATTTTTTGAATCTGTAGTTTGTTCTCCATTTGAATCTAAAACTGGTTGCCCATTTTCATCCGTTTTTGTCGTTTGAACATATTCTTGAGAAATTTGCTCTAATTTTTGAGTCCCTTCTTTATTCATTTGAATATTTAAATACACGGATGTACTGCTGCTTCCATTAACATAGCTAACTGTTGCGTTTTTTATATCACTATTATTTAATAAAACATCTCCAGTTGTTGCATCCTTTATCAAAAATTCACCTTGTGAATATACACCAGAAATGATGGTGTTAATATCATCGTCTTCTGATGTTTTTATTATAATGTTACCTGTTGCTTCATCAAGAGAAATAGTATATTCACTTAATTGAAAATTTTCTAATCTTTTATTTATTATTTCTTCTGCTTTCTTATAGTTATCTAATGTAAGTACTGCTGCTGAGTTAACAGGTTCATCTTTTGAAGTGTAATCACTTTTGTTTGAATCTGTTACGGTTGATGAATCCACAAGCTTTCCATCTTTATCATAGTAATTAGTTACTGTAGCCGTTGATGGAGATAGCACAGTTTCTTGTTGTTCCCCAAAGTCCATTCCAAATTTGTAATCTTTAACAATATTAGCCAATATGTTTTTATTTTGAATAAAAATGCCTACAAAAGACACCATTATTATTATTGCTAGTACTAATATTATAATCATTAATTTTAATATTTTGTTTACTTTCATTTCTTGTTTTCCCTTTCTAACATTACATCTGCTTCATTACAATAATTTTGTACCGTTTATAATTAATTCATACCATATACCAAGGTATTTTGCTGCATATTTACTCATTAATGTTCTATTCATAAATATTTCAAAATAGTCTAAAACTGGACAGATTTCTGTGTCAATAATTAACTCTAGTTGTATTTTGGTTTCTTCGCTGTTTATTTTCAAGTCTGCAGATGTAACCGCATAGTTTACTCTATCATGTATGTCGAAACTTGACATATTAGTTTTCGCAACTCTGTTTCTATGAACATCTGATTTGTCTGCAAGTATTAATGCTGCAGATATATTGCTAACTGCCATTCCTGTATTTTCATCATGATTACCTATTGCCATTAATATTTCTGTTCGCGATTTGCTATCCATTCCCATATCTTTTAATAAGTTATACGCTAAAATAGCACCGCTGTGAGCATGGTCTACTCTATTAACACTATTTCCTATATCGTGTAAAAATCCAGCTATTTTTGCCATTTCTATTTCTTCTTCCGAATGTCCTAAAGCATTTAATATTTCTCCAGCTCTAGATGAAACTAAACTAGCGTGCCTAAGTCCATGTTCTGTATAGCCCAGCTCGTCCAATTGTTTTTGAGAATGAATAACCAGTTCTTTTACTTCCTCGTTGTTTTTTATATCTTCTAATGTTATCAATTCTTCTTCCTCTCTTCCTTACAAGTTTATACCTCCAGTATAAACGTTTTGTTTTCTTTCGAATAATCTCTGTATCATTCTATATTAAATTTACTAAAATTTCAACTGTTTTTTATAATTTTTTTGATATTATTTACATGGAATAATAGGACGATGCAGAATTAGCTTCTACATCGTCCAATTTTTGAGACTTCATCTAATTCCACCACTCGGAACAACAGGTGGTTTTACAATTGGTACATGTACTGGCACATGTGGTGTAACTCCAACATGTGGTGCAACAGGAGCATGTCCTGGTACCCCACTACGCGGTACATTAGGAACCTGTCCTGGTACACCATTACGCGGTGCTGTTACAGGGTGTCCACCATGTGGTACAACTCCATGTCCACCACCACGTACTCCTGGTCCATATCCACCATGTGGTCTATTCAACCGATACTGCTGAAATGCTGGAGCATACCTTCTAGGCAGTGCCCCATAAAACCGTGGGGCTCTATATCCATACCTATAATAGTTGTGCGAAAAATCATCCAATGCCCACAATACCGTTCCTGTTGCAGCTAAAATAACAAGTGTGTCGGTCACGTTGTCCCAATAACAGTTGTACTGCTCACAAGAATATTGTTGTGGCTGTACTACTACTGACTGCTGTGGGAACGTAGCCTGTGATGAGGGATACCCATACTCTGGCGGGTATCCTCCCTGCCCATAAGGGTAAACCACCGTACATCCGCTGAAAGCCACTATGGCAATCAACGTCAATATTGCTGCACCCATCTGTTTCATGGTAGTCTCCTCGGTGCATTCGCACCTTCAAATTTTTAACTACTTTTACAACGTTATGTTTTACATTTTAACATACTTCTTTTAAAAAAGCAAATTTTTTTCAACATTAATTTGTGATTTTGTAACTCGTAATTTTTCTTCTTTACTCCAAAATAGGACCGCCCAAAAATGGGCGGTCCTACGTTTTTATGGTATTGGTTTGAATTTAGTGGATTTACGGAACACTATTCCTTCATCATCCAGCCGGTAATAGTTACTCCTGTCGAGACAAACAACTTCTGCTTCTACTCCGCCAGGTTCAAGGAATTCTTTAAAATTTTCCTTTACATCTGGCGAGCCATGAGTCAACAAAAGTGTGCTCATCCCTTTGAATCCTTTGCAATACTCCAGTAGCTCATCTGCTTTAGCATGGGTGGAAAATTCTTTGGTAGACACAACTTCTGCTTTCTTTAAAGCATCTCCATAGCCATTGAATTTCACCTTGGCTCCATCTGGTGCTTCAATCAAATTACGCCCCCATGTACCTTCAGCACAATAGCCCGTAAAGTGAATTAATGCATTTGAATTCCCTAAAAAGTGCTTTGCACAAATGGGAGATAAACCAAAACTACACATTCCGCTACTTACAACAAAAATCGCCTGCTCTTCTTTCCCCAATACGTCTCCTATATTCTTCTTGCCAACAAATGTGAGATTCTGCGGAAGAAAGTCCCTCATTTCAGTCAAAACCTCAAGGCTTCCTGCTACTTGGAACTTCTTTGTATAAGTCGCAGTGAGTTTACCTCCGTAGTATATGGGAATTGCGGTAGATAACTGACTTTCATTCTGCATTTGCTTTAGGTGATACAATACCTCTTGGGCACGCCCCAAAGAAAATGCAGGCACAACCACACTTCCACCTTTTTTTAAGGTTTTCAATATATTATCCTTAAAACACGGTTCTACTTCGCTGCTGACAGTTGTTCCGTAGGTAGCCTCCATTACAACATGAAGGTGTTTTAGATTTTTCACTTTGTTTGGTAAATCAATCTCTCCCAGAAACAAATTCTTCTTATTCCAATCGCCAGTAAATAGAATAGTGATACTCTTTCTACCGGGATAAGAGATTTTTACCAAAACACATGCTGCACCTGGCAAATGAGCGTTTTTCAAAAACATAAAAGAAATGTTTTTGTTAAACTTTTGCCATTTCTCGTACGGAACTCCTTCAGTTGAAGCTAACGTATCTGCAACATTGTACTCATCGTACAACGGTCGAAGGTTCTTTAGGTAGTTGTCACCATTTTTGCCATTCCCATTTTTGTAGGTTTTGTAGTTCTTCCCATGTCCATTCCTGTCTTTCTTGCCACTGCTTTTCTTTTGAAAGGACTCGGGTTTCTTACTTTTCCTATACTTTGTTAAAGCTCTTGAAAACTTTTGCCGCATGATAGCATGTGCATCACGCAAAGCTGGTTCCAATAACTCTTGCGTACCATATGTACAAAAGATTTTGCCCTCATATCCGTTACGAATCAACATTGGAAGTCTTCCTACGTGGTCCAAATGGACATGAGTTGCGATAACAAAGCTTACTGAGTCAGGATCAATCAACAATTCTCGGTTGAATCCTTCATACTCCCATTCCTGATATTGACCAAAATCAATTACAAACTTCTGACGCTTTCCATCAGGAAACCGAACTGAACATATATTGCAACTACCCGTTACTCCCGATGAGCCCGACATCAAATCAACATAGAAATCCGTTTCATCCTTTACCATAATTTCTCCTTGGTGTATGGTGTGGCACAAAAATTTTTGTACCTTACATAACTTTTTATGTAGCTATTTTATCATATTTATGTTGGTTTGGCAATACATAAAATCAATTAAAATCAATAAAATCAATTTTTATTTTACATTTTATTATTTTTTGTTTTACAAGTTGGTAGATTCCATATCTGGTGGACCAAGTTCCGCCCCCACCGCATGTTATACTCTGTCAATTTTTTGTATCAAACAAAAAAGGGAGTACTCTAATTCTTTAGATACTCCCTTTTTTATTTTTTATTTCGTCGTTTAAACTGCCTTTTCTTCGGCTACAGTTTCCGTTTCATTATTATCTTCCATATTTGGACAATTATCATCTTCTTTTACGATTTCCATACTACCTATAGATACTTCATACGCTGTTTTTGCTATAATTGTTCCATCTTCTAATTTCTTTTCATAATTTCTTGATTGTACTCTGCCTATTACTTTTACAGCTGTTCCTACTGTTAATTGTTCACAGAATCTTGCATTTCTTCCCCATGCTATACATGGTATGTAGTCTGATTTATTATATGCTCTATTTACTGCTAGTAATATATCGGCTATTTCCCTGCCAAACGGAGTTTGTCTATAAATTGTTGGTTTGCACAAGTATCCAATCAATATAACTTCATTAGATACACTCACTCTTTCATCATCTTCAGAATCAATTTCTCTCATCCTTACTTCTTTTGCAAACACTGTTAAAACTAATTTACTTCTTCCATTTTCATAACTATTATATGATCTAAACTGACCTTCAACTATAATATCTTTTCCAATCGCTAAATCTAAATTGGTTAATAATCTTTCAGACACTGTTATTGGAATAATGTCTGATGTGTCACTTAATCTTGGCACCTCCATATTAAAAACATAAAAGCTTTCACCATATATTTCATGACTAAAAACTTTTTCACTTGTTACTTTTCCCACTAATACTAAGTGGTTATTTTCTAAATAATTTGTATTCAATTTTATTCCTCCCTTTCCTCCGAACAAGCTTCATCTCTCGCATTTTTTATAAATGCTCATATGTCCCACTGTTCGTCGTCTTCCAAAAAAATTTTACTTCGTAAATACTTTTTTGGGAACCTTTTCATAGTACTTTATTCATATTATTCTGATTTTAGAATAATATGATTTTAGCCTCAATATTTATATTATACTACTTTTTTTTGATTTTGTCTACATAAAATGTTAAATTTTACCATATATAAGTAAGAAAATTGCCAAAATCATACTTAAATATAAATTTTTACTATTTTTATTAATGTCAATCCTTATTTCTTGTGGTTCTACAATTTTACCATTTATATCCTTTATGCATCTTTGAAGTGTTACTAATGCATATTCTGGATTGCTACTAGAAATAGTAAATGTAGATTTTGAATTCATCCCATATGTTATAACATTTAATTCCAAGTTTTCTATTAAAACTAAATTTTCATCATAATCTAAATTAATAATTATTCTTTCTGAATTTGATATTATATTTATTGCGTCTTTACTATAATTCAAGTCATTAATATCAATTATTATTGTATCAAATTTAACATTTTTTATGTTTTCTATGCTCTTGTTGTTAATTAATACGATAGTATGCTTAATTTCCATCTTTTCAAATAAATTATTCAAAGCTTGCTTAATTTCTGTTTCCTTCTTGCTTTTAGTTATAATACCAATGAATATCATATATTCCCCCACATTGGTATTTTCCCATGTTTGCACTATTT
Source organism: Oscillospiraceae bacterium (assembly GCA_009778695.1). Taxonomy (GTDB): domain Bacteria; phylum Bacillota; class Clostridia; order TANB77; family CAG-508; genus WRFS01. Next base: position 52,810 of record WRFS01000008.1, read on the forward strand.
TATTCGAAATATATTAGATTTCTTTCGGAACCTAGCCCTGTCATCCTGAAGGTTGCTCAGTTGTATTTATATAATTTGTATCCTCCATTTTAACAGTTTCTACAGTCTTTTGTGGTAAGTTTGCACCAAGAAAAATTAAAACTCCAATAACGCAAACTACTATTAAATATGATAATAATTTATCTTTGTTTATTACCCAAAACATATATTCCTCCTAAATACTGCATTAATGTCCGCTTCTTTTAATAAATTATATGCTTATTTAGGATTAGTATTCTTTTTTTCTTTCAAACTTTATGAATGTGCTCATGTGTATGTTCTGGTCCTTCCTCTTCAGGTTCATCATCACTTCGCCCATCTCTAGTACTTGGATCTATTTGCGTTATTGGCATTTGACCTCCCACTTGCTTTTCATCGAAAATTTCCGCTTCATCATTTATATAAGAGTTCCTATCTTTCCTCATCATATTTTCAATATTTTTTTGCGGTCTCCATTCTCTAGTCGTTTCAAGATTTGATGACATATATTTTACATTTCCATCTTCAAGTCTATTTATTCTAACTAATTTAAATGGATCATTACCTACCATGTTTACATCAACTTCAAAAGCATAATTAGGCTCCCCTTTTACTCTTATATATTTGTCCATACCTTTTTCTTCAACAAAACTCCAATCCGCACTTAAGTCTAGCATATTTTCACTAGAATTAAAAGATTGTAATGTTCTATCACAAGGTTCGAATTTACCAGTTTTTTTATCCACCCCGCCAATAAGAAATTGGTTTGTTTTTTTAGAATAAACTAGCATAGCATTACCTTCATATCCTTTTGCTTCAGGAATTATGTCATAAAACCTCTTATCTGTTATTTCTACTGAATAGGTAATATCACTCCTATCTAAGCCTAAGTCGTTTTCAATAAGTGCTGGTTCAGGTTCATCTAATTTTTTAATTTTATTTTCATCTTTATCTGTAGCCAGCTCTTCTGTTTTACGTTCTTCTATTTTAGTAGATAAATTTTCTCTTTCTTTTTCATTTAATTGTTCATATGGCTTATCTGTTACTGTAAATTCTCCTTCTCTACTTAAATAATGATTATCATTTTCTATTCCAATCCCACTATATAATTCACCAGCAAGCAATTTTAGTTTGTTTATATATTCTGCCGTATATGTTAATTTACCATCTGAATCAGTTCTTGCAAGCAATGTTTTATTTTTATCATATAAGTCATATAATTGTTCAATTGTTCCATTTTGACCCTTTATCTCTCTTGTTACAATAAAAACATCATTTTCTGCATACTCAAATTTTTGCTCTGATGAATTAAACGTTTCAAAATCTGCATAATAAGCAATTTTTCCTATTCTTTGATTTTTGTTATTTATTTGAGTTTCTAGCTCTTTTCTTAGTCCATCTCTTACTTTTCTAACCTCTTCTAGCGTCATTAAAATCACTCCCATCATTTAAAATTTTACCATAAAATACGTATTTTTTCAACAAAAATTAATATTTTTTCTCTATAAGTATTGACAATAGTCAATTAAGTACATATAATACAAGTACATGTACAATTTATAGGCATACGGAGGTAACAATATTAATGAACAAAAACTTTTTCTCTTTTGCAATAGATTTTTCTCGGGTACGATGATAATGAAGTCATTAATTACATTAGAAATGGGAATAAGGATGCCTTAGATTATTTAATTTGTAAATATAAAAATTTTGTAAATCTTAAGGTATCTAAATACTTTATTATTGGTGCAGAAAAAGATGACATTATTCAAGAAGGACTAATTGGCTTATATAAAGCAATACAGGATTACGATGCAAGTAAACAATCTTCTTTTAAGTCTTTTGCTAATTTATGCATAGAGAGACATTTAATTACTGTTATTAAAACTTCTAATAGGCAAAAACATATACCTTTAAATTCTTCGGTATCCCTTAATAATTCTATAGATAACAATGAAGATAATTCTATGTTTATCGACATTTTAAATTCTCAATCTGTTGAAGATCCGCTTGATACAATTACAAAAAAAGAATTTTATCAATCTGTTGAAACAAAGATTAATAATGAACTAAGCTCTTTTGAAAAAAAGGTTTTATATAATTATATTAATGGACAAACTTATGTAGACATTGCTGCTAAGTTAAAAATGCCTGTTAAATCAATTGATAATGCAATTCAAAGAATCAGGAAAAAAACCAATAAAAATAATTTTAATGATTATTCCACCTAACAACTCTTATATCTTTGTACTTATTCAGCACTTGCAAATACTTTTGGTATTCATCTTCCCACAGCATATCTGGTACCTTTTCAAAAGCACTAAACACTTTTTCAGCTTCCATCAAAAAAACGACTTGTTCTTGTTGTGTAAGATTTTGATACTGCCTCGAAAAATTGTAAAGCTTATCTAGCATTTCATTTGCTTCTATAAAGTGCCAAAAATCCTTAACTTTCATTCCAGTCATTTTAATCTGAATTACAGCTAAGGCAATCAATGCAACTACTATAACTATTAATATATATGTTACACTAAATAAGTCCATGTTTTCCCCTCTTTTGTATTATTTGAGCGGATATGAAAATCCGCCCTTACATGCTTTATATGATTTATGCTTCTGGTTCTACTAGTCCGTAATTTTTTCCATCTTTCAATTTAAATATTACATTTACCTTACTATTTTCTAAGTTTATAAATGTATAAAATTTGTCTCCTATTTTTTCTTTTTCTTGTAATCTTAATTTTGCATCTTCTGGTGTCATAGGCTTTATATCGTAATATATTGTTTTTATTATTTCATTTTCAATGGCATATGGTTGTTCTATAATTCCTACAGTTCTTATTGACTCGTTATTTGTTCTTTCTCTTTTTGTTTTGTGTTTCCTAACTTGAGCTTCTAATATGTCAATATTCTTGTCAATTGAAGCATATAGGTCGTGACTTGCAACTTCTGTTCTGTATGTATTAGACTTAACTTTAACTGTTATTTCTGCAATTTTTTGGTTTCCTTCTGTTTTTATTGTTACAAAAGCTTCAATTTCTTCGTTTTCTCCATTAAAGTATTTTTCTAATCTTTTTAACTTTTTTTCTGCATATTCACTAATGGCTTCTGTTGCCTTTAGTTCTTTTCCTGTAATTTTTATTTTCATATTAATTCGTCCTTTCTTTACTTAAATTCTGACTTCTGACATCAGACTTCTGACTTCCGTTTTATTATATACTATATTTTTATATTTTTCAAATATTTTCGTGAATTTTTTTGAAAAAGATGTTATTGACTTTTTATGTTTATTGTTGTATTATATTTACATAATCATTTATATCCTCTTTTTGTATTAGAGGAAAACTTTAGTGAAAATTTTCAAGGAGAATGTTATGGCTAGAAAACAAATGACTCCCTGTCGACGATCTCGACAGGAAAAGAAAAAATGGTCAAGACAACGGTCAAGACAACGGTTAGAACTCTTACAGATAAAACGAGAAGTAAGTGAAATACAGGCAAAGCTAAAGAATTTAAGGCGAGAAATATCGCTTTTACTTAAAAAGCTGGAAAGCCAATCGTCATTTTGGAATTTTTTTAACAAATTGAAAAATCAACATAAGCTTGAAAAACTCCGAAATGAGCAGGCAGAGCTAAAAAAAGTTTTAGACGCAAGGAGAGTAGAACAGCACCGTGCTGAACACGGTATATACTCCTAATTTATGTTTTAATCATTAGTTAAAGAGAGCTTTTGGGCAACCCCAAAGCTCTCTTTTGCAGATAACCTCTTAATTATACAGCCATATATAATTTTTAAATATAATAACCTAAAAACAATAATGGTAATATTAGCATTGTTTTACTATATATATTATTTTTGATTATTTTTGATTATTTTTTATGAAATTCTCTTATAATTTTAATTGCCTTTTCTTTATCATATCCTATATCTTCTGTTAAAACCTCATACTCTAACTCTATTATCTCTAACTCTATTATCTCTGACTCTATTCTTAATTCTTTGCATATTTCATTTAATAATTCTTTTTCCATATATTCCTCCATATAATACTACTTTACTGAAAGAATATCATACACAATTTTTATTTTATATCACTTTTGGTATGGAAATTATGTAACAATTATATACTAAAAATCCCAATTTGGGATTTTTAGTATACAAAATGGTATTAATCATAAATTTTATATCTGTATAGTTCTCTTTCATTCAAATCAAAAAATAACGATATTTTTATTATATCAGATAAATATCCATCGTTTCTTTTTTCTATTTTACTTAAACGTTTCACATTAATTCCTGTTGCCTCGCTGAGTTTTTTCAACGATATACTCCTAATTTTTCTTTGACCTTTTATTGAAAATAAATTCAATTCTATATTTTTCAAACTCTCACCCCATTTCTCAAAAATAATATAAGTTTATTATAGTTAATAAATAGAATAAATTGAAGTGTATTAATATATTTTTTTACAATAATCTAAACAAATCCATCCGCTAACGGTCATTCCGCCAATTAGTTTGTACTTTTGTGACAGTGCAAACTACTCCCCTTAAGTAACCATTCGCTTTTTCATTTCCCAATTTTCTATTTTGATTTTGTGCATTAGTTGATAATTGGTTGTATTTTTTAGCGATATAGTTTGTGCTTGCTCCTGTACGTACGTTTAATAAACTAGCTGTTACTTTATATGTTCCTGTTGTATACTTTTTAATATTAGAGCTTTCGTTTAAATCTATATTAAAAGGTCTTAAAATCGCAATGTATCCATTTCTAATAGAGGTGATTCGGGGGCCGTCTCCTCTATTAGGGTAGTTCTGTTCTAAAAATTTTCCATCACTTGTAATTAATCCAATATGTCCCAAATACGCATTCTTTTCACTATTATACCCA